>DAOUEU010000148.1:0-6993 GCA_034430255.1 Dehalococcoidia bacterium | reverse complement strand
GGTTCTCGCTCTCCGCGGCAAACCCAACCCTGACAAGACCGCCTTCCCCCCCCTTGACCTCGCCAAGTATATCCGGGTTTTCTACCAGCTCCAGACTGAGAGACTCCGTCCCCCTCTTGATCTTCCTTTCGGAAATTGAAGCCGAACGATAATCGACAGGAGCAGCAGCCATGATGAGTGCGTCAGCCTGCCGGATCGCACTATTGACGGCATCTCTCATCTGGAGGGTGGTCTGCACCTGAACTAAAGCTACGCCGATGGGAAGAGCAAGGGCAGTCGGGGCACTCACCAGAACCACCTCCGCCCCACGGTCGCGGGCCGCCTCAGCCAGCGCATAGCCCATTTTCCCTGAGGAGCGATTGCCGATATAACGCGCCGGGTCGATAGGCTCCTGAGTGCCCCCGGCACTCACCACGATCTTTCGTCCTGCCAGGTCACCAGCACGGCCCAGCGCCTGATGGATCGCGCCCAGGATGTCATCTATCTCAGCAAAGCGACCCAATCCCCAGGCACCGGAGGCTAACCGACCCTCAACCGGACCGATAAATTTATAGCCCCTTTTCTTTAGCCTAGCGATATTCTCCTGAGTAATCTCATTCTCATACATATTCACATTCATCGCCGGTGCCACCAGCACAGGCGCTCTAGTGGCAAGCAAGGTGCAACTGAGTATGTCGTCGGCGATACCCCCAGACAGCTTAGCGATGATGTTAGCTGTAGCTGGAGCGATGACCACCAGATCTGCCCGCTCAGCCAGGGATACATGCTCGATGCTAAACTCGGACTCCAGGTCAAACATCTCGGTAACTACCGGACGATGGGTGACGCTGCGAAATGTCATCGGCGTGACAAACTCCTGCGCCGACCTGGTCATCACCACATCCACCCGCGCCCCATCCTGGGTGAGCTTACTTGCCAGCTCCACCGCCTTATAGGCAGCGATACTGCCGGTGACACCCAGAACTATGGTCTTATCTCGAACCATCTCTCCTCTCCTATCGATTCAGCTCGTGAATCAACCGTAATCCGATGAGGGTTAAGTGCATGTTAACCATATTTACCACCTTGGTCTGCCCGGCGATTATCTTAGCGAGGCCGCCAGTGGCCACTACATACGCCTCCTGTCCCAACTCACGGTTCATGCGTTTTACCAGGCTTTCGATAAGCCCCACATAGCCGAAGATGATCCCCGATTGCATCGTGGTTACAGTATTCTTGCCAATGGCGTGTTCTGGAGGGACTAGCTCGACCCTGGGCAGTTTTGATGCTCTCTCGAATAGCGCCTCTGCGGAGATGAGGATCCCGGGAGCGATAGCACCACCCAGGTAATCGCCCTCTTTGGATAGCACATCGAGCGTAGTGGCAGTGCCAAAATCTATCAAGATCATCGGCCCGCTATAGAGGTGGTGAGCCGCCGCTGCGTTTGCCACCCTGTCGGCACCCACCTCTCGTGGGTTGTCAGTGCAGATCCGCACGCCGGTCTTCACCCCCGGACCGACAACGAGCGGCGATATTTTAAAGTAACGCTGGCTCAACTCCTCGAAAATGGTGAGTAGAGGGGGAACCACACAGGCAATGCTCACATGATCTATATCAGAGAGATTTAGACCCTCCCTGGGTAAGAGGTTTAGTAATAGCACAGCATACTCATCTGCTGTCTTATCAATATCGGTGGCCACATTCCAGGTAGCGCGCAGCATCTCCCCTTCAAAGACACCCAAGGCGACATTGGTATTTCCTATATCTATAGCCAGTAACATCTCAGCCTTCCTTGGTCTTTTTTATTGCCCTGGGCAGGGCCTGCAGCAGGTCACTGGCAACCATGCCAGCATCGCCAAGCTCGGCCCGCACCATATCCCCGGCCAGCCCATGGAGGTAGACCCCACAGGCAGCGGCGTCACAGTAGGAAAGCCCTTGAGCCAGAAGCCCGGCTATGACCCCGGAGAGCACATCCCCCATGCCCGCTGAAGCCAGGCCTGGGTTTGCCACAGCGCTAATCCTAACCCCTCCATCGGGCGAAGCTACCACAGTATGCGCCCCCTTGAGCACTACCGTCTTATGCCACAGCGCAGCCTTCTCCCGTGCTACCCCAGACCGCTCCCGTCCGACCTCCTCAGTGGAAAGCCCACTGAGTCTCGCCATCTCTCCGGGATGGGGAGTAAGTATAGCATCCCGCCCCAGTTTTTGCCACCACTGAGGGGTCTGCGCCAGGGTATTTAACGCGTCGGCATCGAGAACCATGAGCGGGGAACGGGAGGATGGCATCTCAAGCAAGGAATGCCTGATAAACTCAACCACTTCTGGATGCTGGCTCAGTCCACACCCCATGAGCAGGACATCATAGTCAGCGAGCTTATCATGTAGGGATGGGGAGGTCTCGCTACCTATAAACCCGGGCGCTGCCTCAGGTAGTGGGGCATAGGTCACCTCGGTTAGCTTCGAGGCCAGTATTGGCTGGAGGCTCTGGGCCACCGCAAGTGTTACCAGCCCCGCGCCCACTCTCATAGCCCCCTCACAGGCGAGATAAGCCGCCCCTACATAGTGAAGCGACCCCGCGCAGACGAGCACGCGCCCGAAGGTACCCTTGTGGGCGCCCCGCGGTCTCTGGGGAAGCATAGACCGCACCACTTCCTCTGTTATCAGCTCAGTGGCGATTCCCTCCCCCAGGTTTGCCGGGATACCGATGTCGGCAACCACAAGCTCGCCGACCAGGTCTCTGCCGGGAAAGGAGAAGAGACCTACCTTAGGGTAACCTAAGGTTATGGTCAGGTCAGCAGCAAGGCATGAGGGGTCAACTTCTCCGCTATCGGCATCCAGCCCCGAAGGCAGGTCCAGGGCAACAACCTTAAGCCCAGGATTTGAATCTTTCACCTCCCTCACACGGGTCAAGACCTCCTTAATGATGCCTTCAAGTGGACGTAGCTTCCCCGTGCCAAAAAGGGCATCGATTACCACATCGCCTAGTGATAGGAGGCTATCAAGCTCGGCCAGGTTACTATCCTGGCTGGCTATAGTGGTGCTGATGCCACGACCAGTGACTATTTGATAGTTGGGATCATCCTCCTTTCGGTGGCCGCAAATATAAATGTTGACCCTGGCCCCCCAATCATGTAGGTGGCGAGCGGCAACCAAACCATCCCCGCCATTGTTGCCCGGCCCCACTAGGACAATGATCTGCCGTCCCACTGCGCCGCCGAGCCAATCCTTCACCTGCAGGGCAATGGCAAGCCCGGCGTTATCCATGAGCACATTGGAGGGGAGACCCTGCTCGGCAGCGCCGCGCTCGATCTCCCTCATCTCATCTGTGGTTACAATCTTCACTACTGCCCCCGACAACTGAAGCGATGGCATATTCACGTGAATGTGAAAGGCTGATAGCCAGTTCCCCCAGACCCAAACCCTGAGCCTTCTTAAGCGCTCCGCCATAAAGGTAAACCAGTGGTTTGCCATCGCGATTGGGGAGAACCTCTATCTCCCGCCAGCCAACCCCTTGGATTCCGGTGCCTAAAGCCTTCATCACCGCCTCCTTGGCAGCAAAGCGAACCGCCAGTGACGGAGCGCGATTCTGACAATCGCCACGCTCCGCCTCGGTATAGACCCGCTCGAGGAAGCGCTCCCCCCAGCGCGCTAACACCTCTTCAATACGCTCTATCTCTATTAAGTCCACACCAACGTGGTACATAGTCACTCCGCCATAGTATATCACATTCCGAGTCCGCTACGAATCCTTCTATATGATAGGTTAGAGAACAAAAAATGCTCGTAAACTATTGCCTTACCCAGCAGCACATGTTATAATCTTGGCGGGCTGCAAGGCCAAGTGGCTATGATTTACGTTTCCCTGATCAGTCATACACCTGACCCTGAGCGTACAATCGCTGCTGCAGCCCGTGTTTCCACCTCACCTGTTGACACCAAGGAGATCAGCAAGAAATTAACCCCGGAGGCGATAGATCGTCTATTCACTCACCTCCTCACCTCAGGTCACCTCTCCACCTTCGAACATGCCAGCTTCACCTTCGCCATCGAGGGCATATCCCGAGTCACCAGCCACCAACTCGTGCGCCATCGGATGGCGAGCTTCACCCAGCAGAGTCAGCGGTATCTCTCCCTGAAGAAGGCTGATTATATTACCCCAAGGTCAATTAGCGCCAGGAACGAGTTTGAGTCCAAATACCACGACATGGTACGTGATTGCCACAGGCTTTACATTGATATGCTCAATGCGGACATCCCGGCGGAGGATGCCCGATACGTACTTCCCAATGCTATGGTGACAAGGCTGGTTATGACGATGAATGCCCGTGAGTTGCTTCATGCATGCTCATTGCGGCTATGCCTCAGGGCACAATGGGAGATAGTGGAGCTATTCGAGTTGATTAAGGCAGAGGTGGAAAGGGTAGCACCGCGCCTGGGGGCGGAGCTTAAGCCCAAGTGTTACCGCCTCGGGTACTGCGATGAGGCTGAAAGCTGTGGGATTTTCCCTACCGCTAAAGAAGTAGCAGACGTAAAGGAGAGAAAGGAGAAAAGGGTAAAGAAAGGGGTAAAAATAACATGACAGCGGAGATTATTTCGGGGACTCAGATTGCAAAAGAGATTCGCGGGGAGCTTAAGGTCAAGGTAGATGAACTGAAGAAGAAGGGGATCACGCCAGGCCTGTTCATTATACGAGTCGGAGAGGACCCGGCCTCGGTATCCTACGTTACAGCCAAGAGCAAGGCCAGCGATGAGCTGGGCATCCTGTCTGAGACTTTAGTGTATCCTGATGATACTAAGGAGGAGATCCTTCTTGCCAAGCTCGATGAACTGAACAAGGATCCCAAGTGGAATGGTATACTGGTCCAACTTCCACTGCCCAAGCACATTAACTCGGACAAGGTGCTGAACGCAATCGATCCCAAGAAGGATGTCGATGGTTTCCACCCGGTTAATGTGGGTAAATTATTAATTGGTGAGCCCTACTTCATGCCCTGCACCCCCCACGGCGTCCAGGAACTGCTTATTCGTAGCGGTAACAGCCCCGAAGGTAAGCACGTGGTTGTCTGCGGTCGCAGCAATATCGTCGGTAAGCCGGTCATGGCAATCCTGTTGCAGAAACAGAAGGGTGCCAACGCCACGGTGACGGTGGTTCACACCGGGACGAAGGACATGGCATCGATCGTAAAACAGGCAGATATCGTGATCGCTGCTATGGGCAAACCCAAGGCGATAACGGCTGACATGGTTAAGGAAGGGGCGGTAGTAATCGATGTCGGGGTTAACCAGGTAGGCACAACCGCTGAAGGAAAGCGAATCCTCGTGGGCGACAGTGACTTCGATGCCATTAAAGAAAAGGCCAAGGCGATTACTCCAGTTCCCGGCGGTGTGGGACCGATGACGGTGACCATGCTGATGATGAACACCGTCCGGGCTGCCGAGGCACAGGCTGAGTAAAAGTAAAAAAGGAGGTTTAAATTGGCAGAGCTTGCAGACATTAAAGCAGTCGACATAATGAACTATCCCACCGAGGCAGGGTTCGAAGAGTACATGTTTGACTGGGAAGAGTTCAAGATAATGGCACGCAGCACCTTTAAGACCCAGTTCGGCGGACAGGCGCCTACCAGGGAGCAGTTCAAGAAGATTAAAGAACAAGGCTTTATGCCTGGCCATAATAGCGTGGAGGCGCTGATAAAGACGATGGATGAGGTCGGCTTCGAGTATGTGATGCTCACCGACGTCAAGATGTGGTCATATTACTACCACCACCAAGTAATCATGGAGTATCCCATTGACGATATCTACAAGTTGGTGAAGGAGGGCAAGGGAAGGATTATCGGCGGTGCCAGCTACAACCCCTTCCGCATCGATGACAGCCTGCGTGATATCAATAAGGCAGTCAAGGAGTATGGCTTCAAGTATGTCTACTTCCACCCCATCACCTTCGGCGTCACCCCGTCCGACGCGAAGTGCTATCCCCTGTACGCCAAGTGCAGCGAGCTGGGGGTGCCGGTGGGTATGCAGGTGGGGCACTCCGCTGAGCCGCTACCTAGCTGGGTAGGTCACCCTTATGAGGTAGACAAGGTTGCCATCGACTTCCCCAACCTCAAGATCAACCTTTCCCACACGGGGTATCCCTGGGTCGACGAGTGGTGTTCCATGATCTTCCGCCACCCCAATGTCTACGGCGATATCTCGGCCTACAATCCACGCAACCTGACCCCCGAGACGGTCAAGTTTATGAACAGCAGTCGGGGACGGGAGAAGGTCATGTTCGGCTCCAACAGCTATGGCCTGAAGCTAACCAAGGAGCAGTTCCTGGCGCTGGATATCAAGGATGAGACCAAGCAGAGGGTGCTGCGGGATAACGCGATAGAGTTTCTTGGTCTGAAATAGCAATAAGCCTCGCAACCGCAGAGCTATCTCAAGCAATATTGATCCGCGTGAGCGAGTAAATTGAGAGAGGGAGGTTTATATGGCCTATGATGCCACTAAAATGAAGGATTGGCAGATCTCTGAGGCTGCCGAAGCCAATATGCCATCACCCGATGAGTGGCGGGAAAGACTACACCTTGAGAAGGACGAGATCATTCCCTTCGGAAGACTATGCAGGCTCGATTTCATGAAGATAATCGAGCGCCTCAAGGACAAGCCCGATGGCAAGTACATCGAGGTAACCGCCATTACCCCTACGCCACTGGGTGAAGGGAAAAGCACGACCTCAATGGGTCTTATGGAGGGGATGGGCAAGCGGGGACTCAATGTAGGTGGCTGTCTGCGGCAGCCCTCGGGCGGACCCACCATGAATATCAAGGGGACCGCCGCCGGTGGGGGCAATGCTCTGCTCATTCCCTTGACCGAGTTCTCCATGGGCCTTACCGGCGATATCAACGATATCGTTAATGCTCACAACCTGGCTATGGTGGCTCTCACCTCCAGGATGCAGCACGAGCGTAACTATAATGACGAGCAACTGGCACGGCTCACCAGGATGCGCCGCCTGGACATCGACCCCAC
>DAOUEU010000147.1:0-4128 GCA_034430255.1 Dehalococcoidia bacterium | reverse complement strand
TCACCCAGGTCTCAGTATTGTATTGATCGGCATAGGGATCGAGGAGATTACCGTTCACATCTACCGTGAAACTGTCGTCAGTTAGTCCATCAAGCACTCTCAGCCTCAGCTCTGTTGCTTTCTTCCCCGCGCCGGTATTCATTACGAATGACGCCCACGACTTGTCAGGGTCACCACACTCCGAGCCATTCACCATGCAGCGGCAGTCATCCACCCCACCATACGATCCCCCCGCTGTTAGAGGTTGTATATCACCCCACCCCTGCAGGTTGTGGCCTTCTTCGCTTGTTGTGTTGCCGATGTCCAAATAGGCCGCCAGTGTGGGTGTAGGCGGAGGTGTGGGCGTAGGTGTGGGCCCTTCTGGTATGCAATGTCGCACCGTGAGCGTCAAAGGGCCGGTATCCCCAGGCAAACTGTACTCCGAACCTCTCGCTGAAGCCTCGATAGCACCCTTAAACTTGAGATCCTTCTGGAGACAAAGATCGCCTAATCTTTTGGTATATCCTTTTGCCTGCCCCCCTCCCAAATCACAGGTGTAATCAAGAATAGCATAACCTTCATTGATGACGCTTAACCAAAGCGGGTAATTAGGATTGGTTTCAGGGTCAATTCCCACCAACAAAGGATCTATATACTGCTCATGGCCAGCGGTCACATTAAATGAGCCGTCGTAATAGCCTGTGGAACTACCGTCCCCCGTGAAGTCGTATGTCCCCCACCATATTTGTCCGACAGCTATCTTACCGGGTATTATATCAAACTGGGCCTCATCCTCATCAAGCTCGCAGCAGCATTGACTACTGTCTTTCCAAGTGATATCTATAGTATATGTATCGATGACATAGATATCCTCTCCTCCGGTGGGGTTAAGAACCATGTTGAAGCGTCCCTCAATATCGTTAGGACCGGTATCGTCATAGAATATACCCCAAACTTCGGTCTGCCCCCCCGTAATCGGCCCCATGTACCCGGTCACGGTGCCACTATACTCTTTGCCGTCAAGCGTGGCACTCAAATCGCCTCTCAAGAATCCCCCAATGGGGGCTTCTAGGGAGCCCGCAAACTTCATCACTCCGACAAGGTTAGTCATGTTTACAGTGCCTGAGCCACAGTCTGAGCTTACACTTGCATAGCTCTCCCACTCCGTATAGAGAGTCAGGTAACTGTTCCAAAAGTACGTCCCTTCAAGCTCCTCTATCAGTATATCTGATTCGTCAGCCATCGCCGGGGCTGCCGGCACCACCACCGCTGCCAGCGAAAACACCAGCACCAGGGCTAGCGCCATATATACTATTTTCGCTTTCATCCTTTCATCCCCCTTTTTAAAACCTAAACCGACCCCTCAGGTCGGTTTTGCTATTGGCTCTGCGAAGTCCAAGCAACCATTTTGCGGGCTTCGCTTCATCGCCTCCGTCAGATACTTTCCCTGCTTTTTTAAATAATCTCTGTTTTCTACCCTAAGCTCAATATCCCCCTTTCCACTTTGAAACTTTCTCGACTCAACTAGAACTCGCTGAAATTAGCTGATTATCTTTGCCTACAATATTGTCTATGAGGCCCATAACTAGGGTAGCGTGAAGTTTAGAAAAATAAAAAACCTCAAGCGATGGGCTTATACACCACGCTTAAAGGTCATTTTTTAGGCAAAACTTTAAATCACCACAGGCCATCACGCTTCCTCCAAGCCGATATTCTTTTTTGTGTGAATCCTCAGTTTTGCCTATCTGCAGGAAGCGCCTGTGCGAACGCTCGAACCTATGTTAACATAAGATGAGCCATTTGTCTATCGGGAAAGTATGTATTTTTTGTGGGGAAAGCCTGTATTTTTTGTGTAGGGAAATCTTTACAAATTATTGTTTATTTGTAGGGAGGGTATGTATCCCTGTGTGGGTGAGATGCCAAGGATGCGAATTGGCTGAATGCGAGCTAGTGCACACCGCCATTTTTTTCACTTACCCACCAATTACGTAGGGAATTATATGCTATCTTAATCACCTAACATTTCGGACTTGACTTTTGCACAAAATTACATTATTATAAGTATCTTACATATCCTCTTAACAGTTACCATTTATTAACGCTAATTTATTTATAGGGAGTCAAGGAAATGAACGGTAGACCAGTAAGGATGATCAAGGTGAAAGAGGTAGCCTCTATACTTAATGTGCACCCAAATACGGTGAGGCAATGGGGAGATAAAGGGCTTATAAAAAGCTATCACGTTGGCCCCCGCGGAGACAGGAGGTTTCGGCCTGAGGACGTCGAGAATTTCCTCAGCATGTGGCGAGGGGGTGGGGATGGAGTGCTCGTCATTGACGATGATGCTAAAATTCTGCAACTTATAGAAGATGTTGTTGTAGGGAAGGGTTACAAGGTTACCTGCTGTGAAACGGGCGAGAGTGCCCTGGAGGAGATAAATAGTAAGCGATTCGACCTGATATTCCTTGACCTGGTGTTACCTCATATGAGTGGATTGGAGTTACTACAGGAGATAAAGGCCAAGAACGGAAGAACAGTCGTGGCTATTATCACGGGATATGGCGACTACCCCATAGCCCTGGAGGCTATGGCGCTTGGACCTATGTATTTCCTCAGGAAGCCCTTTCAGGTACACGAAATCCTTGAGGTTCTTAATGCAGTAATGGGAGTAAAGGTTTAGGGCAGTTAAACCACCTTTTTTGCTAGCTTAAAGCATTTAATTATACGAGGCCTTTTAATTTCCCCTAAGCTTTATTCTCAGATTCACTTGAACTGCTCCACCAAATCTTCACCTCTAGATCAAATCGCCTCTCTCAGATTCATTTCTACTCCAAAATCGCCGACCTATCTCGATATTGAATGTTACTTCCTCAACCTCTCAAGGCCAGCCACGCAGTAGCCCAGGGGCAGCCACCGGCAGTCCCGGCATATCTGCTCCAAATCCTGGAGGCTTATTAAGGAGCGAATCCTCTGCTCAACAGCAGACCAGGTTACTTTTTCACCCGATACCAACCCCAACCTCATCATGACAGCGCGGTCTCTCTTCTTTATTATCTCTTCCGAGTGAGGACCTTCCTCATAGCAGCCACCATTCTTGAGGAAAGGGCATGGGGTACAGATATCATCAGGCCCGTATACTACCTCAATCAAGGTCTCTGGACATGAGAGGAGCTCAAATACTATTTTAGTCATATCTTGCAGAAACTCGGGGGAATAGCCCAACCCCCTGAAGCCAAGGAGGCAAATCAGGTGATGCGCCCGTAACATCATTCGCCTACGTCTCCTCTCGGCAGTTTGCAGAGAAATACCCCCAGGTCATCTCGCACCAAGAAGCTCCCCATATTGGACACCTATCTAGCATTTATCACAATATGCATGACCGTCACACAGGGAATAGCATGTTTTTTGTAGTAAAGGCAGAACTGAGGTAGATTGCATAGAGAATGGGTATATGTATGACATGCGGTTACAAAATTTAAAATAAGAGGCAACCTAATGGCGGCAAGCTATAACAGACGTAGCATATTAACTGAGACTACTGAAATAGTCTCAATCAACCCCCTAAGTCCCCCAATCTTGGGGGACTTTTTAAAGCTGGGGGACACCCCCAGACCCCCGGCAGGAAGTATCCTGCACCTCTTTTTCATCGGTCTCTAACTCACTATATATGTTCCTATACCGACTGCAATAAGATGCTTTTCCTCATTGCACAATTCCATACGTGTGACTGCTAACTTTTTACCAGTTCGTAGGATGGAAGCGGTTGCCGTGAAGGTATTGCCTTTACCCGGTCGCAGATAGTCAATGCGCAGGTCAACGGTACCCATATTTTTCAGTCTTTTCACCTGTTCTTGCACGGTTTGTTCTTTGATAACCTTTAACACACTCCAGGCAACTATAGCGCCCCCAATAATATCAATAACGGCCGCGATAACCCCTCCATATAGAATACCCTGTCCTGGATATCCGCACAGTTCATCTCGCATTGCAAGTTTGATACATATACTATCAGTGTCCAGCGGCTCAACCGTCATGCCCAAGAGTTCATGGAAGGGATGATACCTTGTTAGAAGACCCATCGCTCTCTGCAGTCTCTGGTTCTCTTCATTTATATCTTGCACAGCCCAAATCCTCACTTTTAACTTAGAA
>DAOUEU010000146.1:0-9618 GCA_034430255.1 Dehalococcoidia bacterium | reverse complement strand
AAGGACAGTGAGGTGCTTGCGTGCGTGAACCGTCTCCGCTTCCGCCGCAGCGCGGAACAGCCGCGCTATCTGCCTGTGGCCCTCCTTGTCAGCCTGCTCAGCAAAGAACAGGTATTTGCGGTTGGCCTGGCTCTCCCCGGCAAAAGCGGTTTCCAGGTTCTCAGTGCTATTGCTCATGATCTACCTCCTCATTGTTATCATCTTACTTAGATGCTTACTGGTTACGCTAGAGAAATGGCATTCGTCGGGACGCCATCTGGCACATGTTAACAGCTGGTGCACCTACACACGCTCAGCCTGCCTCAACCCTGGATGAGCATGGGAGGCGGGACGATGTAAGCCGCCATTTTGTGAAATGCACCACAGCTCCTATTCTTTTTCTTTTTTCGACCAGTCCCGCCTCTTATACTACATTCTACATCGAGGTATAACTTTGTATGTGACTTTCATCTCACGACCACTGACGCATTTTGATCGAAGGGATTCATTCGCATGGCAAGGGAGAAGAGATAGGGATAATTATCTTTGGTGTATTTCATATAATCCAGCCATTCACGGATTAGCAGGGCGTATGCCCTTTTAATATCACCGGCGAGATGTTTGTGGTCGCTATCGGGCAGCTGTTTTAGGTCTTCTCTGCTTTCCAGTTCCTCGGTCAGATGGAATACCGCCTGCAGAAGCTGAGTGAAGGATTCGTGTTCCAGCAAGCTCGGGTTCTCCAACAGTCTGAGTGAGAAGTTCCTCTTGCCCATAAGTAGATTGCGCAGGTCTTCCAGATCGGCTTTTTGAATATCAATTCCGCAATCGTAATTCTTAAGCAGCTTGCGCACAGTTGAGAATTCTTCCTGAGACCAATCGCTGGCCACGATTAGTTTCTTCCTGACCTCATCCAATTTGGGGTCATAGTCGGAGAAGAGGGTTAGCAGGCTTGTTCCAAGTTCACTAAAGAAGGCTCCTATAACCATATTCAGCTTTTCTAGCCTGGCCCGCTTTTCCCTCCCGCTCAGCAATTGATGGATTATAAGGGTGACCAACAGGACTTCGATGGGGACAAAGGCAATATCACCTACCAGGTAGATAAAGATGTGGTGGGGATCTGCAAATATTGCATAGTGAATGAGGTACAGAGCTACTGACAGCACGATTAAAGCTAGTGCCAATATAACCAGCCAATTGGAACGTTTCATGATAATCCTCCAGAGGTTAATGGTGCTATTTGCACCATTATACCATCCCTCCTTGCCTCGGCCATATTGTGGTATGATATAGTTCGCCTATGAAGGAACTAGCCGGTGGAACGGTCACTTCTCCCAGGGGCTTTCTTGCTGGGGCAACACGCGTCGGCCTGAAGACCGGGGACAGGCTCGACCTGGGCATCCTCTACTCAGAGGTGTCCTGCGCTTCCGCCGGGCTTTTCACCACCAACAGGATCAAGGCGGCACCGGTCATGTGGTGCCAGAAGCATATCGCTGCTGGGAAGTCGCAGGCGATTGTAGCCAATGCTGGCTGCGCCAATGCATGCAACGGCGAGCGGGGGCTTGAGGATGCCGCCGAGATGGCGAGACTAGCGTCAAGGCGGCTGGGGATCGAACCTCAGGACGTGCTGGTCGCCAGCACCGGCGTAATTGGTGAGCGGCTTCCCATCGACCTTATAGGGACAGGTATAGAAAGGGTTGTCCTTTCGCAGGAGGGGGGTCATGAGCTGGCGCAGGCCATCCTCACCACCGATACCTGTACCAAGGAGATAGCGGTGGCCGCTGATAACGGCGAATTTACTATCGGGGGCATTGCCAAGGGGTCGGGGATGATCCATCCCAATCTGGGAACGCTGCTCTGTTTTCTGGCTACCGATGCTGCTATCGATGCCCGGCTCCTGGAGAAGGCACTTGGGGAGGTGGTGGATGCCTCCTTCAATATGGTTACCGTAGATGGCGATACCAGCCCCAATGATATGGTGTTGATCCTTGCCAACGGTGCTTGTGGGGTGGCGGGGAGAATCGGGGAAGGCACCAAACAGGCGGAGGAATTTCAAGTAGCGCTCATGGAGGTCTGCAACTATCTTGCCCGGCGCATCGCCAGCGATGGTGAAGGGGCGACCAGGCTCATCGAGGTTACCGTTGAAGGGGCGCTAACCCTCGCTGATGCCCGGGTGGCGGCGCGAACCATAGCCGGCTCCCCCTTGGTCAAGGCGGCGGTTCATGGGTGTGACCCCAACTGGGGACGGATTGTAGCCGCACTGGGCAGAAGCGGCGCCGAGATAGATGGGGCGCGGATAGATCTTTTCCTGAATAATATACGCCTCGTCGCTGGGGGCTCGCCCAATACTTTCGACGAAGAAAAGGCGAGGGAGGCGATGCATGGGGCTGAGTTGCCCATCAGGGTGTGCCTCAATCTGGGGGACTTCGCGGCGACCGCCTGGGGCTGCGACCTATCGGCGGAATATGTTACCATAAACAGTGAGTATACTACATAGGGAGAGGCACTTTAGTGGCTCAAACGGTAAAAGTAGATGGCAAGTATTATCCCACCTGTGCTGCTGAATGCCAAGACTTAGGCATTCCAGTGGAGGGAGATTCAGCTCATCATAAAGCTAAACAGCGATTTGAGAACCAGTCTGACATAGCGGTAGTGAAGGCAGGGACCGTTGACAGACTTCACGAATTGATGATGACAGACCTGGAATTTTTAAAGTCAATATTTGCTGAGTAATCCTAAATGGTGAAGTCTTTAAAAAAACCCATCATCGTTAAGATCGGAGGCAGCACCTTCGGCAGCGGCGATACCGCCATTGAGGACCTGGTCGCACTGCAGGGAGAGGGCAAGAGCCTGGTGGTGGTCCATGGCGGCGCCAACGTGGTGACCAATAGTCTGTCACGGCTGGGCATCGCCACCAGGATTGTCGATGGGCTGAGGGCAACGCCGGATAACCAGACGCTCCAGGTGGTGGTCGGGGTGCTCTGTGGCGTGGTCAATAAGGAGCTTGTGGCCGCCATCCAGTCGCGGGGCGGGCGGGCGATGGGCTTAAGCGGCATCGATGGTCGCCTCATCGAGGCAAAGGTTAGGAGTGAGGAGCTCGGTCTCATCGGGGAGGTGGTGAAGGTTAACCCGGAGCCTCTGGAGATCCTGCTGAAGGAGGGCTATATACCCGTAGTTGCCCCCTCGGGCTTTGGGGTCGAGAAAGCGAAGCCGCTAAACGTCAATGCCGACCCTGCTGCCGGTGCGCTCGCCGCCGCCCTCGGGGCGGAGAGGCTAATCCTGCTCACCGATGTGGCCGGTGTCATGGATGGATCGGGGAAGCTGCTGTCCCGCATCTCACCCGACGAGGCGCGCTCGCTCATCGACTCGGGTGTTATTGCCGGCGGGATGATCCCCAAGGTGGAGGCGTGCCTTACTGCCCTCGCCACCGTGCCGCTAACCCAGATCGTAGATGGCCGGGTGCCTCATGCGCTGGCCGAGGCGGTAAAAGGAAAAGAAAACGGGACGATAATTGCCTGGGAGTAAATACCGATGACTGATTGGCAGGAAATGGAACGAAAATACCTGATGAACACCTTCAAGCGTCTGCCGGTGACCCTGGTGCGGGGTGAAGGGGCGAGGGTTTGGGACGACAAGGGGAGGGAGTACCTCGACTTTGTCGGCGGATGGGCGGTGAATGTCCTGGGCCATGCGCACCCTGAAGTAGTGAGAGCTATTTCGGAGCAGGCGCGCACCCTCATCCAGACATCAAATCAGTTTTATACCGTGCCCCAGATACGCCTGGCGGAGCTTCTTATCGAGAATAGCTGCCTGGACAGGGTCTTCTTCTGCAATAGCGGGGCTGAGGCCACTGAAGGGGCGGTGAAGCTCGCCCGCAGATATGGCAGGCTCCACCTGGATGGTGCCTATAAGGTCATTACGGCGATTAGCTCCTTTCATGGTCGCACACTGGCGATGGTCGCCGCAACCGGGCAGCCCAAGCATCAGGAGCCGTACATTCCATTGCCTGAGGGCTTTGTCCATGTGGATTACAATGATATCTCTGCCATCAAACGAGCCACGGGTAAAAAGATCTGTGCCGTGATGCTGGAGGCCATTCAGGGAGAGGGGGGGGTCAACGTCCCCGATGATGGTTACCTGAAGCAGGTGCGCTCCTGGTGCGATGAACAGGGCATCCTGCTCATCCTGGACGAGATTCAAACTGGGATGGGGCGAACCGGGACGCTATTTGCATACCAGTACTGTGGCATTGAGCCGGACATAATGACACTGGCCAAGGGGTTGGGGGGCGGTGTGCCGATAGGTGCCTTCCTGGCAAAGGAGAGAGCCTCCGTCTTTGGTCCGGGGGATCATGGTTCCACCTTCGGTGGCAATCCCCTCGCCTGCGCTGCGGCCTACGCTACCCTGAAATATATCCTGGAGCACAATGTCGTGGAAAATTGCCGACAGGTGGGAAATTATCTGCAGGCCAGCCTTGAGGGACTGAAGGCTAAGTTTGAAAATATCGTTGAGGTCAGGGGGCGAGGCCTTCTGGCGGCTGTCGAGTTTTCCAGTGACATCGCTGATGTTGTGGTGAAATCCTGCCTGGGGGGGGGCTTGCTGCTCAACGCGGTCAAGCCCAGCGCTATCCGCTTCATGCCACCGCTTATTATCGGTGAGAGCGAGGTGGATGAAGCGGTGGGTATCCTCGAGAGGGTTTTAGCCAGGGTGAGAACGGTTAAATCGTAATGGCCAAATTAGAAATCCCGGAGTGTGAGTTTAAAAATAGAATGTGAGGTAAAAATGGCAGAGAAGGTAGTGCTGGCATATAGCGGGGGGCTCGATACCTCGGTGGCCATCAGGTGGCTCAAGGAGAATTATCAAATGGATGTCGTCGCCCTGATGGTGGATGTGGGGAGCGAGCGGGACCTGCCTGCTATTCAGCAGAAGGCGCTTAAGGTCGGGGCGGTAGAGTCTCTGGTGGTCGATGCCAGGGAGATCTTTGTCAAACACTTCGTTTTTCCCGCCTTGAAGGCCGATGCCCTCTATGAGGGGCAGTACCCGCTGGCGACGGCACTGGCTCGTCCCCTAATCGTCAAACTGATGGTGGATGCCGCCAGTGAGCAGGGGGCTGTGGCGGTGGCTCATGGATGCACCGGTAAAGGGAATGACCAGGTGCGCTTCGACGTAAGCACCATGGCCCTTGCACCTCACCTCAAGATTATCGCCCCGGCCCGAGAGTGGGGGATGACGCGTGAGCAGGAGGTAGCCTATGCGAAGAAGTACGATATTCCCGTCCCTCCCGAGAGCGACTATTCCATCGATGTGAACCTCTGGGGGAGAAGCATCGAGTGCGGGGTACTGGAAGACCCGTGGAACGAGCCGCCGGAGGAGATCTATATAATGACACGCTCGACGAAGGATTCGCCGGATACGCCCGCCTACGTGGAGGTCGGTTTCGAGCGCGGGGTTCCAGTGAGCCTTGATGGGAAAAACCTCGATGGTGTATCGCTTATCCTAGAGCTTAACGAGCTGGCCGGCGAGCACGGCGTGGGGCGTATCGACCACGTGGAGAATCGGCTGGTGGGGATAAAGTCGCGGGAGATTTACGAGGCACCGGCAGCAACCGTGTTGCTTACCGCTCATAAAGCCCTGGAGGCGATGACCCTCTCCAAGGAGCAGCTGCGCTTCAAGGATAGGGTGGCACTGGAGTATGCCGACCTTATCTACAACGGGCTGTGGTTCACCGCTTTCCACCAGGACCTCGCAGCCTGCGTGGAGAGCTCGCAGCGCCACGTCACCGGCACGGTGCGGGTGAAGCTTTGCAAAGGGAAGGCGACGGTGGTGGGGCGAAAATCGCCCAGGTCGCTCTATAGCTTCGGCCTTGCCACCTATGATAAGGGCGACGAGTTTGACCAGAGTGCCTCAGTGGGCTTTATCCACATCTGGGGACTTCCGGTGAAGACCCAGGCCCAGGTTCAGGGTGTGGATCAGCCGGATACAGGGTAGACGACTTCCATGCGTGACCGTTTCAATAGAGAGATCGATAAATCTGTGTAAAAGTATAACGAATACATCCACTTCGATAAGCACTTGTATTATAAAGAGGGCATCGCCGGCTCCATCTATTGGAACGGGTAGGGGTGGGGTACTATGCAGCCAGAAATGCAGCAATCACTAAAGGCTGACGCTTCTCAATTATCACGGGAAGGCCATAGAAAGAGGCTGCGGGATAAGTTCATCAAATCTGGTCTAAACGGATTTAGTGATTATGAGATCATCGAACTGCTGCTGACGCTGGGGGCACCCCGCAGGGACTGCAAGCAGCAGGCAAAAGAGGCGATAAAGAGGTTCAAAACCCTGAGAGGAGTCCTGGAAGCCCCTTCGGAGGAGCTGCAAAAGATCGCTGGCATCGGTCCTCACAATGCTTTTGGGATCAAGCTGGTACAGGAGGTTGCCAGAGAGTTCCTCAAGGAGCAAATCCTGGATAAAACATTTTGTAGCTCTTCAAAAGAGGTGTTTGATTACCTGTATCACTCGATGAGAGACCTCAAGAAAGAGAAATTTAAGGTTCTCTTCTTAAATAGTCAGAATCAAGTAATTGAAGTGGAAGACCTTTTTGAGGGAACGTTGACCCTGAGCGCCATTTACCCTCGCGAGGTTATAAAGAGTGCAATCAAGCATAATGCTGCTTCTCTGATATTTGCCCATAACCATCCTGCGGGAAATCCTGCTCCCAGTGAAGATGACAAGGAGATAACTCAGGATTTGGTCTTCGCAGCCAGTATTATGCAGATTAAGGTCTTGGACCATATAATAGTGGGTGAGAATAGATACTTCAGCTTTGCTGATGAAGGACTGATAGGAGAATATGAGTTTAGCTATATTAGCTTGAAGAAAAAGTAGGGTGCTATAGTGGAAAACGGATGGGGTTACCTCAGCGAGACGGAAAGGAAAGTGCCGGGCTCTTTTATAAAGGAGTTGAGAGAGAAGCCGGGGGATAAAATGCTGTCCGTTGGGATGACTCACATAAATGTCTTTAGGGGATGCTGAAATAATTTCGGGATGTTTGTCCAGCCATGCGTACGATTACTTGATATCTTTTCGTTTTTCAGTTAGCCGTAGTTAATATGCTTACCGGTCCATAAGTATGTTCAGCATCTGAGTGTTTTAGTTTGTATGCTTTTGGCACTTTTCTGTAGTAAAATGGGAATGAGTTATTCTATTGGTATAAGTGATCAATTATGGATGTAATAATCAGAAATGAAAGAGAGGGTGATTATAGGGTGGTTGAGGGAGTGGTCCGCGAAGCTTTTTGGAATCTTTGTGTTCCGGGATGCAGCGAACATTTCATTCTGCATAATCTTAGAAAAAGTAGTGATTTCATACCGGAACTTGACTTCGTTGCAGAGAAAGAACGGCAGATTGTCGGACAGATTGTTTACAGTCGGGGTGTGATAAGAGATAAAAAAGGTAGAGAGAAGAAGGTCATAAGCTTTGGACCCGTAAGCATTTTGCCAGCTTTTCAAAAACAAGGAATAGGAAGCTCGTTGATTACGCATACTATCAATCTGGCAAGGTATATGGGCTTCCTCGCAATTTGCATCTACGGGGATCCGAGGTATTATAGTCGTTTCGGTTTTAGATGTGGTGAAAAATATGAAGTCAAAACCACCGACGACAAATATGCATTTGCTTTGATGGCTTTAGAGTTAAAACAAGGTTCGCTAGGCAGCACGGGGGGAAGATTTATCGAGAGTGTTTCTTTCGGATTCGATCCTGACAAATTTGCGGAATATGACTCTACGTTTCCCTTCAAAGAAAAGGCTAAGACGGACTCTCAACAAGAATTCAGACTGCTCAGTAGCCTCAGATATTGAGTTGAATAACCAAACAGGGATTTCCGCTACGGATTGATCCTGTGGACATCGGCATGACAACGTGGAAGAAATCTGCTATATTGAGCCAGATTCTAAAGATTGATGGCGTTATATGTAGAGAAAAGCGGTCACTATGTCTCCGGACGCATATGCCATTAAATAATTCCAGATAAATAGTCGTTCAATAACCAGTGAGGGGGTCAATAGGTTGGTGCAGAAATATACGTCATCCGTCTCCTACGATAAGCGCCTTTATAAAGAGGATATCGCCGGCTCCATCGCCCATGCCAAGATGCTGGCAAAGCAGGGTATCATCTCGGATAAGGATGCCGAGCTTATAACGATGGGACTCAATTCCATTCGCCAGGAGATAGAGCAGGGGTCTTTCGAGTTTCGCGATGAACTGGAAGACATTCATATGAATATCGAGGCTCGACTGGTTGAAAAGATCGGTGATGTTGGTAGGAAACTGCACACTGCCCGCTCGCGCAACGATCAGGTCTCGCTCGACATGCGTCTCTTCCTGAAAGAGGCCATTGCGCAGACCATAAACCGGCTTATCGAACTGCAGAAGGCCATGATAACTCTGGCGGATGCCAATTCAGATGTCGTCATGCCCGGCTACACCCACCTGCAGCGGGCGCAGCCGGTGCTTTTCGCCCATCACATGCTGGCCTACTTCGAGATGCTAGGGCGCGATGTGGAGCGGTTCCGCGACGCTCTAAAGCGCACCGATGTTATGCCTCTGGGGAGCGGCGCGCTCGCTGGTGTGCCCTATCCGGTAGACCGCGATTTCCTGGCCAGGGAGCTGGGCTTTAGCCAGGTAAGCCAGAACAGTATGGACGCCGTCTCTGACCGCGACTTCATCATCGAATTCCAAGAAGCGGCGGCAGTGACCATGATGCACCTGTCGCGCCTGGCTGAGGAGATAGTCCTGTGGTCCTCAGAGGAGTTTGGCTTTATAGTGCTTGACGATAGATATGTCACTGGCTCAAGTATCATGCCGCAGAAGAAGAACCCGGATATCGCTGAGCTGGCACGAGCTAAGACGGGCCGGGTTTACGGTAACCTGATGGCGATGCTGACCATAATGAAGGCACTTCCGCTGACCTATAACCGCGATATGCAGGAGGACAAGGAGGGCCTGTTCGATACGGTGGACACTTTGATGTCTACACTCGAGGTATTTTCTGGAATGGTGGCTACCTTGAGGGTCAGAGGCGATAGGGCCAGCGGCGTTGCTGAGGCGGGATACACACTCGCAACTGACCTGGCGGACTACCTTGTGGTTAAGGGAGTGCCCTTCCGCGAGGCTCACGGTATAGTGAGCAGGCTGGTGCAATATGCTGTGGATATGGGGAAGAGCTTCGCGGGTTTGGCTTTAAGTGAATACACGGAATTTTCACCGCTCTTTGAGGAAGACGTATTCAACGTCACTGCTAAGGCCTCCATCGCGGCACGCAATGTCCTCGGCGGTACCGCGCCGGAACAGGTGAAGCAGCAACTGGCCAGGGCTAGAAAGATTGTCCAGGGCGAAGATGAGTAGTAGCGAGGTTAAGATAGCCCCCTCCATCCTATCCGCCGACTTCGCCCGCCTGGGCGAGCAGGTCGCTGAGGTGACGTCGGCGGGCGCTCACTACATCCATGTAGATGTCATGGACGGGCACTTCGTCCCACAGATAACCATCGGCCCTCTGGTGGTGGGTGCGATTCGCCCCTGGACAGATTTACCCCTCGATGTTCACCTGATGATAGAAAGGCCGGAGAGTCAGATCGAGCAGTT
>DAOUEU010000145.1:0-7444 GCA_034430255.1 Dehalococcoidia bacterium | reverse complement strand
ATTATTTTGCAGTAGAATTGACCAAATAAGGATACCATATATAGTTTCCTTTAGCAAGTAGGAACGGGATGAGGGTAATAGATTCCTGTAGCGGGAAAGACCTGGTCGAGATGTTTGGTGTTGCCACGGCATGGCTGGAGAGAAACGCCGACCAGATAAACTCCCTCAACGTCTTTCCCGTACCCGATGGCGATACCGGGATCAATATGCTCCTCACCATGCGCGCTGCAGTGGAAGAGGCAACCCGCGCCACCGGGGACAGTGCCTCTGCGGTTGCCCGTGCCATAGCCCATGGTGCCCTCATGGGGGCTCGTGGCAATAGCGGGGTAATCCTTTCCCAGATCCTGCGCGGGCTGGCTGCCACGCCCGATGAAAAGGAGCATCTTGAAGGGAGTGACATGGTAGCTGGGCTGTTGGCGGGCACCTCCCTTGCATATAAAGCGGTGAGCCATCCGGTGGAGGGGACCATCTTAACAGTGGTAAGGGAGGCCTCCGCTGCAGCTCAGGCGGTCTCTAACGGGAATAACCTGTGTGCTGTTATGGAGGCTGCCGCGAGTGCGGCGAAGGAAACTGTGGCTAGAACGCCCTCCCTGCTGGCAGTGCTGCGCGAGGCAGGGGTGGTGGATGCCGGCGGACTGGGGCTATTCGTGATCTTCGAAGGATTTTTACGCTACCTGCGGGGTGAGACGGATGGACTTGAAGTCCCCGCGATGGTATCCGCCGGGGAGCTTGGGGTTAGTGTCTCGGCGGCGGAGCAGGCCTATGGCTACTGTACCGAGTTTATCATCGAGGGCCGAGACCTCGACCCGAACCAGATTAGAGAGCAACTGGAGCTTATCGGGCAGTCCGTGCTGGTGGTGGAGGATGAGAATTTGGTTAGAGCCCATGTCCACACCTTCGACCCCGGCGCCGCCCTTAGCTACGCCACCTCACTGGGCACGCTGCGCCAGGTGAACGTGCAAAACATAGATGAGCAGCATGAGGAGTTTGCCGCTCTCGGGAAGCCGTCACAGATCGAGATCGCTACCATAGCGGTGGCATCAGGTAATGGGATAGGGGGGGTATTTCGAAGCTTCGGGATCACTGCAGTTGCCTCGGGGGGGCAGACAATGAACCCCTCTACTGAGGAACTGCTTAAGGTGGTGGAGTCGGTACCCTCGGACAAGGTTATTCTCCTTCCCAATAACCCCAATATCGTGCTAGCCGCAGAGCAGGCATGCGTTCTGAGCGCAAAGAGGGTAGAGATAGTGCCTACAGAGACCATTCCCCAGGGAGTGGCGGCGCTCCTGGCATTCGACCAGGCAGTAGATCTAGAAGCGAATATAGCTGCCATGAAAGAGGCAATAGCGGCAGTGCGGACGGTGGAGGTGACCACTGCGGTGCGCGCCGCAAGGTTCGGTGACCTCGCCATGAAAAACGGGCAGGCCATCGCTTTCCTTGATGGGGAGCTGGTAGGGGTGGGCGATCAAATTCCCCAGTTGGTCAGTGAGGTGCTTCTCCAAATCGATCCATCGCAATGCGAGGTGGTTACCATCTACTATGGTGCCAATACCGCGGACGCTGAGGCCGATGGGATCGCTGAAGCGCTTCGTCGGCAGTACCCTCACCTTGAGGTAGAAGTGATCCACGGCGGTCAACCCCACTACAACTACATCCTTTCCCTGGAGTAATACCGTTGGAACTGGCCACGCTTCGAAAGATCCTGGAGCTGGAGCGGAAGAAAGGCTATGGGGATGGTGCCGTGTCCGGGGGGCTGGACCGCTACCTTGAGCGCTCGGCGGGTGAACTTCCCCGCGAGTTACTATCCTCAAGCTATGCCAGTCTGGATGCCGGGCAGCGGGCTGAATGGGTAAGTAGCGTGCTGTGCTGGCTGGATGGGAATCAGGATGAAAGGCCAGTTAAGAAAGCCCCCAGGGTAAAAATAGCTGAGGCAGACCCAGGCCTGGATGCACCCATCACTGCCGTCAGGGGGATTAACGCCAAGCTTATGCCCAGGTTCCGCAGGCTGGGTGTCCAGACAGTGCGCGATATGCTCTACTTTTTCCCACGACGCCATATCGATTACAGCAAGCGGGAAACCATAGCTGAGCTTAGGGTGGGCGAGGAGCAGACTGTAGTCGCTAACGTCTGGCAGGCCAGGGAGGCCCTAATCGGCGGCAGGCGTTCTACCGAGGCCATCGTGGGCGATGAGAGCGGCAACATGAGGGTGGTGTGGTTCAATCAGCCATATCTTGCCAGGAAGCTTAGTACCAACTCTCAAGTGGTGTTGAGCGGCAAGGTGAGCCTCTATAAGGGGGTAAAGGTTTTCCAGTCGCCAGAGTACGAGCCTTTATTGAGCGAGGACTTGACCCATACCGGGCGGCTCATCCCGCTCTATCCCCTCACCGAGGGGCTAAGCCCCCGTGTGGTGAGAAGGCTGGTTAAGGAGGCGGTGGACCTTTGGGCACCGCGCCTTCCCGATTTCGTTCCCGGGGATGTGAGAAGGCGGGCCAGGCTCCTCGAGCTTCCCCAGGCGATAAAGCAGGCTCACTATCCCGAGAGCGAGCAGCATAAGCATCGTGCCAGAGAGAGGCTGGCCTTCGATGAGCTATTTCTTATCCAGTTAGGGGTGCTCTCCAGCAGGAGGGGCTGGCGTGAGGGCAGCGCGGCGCCCCAAATCGAGCCCGCAGACGGGATCATGGAGGCCTTTATTAGCTCACTTCCCTATGCCCTTACCGGGGCTCAGAAGCGGGCGCTGGGGGAGATCCTTGCCGATCTCGCTGAAGCAAGGCCGATGAGCCGGTTGCTCCAGGGTGAGGTGGGCAGCGGAAAGACCGTGGTGGCCACAGCCGCGCTGCTGGCTACGGTAGCCAGTGGCAACCAGGGGGCCTTTATGGCGCCTACAGAGATACTGGCGGAACAGCATTTTGCATATATTTCCGCCCTTTTGGCCCAGGCAGGTCATGAAGAGGAGGCAGCGGGTAGTCTCAGAAAATTCACCTCCCTGCTCCCTCGCCCCATCACACTGGGCCTGCTAATCGGAAGCATGAAACAGAGCGAAAAGAAGGCAGTGCACCGGGCCATCTCGGATGGGGAGGTGGATATTGTTATAGGCACCCATGCCCTGATTCAGCAGGGGGTGGATTTTGGGCGGCTGGGGCTTGCCATCGTTGATGAGCAGCACCGATTCGGCGTGATGCAGCGCACCGCGCTGCGCCAGAAGGGGCCAACCCCTCACCTTCTGGTGATGACCGCCACCCCCATCCCGCGCAGCCTGGCGCTCACACTATATGGCGATCTGGACCTATCGGTGATCGATAAGCTTCCCAAAGGGAGGCAGGCAATCAAGACCAGGTGTCTGGAACCTGAAGAGAGGGAGATGGCCTATCGCTTTGTGCGCAAGGAGATCGCGGAGGGACACCAGGCCTTCATCATCTGTCCCCTCATTGAGGAGTCTGATTATATCGAGGCGAGGGCGGCGGTCAGCGAATATGAGCGACTCTCCGGGGAGGTGTTCCCCAACCTCAGGCTGGGACTGGTGCATGGCAGGCTCAAGGCTGAGGAGAAGGATGGAGTGATGAGAATGTTTCGTCAGGGTGAGCTTGATATTCTGGTGGCGACACCGGTGGTGGAGGTGGGCATCGACGTCCCCAATGCCACGGTGATGCTTATCGAGAGCGCCGACCGCTTTGGCCTGGCGCAGCTTCATCAGTTTCGCGGTCGCGTGGGACGGGGGGAGCAGCAGAGCTACTGCATCCTGGTTGCCGAGAGCCCGTCGCCCGAGGGAAGAGAACGCCTGTCCCTTCTGGAGCGAGCTCAGGATGGGTTTGCGCTCGCCGAGAAGGACCTGGAGCTCAGGGGGCCTGGGGAGTTCTTCGGCACCAGGCAGAGCGGGCTTCCCGATCTCAAGATGGCTAAGCTTTCCGATATGAAGCTGCTGGAGCTTGTCCGCAGCGAGGCTATTGAACTATTTAAACGAGATCCCGATCTCTCCCGTAAGGAGCACTGGCTGCTCAAAGGGGAGGTGGCCCGGCTCTGGGGGGATGGCATCGGTATGGGGGAAGCATGATAAAAGACGAGCTGATAGTACTGCTGGAGAAGGCGGCTTTGGAGGCGCAGCGGAGCAATCTGCTTCCTCCCATCTCCATGCCCGAGATCGTGCTGGAGCGACCCCAGAATCCGGAGCACGGCGATTATGCCTCGGCCCTCCCGCTGAAGCTGGCCCGGTCGGCAGGGATGGACCCCCTTACCATCGCCCGGAACCTCACCGGCCTGATCCAGTGTCCCCTTTCGTGCGAGAGCATCGAGGTGGCGCCGCCGGGGTTCATTAATTTTACCCTGAAAGGCGACTGGCTCACTACCCAGGTGGAGGCTATCTTGGGTGCCGGCGAGGGGTATGGAAATATCGACCAGGGGAAGGGCGTTAGGGTGCAGCTGGAGTTTGTGAGCGTCAATCCCACCGGCCCCCTCCATGTGGGGCATGGCCGGGGTGCCGTCCTGGGGAGCGCCCTGGCAAATGTGCTCGCCTCCTCGGGGTATGAAGTGGTGAAGGAGTACTACGTTAACGATGCAGGCAGCCAGATGGATGCCTTCTATCAGTCCCTCTATGCTCGCTATCAGCAGGCGCTGGGGAGGGATGCCCCCATGCCTGCTGAGGGCTATTTCGGTGAATATATGGTGGATATCGCCAGGGAGATAATCGAGGAGGAGGGGGAGAGGTTCCTCGATAAGCCGGCGGAGCTGGGCGAGCGCGGAGCGGCGAAGGTAATCGCCGCCATCGCCTCCGACCTCGACCGATTGGGGGTTACCTTCGATGAGTGGTTCAGTGAAAAGAGCCTTTTTGAGCAGGGTCAGTACCAGAGGGCAATGTCCATCATCGAGGAGAAAGGATATACTGCGGAGAAGGAGGGGGCTACATGGTTCTCCTCCACCGCCCTGGGCGAGGATAAGGACAATGTGCTGGTGAGGAGCGATGGCTCCCCCACCTACTTTGCCTCCGACCTCGCCTATCATTATAACAAGCTCATCGAGCGGGGATTCGACAGGGTGATCGATATCTGGGGTGCCGACCATCAGGGGCATGTCTCCCGCATGAAGGCGGTTATCGGTGCCCTGGGGATCGACCCGGAGAGGCTCCAGGTCATCATTTCTCAGATGGTTACCCTGAAGCGCGGGGATGCGGTGCTCAAGGTCTCCAAGCGTACCGGGGAGATGATAACGCTCAGGGAACTGGTGGATGAGGTGGGCGTCGATGCCTGCCGCTTCTTCTTCCTATCCCGCTCCGCCGATAGTCAGATGGACTTCGACCTGGAGCTGGCGAAGCGCCAGTCAGTGGACAATCCGGTCTATTATGTGCAGTATGCCCATGCCCGCATCTCCAGCATCCTGCGCCTGGCGGAGGAGAGGGGGATCGACTACAGCGGGGGGGATGTTTCCCTGCTTACCACGGATCCGGAACTGGCCCTGATAAGAAAGATGCTCCAGCTACCGGAGGTGATGGAGTTGGTCTCCCAGACCCTGGAGCCCCAGCACCTTCCCTACTACGCAATGGACGTAGCAACCGTCTTCCACAACTTCTATGAGAAGTGCCGCGTCGTCTCCAATGACGAGGCGCTCACCGGGGCGCGCCTAAAGCTGGTGGAGGCCGCCCGGCTCGTCCTGGCCAGGACGCTTGGCCTCATGGGCATGACCGCCCCCGAGAAGATGTAGCAAAGAGGCAGGGTCTTTTTAAAAAGACAACATATTCTTTCACGTCTTTTAAATGCACAAAATGGCTTACTGTTAGCCTCCCAGAAGGAGCGTCATGAATGGGACTATGTGGCTTAATTTCTCGATAATTCCAAATATGCTGAAGGCCCAGAAGCAGTCGATTCTCTGGTGTTTCCGTCGTCGACAAGGTGCACCAACCCTAAAAGTGCTCAACTAGGGCTGGGTTGGGGAGACTCTCTCACTTCTCCCCTCATCCCATCAACTCTTGTCGCCGTCGACGGTACTCAATAATGGGCCGATCGGCCTGAATCAATTGTTCACCAATCTGCAACCCCGAAGCTTTGGGTCGTTGGGTTGCCACAACTCTTCGATCCTGGTGTGCAATCAGCAAGTTGAAAGGCATTGCAAATCGGTTTACCAGTTCGCGTATCAACGGTGCGCGGACAAACTTCTGATAGAATCTGAGATAGAGTAAAGTATTGTCTCCATCTATGGGCACAAACGCTGCTAGTATCCGCATCTTCTTCCCAATGTGGTTCTGCCACAGGTTTGGGAAGATAAACTCCAGCTTGAAATCATTATTTGGGTCTGGGACGGGCACGTCTTCAGGCTTGCGTGGAGGTGTGCCATCGTCAAGACGGTTGTAAAAATAGACGAAAAACATCTCCTCAGACACCCATTCCATGCCAGGCCCGTCTACGAGAGTACGTCCTCCACGGCCAATGGTATTGTGATGGACGAAAGGTAAGTGCGCTACATCGAGTTGGTTCTCAATCACTCGAGAATAGTGAGCCTGCCAATGGTCGTATGTCGTAGCATAGGAGAAGTCCTCGTCTATGTCATCGAAAAAGCGCGGCGGTCTCAAGGCCGGGGGCGGGTTATCTCCCCACCAGATCCAGATAAGACCATGAGCCTCGTAGGTGGGGTAGCTGTTAACCTCGAATCGCTCATCAACAGGCGAATTTCTGCCATTGGCAGGAATCCTGACGACGCGCCCCGAGCATTCATACTCGAACCCATGGAAGGGACACTGCAGGTGACCATGGATTAGCTTGCCTCTGCTTAACTGGACTCCGCGGTGGACACACTTATCGTCGAAGCAATTGACCCTCCCTGTACCATCTCGCCAAAAAACCATTTCTGTACCCATGCGAGTTACACCGACGGGTTTATCTCTTACTTGGCTTGAATCCATTACAACATACCATAGATTTGGAATCATACTATTCTCCTTACCCCACAATGCCGACTCTCTCACCTAATGATATGATATCACACATCGCTTGTGAGTCATCCTTATGGAGGAACAATTCATCGGATTGTATACTGATTCTTAGGATGCCTACCTAAACTCACATGAACTGTAAACTGTAGACTGGAGACTGGAGACTGTAGACTATGATGACCCATGAGCCAATCCTTGTCTCCTAATTGCACTTTTTGGCTAAATGTTCATACTGCCACACATAATGGAAGATAGTCCAGCCAAACAAAGGTAGTGATGTGGTGGCGGTCTATCGGCCTATGTCATTCAAGATTTGGCTGACTCTTCTTCCTGCCACGGTGCTTGAAAAGGACTCCATTCGGGAGACAGCCTGTGTTGCAAGACAATTTGCAGCCCCGTGTTGCGTCAAGATAAACTGTTACCGAACGGATATCGTTGCGTCAGAAATACCGGTTACCGAATCCCTCTGAGATCTAGCCTTAGGTGCCGGAGTAGGGCATTCTACCAGGGCCCACAGGCGCTCCAGGTTCC
>DAOUEU010000144.1:0-4470 GCA_034430255.1 Dehalococcoidia bacterium | reverse complement strand
ACACCTTTCAGGAATTCGTAGGTATCACCTTGGTGCAATACTATGTGCTTTTTCTCAGAGAAGGTGTTACCTATATCGGGCATTGGAACTGATGGTGATTTAGTGTTCATCATGCCTCGTTCCTCCTCCTAAATCTCTTGTCTATTCTCCAGCGCGCGGGTGAGGGTGACCTCGTCGGCATATTCCAGATCGGCGCCGAAGGGTAGGCCGCGGGCGAGGCGGGTGACCCTGATTCCCAGCGGGGCAATCAACCGCTGGAGGTACATGGCGGTGGCCTCGCCCTCCAGGTTGGGGTTGGTGGCCAGTATGACCTCGGTCACCACGCCATCCTGGAGCCGTGAGAGAAGCTCTTTGATCTTGAGGTCGTCGGGGCCGATACCTTCCATTGGGGAGATGACCCCGTGGAGCACGTGGTAGAGCCCTTTATATTCCCTGGTGCGCTCCAGTGGGAGGATGTCCAGGGGCTCCGCCACGACGCATATCTTGGTGAGGTCCCGTCCATCACCGCGGCAGACGATGCAGGGGTCGGAATCGGTGATGTTCTGGCAGGTGGAGCAGAGGATGATCTTGTCCTTTACGGCGAGGATGGACTCGGCGAGGGTACGTGCCTCATCCTGGGGCATGCGAATCAGGTAGTAGGTGAGCCGCTGGGCGGTCTTGGGGCCGATACCCGGCAGCTTGTGGAACTCCTCGATGAGGCGGGCTACCGGCTGGGCGGTGGGCATGAAGTCGCTGCTCAAATCAGTCCTCCCCTTTTCGCCTCATTGACCTGCCGGGGTGGATAGTACATATATCCGGATATGTGTTCATCCAGCCCAACTTTTTGGTATTGTTTTAGGTCAGGCCGGGGATCTTGAGGCCGCTGGTCAGGTCACCCATGCGGCTTGCGGCCAGCTCCTGAGATTTCCTCAACGCCTCGTTCATCGCGGTGAGCACCAGGTCCTCAAGCATCTCTATATCATCCACCGCGTCGGGCGAAATCTTCACCGACTTAACCTCTTGCTGACCGGTCATCACCACCGTTACCGCGCCGCCGCCCGAGCTGGCCTCCACCGTTTCCTTTTCCAGCTCCTGCTTGGCCTTCTCCAGCTTCTCCTGAAACTGGCGGGCCTGACGCATTATAATTTTATTCATTCCTCCTCCTCAACGATTTTAGCTCCCATCTGAAGCGCTGCCTCAACCAGGTGTCCCCGGCTTGCTGCCTTCCGCTCGGTTAGCATGCAGCGAATCTTGTAATTTTTCCCGAATACCTCGCTCACCTTGGCTTCCACCATATGGCGATACTTGGGGTCTTCGATCTTCTCCTTATGAAACTCGTAGTAAAAACCCAGAACCAGGGTTTCCCCCTCCAGGGCAACTGGCTCGCAGGCGCTTCTTAAGAGTGCATCCAGGTTTCCCTTTGAGCCCATGCCCTTCGTGGCACTGACCACATCCTTCCAGCGGTTGCGGAAGTATTCGATATCGCTTTTTTCGAACTTCTGGGGCATCGCCGGCTTCTCCCCGGTCGGCTCCGGGGTGCCTGCGGGTTCCCCCTCAGTTTTCTTGGGCTTTATGGGTGTTTCTGGCTTCTCCCCGGTCGGCTCCGGGGTGCCTGCGGGTTCCCCCTCAGTTTTTTTGCGCTTTGTGGGTGTTACCGGCTTTTCCCCACTTATTTCCCGTTTTTCGCCTGTTGCTGGCGTCACCGCTCCTCCCTGGGGCAGGGCGCACTCCACCATTGCCAGCTCCAGTGGAAGGGGCGAAAAGCCATCGAGCTCCAGCTCCACCTGGCGAAATAGCTTGGCCGCTTTGGAGAGCTGTGCCATGGGGGCTCTCTCTGCCAGGCTCCTCATCTCCGAGAGCTCCTCCGGGGGCAGGTCGACGGCTGCTCCGGCCCCTGCCTTTATGAGTAGCAGCCCTCTGAGATACTCCACCAGCTCCCGGTTGAACTGCCTGAGGTCGAGGCCGTCCTGGGTAACGCTGTTTATGGTTTGGAGCCCGGCGGTGATATCATTATCGACGATGTGTCCCGCCAGTTCCCTGGCGCGCACGTCCCCGCTGATACCCAGCATCGCCTGAACCTGATGGAGCTCGATCCGGGAACCATAATGGGCAACCGACTGCTCCAGAAGGTTTTCGGCATCTCGCATCGAGCCGGTTGCGCTCCTGGCGATGAGCTTTAGCGATGAATCGTCGATCTGGATGCCTTCCCCGGTGCAGATGACGGCGAGCCTGGAGACCATATCATCCTGGGGGATACGCCTGAAATCGAAGCGCTGGCACCGGGAGAGGATTGTTAGCGGCACCTTGTGCGGCTCGGTGGTTGCCAGCACGAACAGGACGTGGGGAGGTGGCTCCTCCAGTGTCTTAAGCAGGGCATTGGCGGCGGGCTCGGTGAGCATGTGGACCTCGTCGATGATATAGACCTTGTACTTTGCCATATTTGGGGCGTACCTGACCCGCTCCCTGAGCTCGCGGATCTCATCGATGCCGCGGTTTGAGGCGGCATCGATCTCCATGACATCCATGGCATGCCCCTCAGTGATCGCCTGGCATATGGTGCAGGCGTTACAGGGCTCGCCTTTGCCGCCCTCGAGGCAGTTCGCCGCCTTGGCCAGGATGCGACCGGTGCTGGTCTTTCCCGTCCCGCGGGGGCCGCAGAATAGATAGGCATGGGCCACCCGTCCCGCCTTGAGTGCGTTCAAGAGGGTCTGGGTCACGTGGTTCTGTCCCACCAGCTCGGCCAGGGTCTGGGGGCGCCACTTGCGATAATATACCTGCATGGTACTCGACCTTACAATCTGCCGTATATCAGTTTATTGTATACCGGATACTTCTCATCGCTCTCACTGGCGTCGGCGATCAGGCTGTCCACTGCCTTGAGCATGCGCTCCCTGTCCAGTGAAGGCTTGCCGTCTATCCCCCACATGTATCGGTTGGCGATATGGTCGCTTACCACAAAATCGGATGATACCTCAAGCTCCTCTATCAGCAGGCGCACCTCCCAGAGCAGGCCCTCAACGGTTTGCTGGCTGAACTCTCCCCGCTCGTACCTTTCGGCGAGGGGTGTGCCGGGGACCACGTACAGGGTGCGCAGGCGGATGAAGTGAGGATTTATGGCATTCAGCACACGGGCGGTGCCGCGGGCATGCTGCTCCCACTTCTCCTGACCGCCGAGGCCGGGCATAATGTACTCGGAGAGCTCAAATCCGGCCTGGAGAGCCTTCTGACCACCCAGTATCATCTCATCGGGGGTCGCTCCCTTCTGAATAATACTGAGCAGCTCCCCGTCGCCGGTCTCCAGCCCCACGTGGAGCCGGTTAAGTCCGGCCTCTCGCAGCATCTTGAGGTCCTCCATGCTTTTCTTGACCAGGGTTTTGGCGCGGGCGTAGCTGGTAACCCTTTCCAGGGTGGGGAAGGTCTGGTAGAGGAAGCGGACGATCTCGGCCAGCTCCTCCGATTTCATGATGACGCTGTTGGAGTCGGCGATAAAAGCGTGCTTTACCTCCCCATCATTATCTAGCCAGTGTAGCCCGTTGGCCCTGGCCACCATACCCACGCGGTCGCCGTGTCCGTTCCTCCATGCCCATTCCTTTATCTCATCGGCAACTATCTTCATGGTGCGGATGTCATTCTTGACATCCTCCACCGGCCTCAGCTCAAGCTTTGCCCCCTTATACATGCTGCAAAATTCGCACCTGTTCCAGGAGCAGTTTCTGGTAGCCCTGACCAGGAGGCTGTAGGCTTCCGTGGGTGGCCTGAAGGGTGGCTGCTCATAGTAGAGGTTCATCGCTCACTTCTCCCAGTACCCTTTTCTCCGCAGCCCTCATCGTGGCTTCAGACGCTACATCCTCATCCCGGTACCCCAGGAGATGGAGCACGCCATGGACCACCAGGAGCGCCAGTTCCTGCTCCAGGGAGTGTCCACGCTCTCTGGCCTGGACTGCCGCCCGAGGATAGGAGAGGAGCACCTCGCCGAGGTGTCTGGTGCCATCGGGAGGTGACACGAAGGGGGTTTCCGCCTCACCCTGGCGGTTTTCCGTGAGGGCGAAGGAGAGCACATCGGTGGTCTCATCCTTCCCCCGGTAGCTTCGATTGAGCTGCCGTATGGTCTCATCGTCGGTGATAACCAGCCCCAACTCCACAGGAGAGTCCACCTCTTCCTGGATAAGGGTCTTTTCCACCACACGCCTGAGCCACTCCTCCGCCACCTGTCCCTGGAAAGGCTCATCGATCTTTACATAAAGCTCGCATCCGGGCATGAGGACAGCACCGCTCCCTATCGGAATCATAGCACAGCGGGGGCAATTCTTCAATATATTGCCCTTGACGTCAGCCTGACGGGGCGGTATTATCCTTCTGGGATGATGGGCTTCTTGGAGAAGCTGCTTAAGGCTGCCCGCACCAACGAGAGCCTGCTCTGCGTTGGGCTCGACCCCGATCCAGAGCTGATGCCTAGAGTACATATTCTAATTTTAATAGGACTATTATCGA
>DAOUEU010000143.1:0-2815 GCA_034430255.1 Dehalococcoidia bacterium | reverse complement strand
GGGTTCGCAGTCCGGCGGACTCCCTGTAAAGTGGAAGAAGGCGTATTATGCTGATCCATATAAGTCCCCTTCATCAATATGAATGCGGCACAGAAGCCGTTTATAAACAATGGCTTGGATGTCGCTCATGCCACGCTTTCCTGAGTATCTTATATTGCAAACTATCTATGACGGGGTGTTATATGGATCCATATAATCATTGTTATCTGCAATTTTATGGAAAGGAGGGAGATAAGAATGGAACCTATTTTGGTGAAGCCTGAAAAAGAGCAGAAGACCCTATGGTTTGTCGGCTGGGGCATTCCTTTTATTCTTGGCTTGGCGCTGTGGGTAGTCTTGCTATTCACCGTCGACAAACTGATTTTTGGGCTTTGTGTAGTTGGATGGTTAATACTCATGATGCCTATTCTGCTTTGGATGCCAGCGTTTTACAGGTCCCTGGAATACGTCATCGATATCGATTGCGTGAGGATGAAGAAAGGTGTATTTTGGAGAAAACGTGTTACTGTTCCATATCCCAAAATTACTAACGTAGACGTGACTCAAGGGCCGGTCCAGAGGATGTTCAATATTGGGACAATGCACGTTCAAACAGCAGGCGCTGGTGGCCCACAAGGTAGACAAGCCGAATTGAAATTGTTGGGTGTCAGAGACCTTGACGGGTTGAGAGACACCATTATGGAAAGAGTCAGGGGTTACACCATTTCAAGGCCTAAGGATGTCAAAAAGGAAGTTACAGAAGAAAGCGATTCGGAAATCCTCTGGCATATGTTGAAAGAGCTCACGTCTATTCGTGGGATGCTAGAGAAGAGACAGGGCTAGCGGTATACCGTGCATTACGTTCCAAAAACCGCAGATAACCAGTCACTGCACCCGACCAAAAAGCTGGCGCTTTTTGGCGGGTGGGTTCTAGCGTTATGTGCAGCGCACCGATCAGGCCTTGATGAAGTCAATGGGGGAAGAGTATGCGCATGATCCTGGCAGTAGCGATCGTCTTCTTGGTCGGTGCCTATTCACAGGACCGCTCGTGCGAGGCCTGCACCTCGCTCTGTCTTGATGTACGAGAGGGCCCCGTCTTCGGCACAAACCTCGATCTGTTCTTCGGTGAAGGGCTTGTGTTCGTCAATCGACGCGGCGTTGTTAAAGAGGGCTACCTGGTCAGCACTACCGGCGAGACGGCCAAGTGGACCTCCGAGTACGGTAGCGCGACATTCAATCTGGTCGGGCGAGAGTTCGCGTGGTGCGGCATCAACGAAGCCGGCCTGGCCATAAGCACCATGTGGCTTGCCGCCTCCGGGCTCCCGGAGCCGGACTCGCGGCCTCCTGTCGTCAGCGGCTTCTGGGTTCAGTACCACTTGGACATGTGCGCAACGGTCCAGGAAGTCGTTCGAGCTGACTCCCTTGTGAGACTGGCGCAGGACGCCTGTCACTTCTTCGTCTCCGACGCGTCGGGGAACTGCGCAACCATGGAGTACCTGGATGGGCGTCTCGTGTGCCATACCGGCGAGGCCCTACCGGTCAAGGTCTTGACGAACATCCCTTACGATGTTGCCCTCTCGTGTCTCGAGCGAGGCACACGGCTTGAGGAAGACTCGAATAGGTCAGTGGGGCGATTCGTCGACGCGGCAGCGAAGCTCAGCGGCTACTCGGCGGAGCCGGTAGCTTCTCCCTGCTACTATGTGCTCGATATCCTGACAGAGACCGTCGTAGCACCGCACACGAAGTGGAGCATCGTGTTCGACATAGGACAGCGCGGCGTTCTCTACCGAACCTCGGCCAGCCCATCCCTCAAGCAGTTCTCGCTCGATGACTTCGACTTCTCCTGCGAGTCTCCCGCCATGATGTTGGATGTTAATGCCTCGCTCGAGGGTTGCGTAGGGACCCGGTTCCAGCCCTTCGATCACGACGGGAACCTCGAAGTCTTCAAGGCGTTCTGTGAGAGGTGGGATATTGAGGTGTCCGACGCCGATGCCGAGGAGTTCATGCTATTCTTGGAGAGCTTCCCGTGCGTTCGCTGATGACACGATATCGTCGCTGGTTGGCGTGGGTACGCAGCGATGCGGTGCACCTAACTAGCGCATGCAGCTGGCCTGTCACGCCACCTGCATGCGCACCTGGCGCGCTAGTCTGGCGCCGGCGCTTGATGCGCGGTCCGTTAGGCATTCAGTGATTGGGGAGATTAATCAATGTTCGAAAACAGTGCGAAATGGTATGATGTCCTTTACAGCTCAAAAGACTATCAACAGCAACTTTGACTGCAACTTTGGGTAATGCAAAATATAGGGACACTTCCCATATTTCGGAAGTGTCCCTATATTTTTTATGAAGAAGATTAACCTGAATTCATAAAATCGTATGTATCATCTTAGATAGCTGAGAGTTTTTAACGTAGGGCAGAAAGGCGGACAGATCTGAAGGTCTGTCCCTACAAGACATCCATAAACTGCCAAATTTCCGAAAGGTGTGCAAATTCTCTACCAGTTTATGAATAGATTGAACTAACTTCCCAGATAAGTCGGTTTGTTAGTAGCGAAAGGTCAACCCTGCCAAAAAATTTCTACCTGGCATAGGGCCGTTTCCTTCATCATAGTCCTTGTCAGTGATATTTTTTACGGAAATGAAGGCTTCTGAATCTACCCCGAACAGAGATATTAGATTTTTAGTCACCTTGGCATTAAGTAGGAAAAAAGTAGGAGTTTTTCTGGTCATTTCATCCTTCGTTTCCTTGTCATACAGATACTCATATTGATTTCCGACATAGGTTATCTGGAGGCTAACGGAGGAACCAGGCGAAAAACGATACCGAGAATCCAGG
>DAOUEU010000142.1:0-23516 GCA_034430255.1 Dehalococcoidia bacterium | reverse complement strand
AGCTGTTTCGAGTTGCACCAGGCTATCTGTTTGGTGCATCTTCCCCAGTATGTCCGGTGGCACTTCCGAGGTGGTACCAGGGATAACCGGAGCCCGGTCGATAAGGTCGAGAGATGCCTTGTCAGCGGCTACCGGGTCAAGAGAAAACACGATACCTACATCCGGTATAACCGGCTCCCCTGATGGTGCGGCACAGTCGCAAAAGGGGACAACATCCTGGATAAAGTTCAGAAAACCGATCCTCCCCCGGCATGCCGATAGCACAGCACCGGCTACGTGAGCCAAGTAGACCTGAAGCTTCTCCTTCGACCCGGCAGGCCATACCCAGCACCCTAAAGGACACGTGAACCAGCATGTACCACAGGAGATACACTCTTCCACCTCTCTCTCGGGTCCATCATTCACCATCCTTATTGCATCGGTGGGACACGCATCGGCACACTTGCCACAGCCATCGCAGCCGCTTTCATTGAACTCTGGCATGTTTACCCGGTGCTCGGCTCTCTTTGTCTCCGTGGATACACAGCCCATCCCCAGATTCTTCAGCGCACCGCCGAAGCCGGTAAGCTCATGACCCTTTACGTGAGAGAGAACCAGTACGCAACCCGACTCCAGCAGCAAGGAGGGAACCTTAGCCTGCCTGAGCTGACAGCCGTGGATCCGATTCCCGATAGGTAATGCCTCCTGCCTGTCATCATCATCGGTTATCACCACCGGTGCACCCATGGTAGCCTCAGAAAATCCGTTCTTAGCCGCCGTATCCAGGTATTTTTGCCTGGTATCCCTCTTTCCAGGGTAAGAAGCCACGGTATCGAAAAGAAAGGGTCTACCGCCCCTGTTCAGCACGATTTCCACTGCCTTCCCCACCAGAACGGGCCTTATATACCTTATATTACCCAGCTCCCCCATATGTAGCTTGATTGCCACAGACCCGCCACCGGGTATCATCTCTTCGAATCCCGACCTTCGGAGAAGGGCTTGGATCCCACTTAAGGGGTTTAGGCCTTTAGAATAGTCAAAAAACAAAACCTGCGACATAAGCTCACCCCTTTTTAAGTGTTTAGCAAACTGACAGCCCAAATGCTGCCATGCTATTATAGCAACACCGGCGGTGCGCTGTCTCCCAGGGTAAAGGATAAATCAAATTACCCCCCCCAAAATCGAAATGATTAGGCTTTACTAATAACTCATAACTGGCGCCTTTCTAGCTTCTTGCCTCAATTTTGCTTAAATAATTTGTCGCATGCTATCCAGGACCACATTAAGGTCTAGTCAGCTTGGTACAGTCATTGTAATTTGCCACCTTAATAGGTAATATATAGTGCGCGTGAATAAAAAGATAAAGCGATGTTATCTCATAACAATGATGAATCTTAGAAGGAGCCGACATAGAAAATGGTACTAGCGCTTGATGGCATAAAGATAATAAACATGTGCTGGATCGGCCCTGGTGCTTTCTGCACCGAGATGCTTAGTGACCTTGGCGCTGATGTAATCAGAGTATCTGATGTCGATCAAGAGAAACATAGCGCGCTACCTATGATGGTATTCGATACCTATCCCGGTCTACGTAACTGTCGGACATTCGGCGTCAACCTGAAAACAGAAGCGGGTAGAGAGGTCTTTAAAGACCTTGCGAAGAGCGCTGATATCATGATGGAAGGGTTCCGCCCCGGGGTGAGTAAGCGCTTGGGTATCGACTACGATACCATTAAAGAAATTAACCCGCGAATCGTATATACGTCCCTATCTGGTTATGGGCAGGATGGGCCTTACCGTGACATAGTCGGGCATGAACTAAACTACATGGCGATCAGCGGTCTTTTAGACTTGACCGGACCGAAGGGCGGGATGCCTGCTATAACGGGCGCAGTTGTCGCTGATTGGTCCGGAGGATTGTCCGCCGGAGTCGGTATTCTGGCAGCGTTGATCGCGCGGGATAGGACGGGAAAAGGCCAGTTCCTGGATGTTTCCATTACAGACGCCATAACGGAAGTGACATCCATGCAGACAAACCCGTATCTATACAAACGTGGAATAGTCCCCAAGAGAGGCGAGACTATCTGGAACGGGATGTACCCCTGGTATAACGTCTATGAAACAAAGGACAGGAAGTACATCACCATTGCTACACTTGAGCCAAAATTTTTCGCTAACCTGTGCCGGCTTCTTAGCTGTGAAGAATTCATCCCTCATCAGTTCGATGAGGGCGAGAAGCGGGACGAGATGTATAAATTCTTTGAAGAGAAATTCAAGACTAAAACGCGGGATGAGTGGGCAGAGCTGCTGATGTATGAAGATACATGTTTCGCACCGGTCTTGGGTATCGATGAAGTGGAATTCGACCCCCAATTGATCGCACGGCGGATGATCCAGGAGTCTGATCATCCCACAGCGGGCCGTCTCAAGCAGATCGGATCGATGCATAAGCTCTCTGATTCCCCAGTAGATGTGAGGAACTGGGTCACCAGTTTTGGGCAGCATACTAACGAAATTCTACGTGAGATAGGCTATACTGACAACCGTATCAGTAAACTACGAGAAATGGGAGCAGTTGGATAATAACATTCGTCTTTGAAAGAAAAATGGAGCTGATATTACCATAGTTTGAGGGGGGACAGGTTCTCTGCAATAATTGAAAGTGCCTTTGGCCCCCTCCTCTGAACCTTCCCTTCCACCACGAGCCAGCCCTCCCTGAACATAACCTGCCCGCACTTTTCCTGGACATCGCCGAATACCGTTACATCGGCTACACCGGTACCATCTTCCATTATGATATAGAGCACCCTGTTTCCATTCCTGGTTGGTGGGGTCTGGTAACGAATGACAGAGCCGGCAATCTTAACCGCACAACCCGTCGCCACAGATGGCAGGTCTTTTATCCTGGTGAACCTGTTGTCGAAGGGGTAGAAATCCAGAGGGTGTGCCAATAGATCCAGTGATAGCAGCTCTCTCTCCGCCAGCATCCTCGTCTTCCTATCAATGTTAAGGTTGGCCTCTACTGAGCCTGTCTCCACATCTTCAATCAGGGGCCTCGCCCCCTTTCCCACCCTCCGGCCTAGACCCACCAGGCCGGGTAATTCGGAAAGCATCTCCTCTCTACTTCCCAACGAATCAAAGGCCCCAACCCTTATCAGGTTCTCCAGTATAGGTTGGCCTACCCCAGTTCTAAGCACGAAATCCCTTAGTGAGGTAAACCTCCCTTCCACCCTCCGTGCAAGGATAGACTGCAGTGCCCGGTTCGACATTCCCTTGAGCTGGGCGAGACCAACACGTATAGCCCCACCCCCACCGGTATATCGGTCAGAGGACCTATTAATATCAGGAGGCATTATTTCCACCCCACACCTCCTTGCCTCAGCTACCAGGACACGTGGCGGGTAATAACCCATAGGCTGATTCGACAGCACCGCAGCGAAGAACTCCGCGGGGTAATGACACTTCAGCCAGAGCGTCTGATAGGCGAGGATGGCATAAGTAGCGGCGTGAGCTTTACAGAAGCCGTAAGCGGCGAAGGCAGCCAGTTGCTCAAACACCCTCTCAGCAACCCTTTTATCCACCCTGTTTCTGGCGGCGCTGGAGATGAACGAGCCCCGCATCTTCTCCATCTCCTCTGGAGTTCGATCATGCGTCATGGCTCTCCTGAAGCCATCCGCCTCCGCATAGCTCATTCCAGCCAGGTCATGGGCAACCTGAAGTACCTGTTCCTGGTAGAGTATCACCCCCAACGTTTCGCCGAGGGCAGCCTTCAGTCCGGGGTGAAGGTAGGTTACCGGTTCCCTGCCGTGTCTCCGGGGCAGGTAGCGCTTGTCCATGTTTGACTTGAGAGGCCCTGGCCTGACCAGGGCAATTGAGACAACGATGTCTTCAAGTCGATTCGGCAGCAGCCTCCCTGCCATTTCCCTCTGCGCCGGAGATTCAAGCTGAAAGGTGCCTATGGTCTTACCGTCACGGAGCATGGCAAAGGCTTCAGGGTCATCCTGTGGTATCTGGTCTATATCGATATCAATACCTCGATTCCTTTTAACCCCGGTCAGCGCGTCCTCGATAACGGTAAGGGTAGGGAGCGCCAGCAGGTCCATCTTGACGATGCCAAGCCTCTCGATATCGTCCTTGTCATACTGGCTGATGATATCCCCACCGCTCGACCACTCCAGGGGTACCAAATCGGAAAGCCTGCCGTCTCCGATCAGCAGTCCCCCTAAATGGACGGATAGATGTCTGGGGAAACCATCTATGGCAGCACACAACTTGAAGAAACCGGCAAGCTCAGGCCTCTTATATACGGCGCTGCTTTTCAACTCGGGCAGGCTGTCCGCACACTCCATGAGCCTGGAGGCAGGCAGGTAATGGATGCCCCTGCAGGCCTCTTCAATGACCCCCTCCGGTATCTCAAGCGCCTTACCCACATCACGAATGGCACCCCGGGCCATGTATGTATTTATTGTCCCCACGCTGGCCACGTTCTCAGCCCCATACCTCTCATAGATATAGTCCTTCACCTCGTCCCGTCGTCTCCGGTCTATGTCCAGGTCGATATCGGGCGACTCACGCCTTAAAGGGTGCATAAAACGTTCAAAGAGGAGGCCATATTCCATGGGATTAACCACGCTTATATCCAGCACATAGACCACCAGGCTATCTACCGCGCTGCCCCTGGCCTGACACCTGATACCCCTCTCCCTGGCCCACTTAACTATGTCCCAGACTACGAGAAAGTAGCCGCAAAAGCCGAGCCTGCGGATGGTATCAAGCTCGAGCTCAAGACGCTTTACGATTTTGGGGGTAAGCGAGCCGTATTTCCTCCGTGCTCCGTCAAGGGCCAACCTGGATAGGTAGCTATAGTCGGTCTCACCCCGGGGAACAGCGAACTCGGGGAAGCGGGGTTTATCCAGTTCCAGTTCCAGGTTACATCTGGAAGCAACCTCTTCCGTTGCGGCCAGTGCCCGGGGGAAACCCCTAAAGAGGCTCGCCATCTCCTGGGGGGATTTGAGGTACTGCTCTACAGTTCGGTAGCACCCAAGCTCGGAGATGGGGACATTCCGGCCTATGGCACTGAGCAGCTCCTTTACCGTGTACTCTTCCATTTCGGCATAGTGGACATTGTTGGTGGCAACTACAGGCAGGTTCTCCTCTACGGCAAAGGTGGCAAGCCGGTAGCTGGCCACCATCCCCTCCCTTGAGGGGTACCGTATAAGCTCCACGAAGAAGTCCTCTCCGAAGACCTCCCTGTAGAAGCAGGCTGCTTCCCTCGCCCTGCCCACATTTCGCCTCTCCAGCCATGTAGGGATCTCACCCCTGCTGCACCCGGAAAGTGCGATCAGGCCAGCGCTTAACCTCCTCAGCATCTCTCTGGTGGCCTGTGGCTGCCTTCCTCGATTCGACAGGTGAGCCTCGGTCAGCAAGCGACACAGATTCGAGTAACCCTGTCTGTTTTTACAGAGGAGCGTCAGGTGATATCCCCCCTCCAGATCGACCTCAGCTCCTATGATCGGTTTTACCCCCAGCGCTCGTGCCCTCTCATAGAACCTGATGGCTCCGCTCAGCCGGTTATGGTCGGTAAGGGCTAAGGCGGGCATGCCCAGAGCACTCGCCTTTTCCAAAATCCGCTCCAGCGGTGAGGCCCCGTCAAGAAAGCTATACTGGGAGTGAACGTGGAGATGAACGAAACCCATATTAATAGCCTAATCGAAGGCTTTATAGAGAAACCACGCTTCCCCGAGCCGGCAAAGCTCGTAGGTGCCGATACTGGTGTTCTGAGCATTAACGCGAACGAAGAAACGTACTGTCTTCCCCATCCACCATTCGGAGGGTTCCCGCCACCAGCCAATAACCTCAACCACCCGGTAGAGGCGCTTCCTCCAGATAAAGGCCGCCGGTATTGAATCTTTATCCAGGTGAACCCTGATCGGCTCACCGATGAGCTTTGACATGGTAAATGCTCCAAATGATGGTAACCATGATTATAACAGAACATGTGTTCTAATGTCAAGGGTGTTTTGTCACTTTATTTTCGTCACAATGACGATGGAATTCATTTGGACTCATCTAAGATATCCATCCTCATCACTAAGGTCCACCACGTGAAAGTTACATAGTAGAGTCCCCCGATATTATCGGGGGCAGGGGTATCCCCGACTTGCCGGGGCAGAAATACATCTCAGGGCGGATAGGTGGTTAACGTCATATTCCTTTAATTCACTTGTAATGAAACCCACAATAGGCTAGCGGTTTATTTATCGCTAATATACCGTACGAACACACTAGCTTGATTTTAGTCCTGGGGTTAGGGTAGAATAAACCTGCACACGGGCGGTTAGCTCAGTGGATAGAGCGCTTGCTTCACACGCAAGAGGTCACTGGTTCAAGTCCAGTACTGCCCATTCTTATTCCAGGTGATAAAGTGCCGAAGTGGCGGAAAGGCAGACGCGCTACGTTCAGGGCGTAGTGTCCCTTGCGGACGTGAGGGTTCAAATCCCTCCTTCGGCATTTCTTCTACAATATATAGCAATCACACCTTTGAAAAATACTCTCGGTAAAAAGGATTAAGGTTAAAAGTTACCCACCGCAGTCTTTCTAAATCAAACAAGGCCAATTAGTTCGGAGAAAAGCGCTTGTAGCTCAGTTGGATAGAGCGCAGCCCTGCGGAGGCTGAGGCCGTGGGTTCGAGCCCCGCCAAGCGCGCCATGGGCGATTAGCTCAGTTGGTTAGAGCGTCTGCTTTACACGCAGAAGGTCAGAGGTTCGAGTCCTCTATCGCCCACCACTTCCCTTGATAGTCAACTGTAAAAAACCGGCAGCATGGTAAAGGGGCTGTAGCTCAGCTGGGAGAGCGCCTCCCTTGCACGGAGGAGGTCAGGGGTTCGAGTCCCCTCAGCTCCACCATCATTTACAATAGAAAGAACCCCTGACCGCTCGTGGATCACTCCATTGGGTGGCAGGGGCATTGTGTATATTATAAGCACTTCCTTTCCCGTAACCCGCACCTCTTTCACGAAGCTGCGAATGAAGGCCTTCTGCTCCGACAGGGAACCTTGGGAAAGCAGACCTCGTAGATCTTGAACATAGCGCATCACCATTTCCATATCAGCTAGTTGAATCCGCCGGTTAGTGAGCAGTTCCTCAACCTCACATCGGGCAGCCTCGGCCTCATCGACATAGTGTAGCGTTCTGCTACGAAGGGATGAGTAGGTAGATCCTGTCAGCTATTGACAAGGTCAGCTTTTTCAGGGATGGCTTTTTTTAGCACAATGAGGTGATACCTTAGGCACCTTTTAAGTACATTCGCTCTGTGTATTCCTTCAGCATTCGCCTAGTGCCGAAAATGGTGGCAGTTGAGCTGATCGCCTCTTTGGCGACGCTAATCCATCCATTGGGCACGCCGCTTCGATCCCGATCATAGTAAAGCGGTACGATTTCCTCTTCGAGGAGACGGTAAAGCGCCTCTGCATCTTTTTTATCTTCCGCATCCGGGTTAGCCACTCCGGAACCGTCGCCGATTGCCCACCCGTTGTTACCATTGTATCCTTCATACCACCAGCCGTCGCGGACGCTGAGGTGGGGGACGCCATTCAGCGCGGCCTTCATCCCACTGGTACCGCAGGCCTCATTGAGACGGCGCGGGGTATTCAACCAAACATCCACCCCTTGCGTCAGATAATGAGCTACGTGCATGTCATAGTCCTCGACAAAGGCTATACGCCCCTGAAAATCGGGGTCCGAGGCCATCGTATATACTTGCTGAAGCAGCAGCTTCGATTGCGTATCGGCAGGGTGGGACTTGCCGGCGAATACTATCTGAACCGGCCGCCAAGGATCTTTGACGATTCGTTTGAGGCGCTCTAAGTCCTTAAATATCAGCGCTGGCCGCTTATACTCAGCAAAGCGGCGGACAAAGCCGATGGTTAGACACTCCGGGTGAAGCAGGCCACCCATCGCCGTCACCTGCTGTGCTGTCGGCTCAAAATGGGCCCAACATCTCTGGGCCCGCTCCAATATAATGCTCGTGAGCTTATTCTTCAGCGTCTGTCGGACTGTCCAGAACTCGTCGTTGGGAATATCCAGCACGCGCTGCCATAGCTCGGGGTCATCGCGTTTTTTCACCCAGTCCAGGCCGAGATACTTGTCGTAGAGCTGAACCAGCTCGGGGGCGATCCATGAGGGCATGTGAACCCCATTGGTCACATGTGAAATAGGCACAGCGGCTTCCTGAGATTCGGGCCACAGCCCGTGCCACATCCTTCGCGCGACCTCTCCGTGAAGCTGACTCACAGCGTTGCGCCGATCGGCCATTCTTAAGGCAAGCGCAGTCATATTGAAGTCTTGGTCATCGGTGCTGCCCTCTCGTCCCAGCTTGAGGAACGCCTCACTGTCGATCTCCAGAAGTCCCCAGTAACTACGAAAGTAATTCTCCACAAGCTGGACTGGGAAAATATCGTGACCGGCAGAGAGTGGGGTATGGGTGGTAAAGACCGTGTTTACCCGTACCTTCTCGGTGGCCTCGGCGAAGGTTGCACCCTTCTCTACCTCCTCCCGAACCCGTTCCAACATCATGAAGGCTGTGTGTCCTTCATTGGCGTGCCATATGGCTGGCTCAATACCCAGCGCGCGGAGAACGCGCACCCCGCCGACACCTAAGATAATCTCCTGCTGAATGCGCAGTTCTCCTTCAGTGGCATAAAGACGGTTTGCTAATTTCCGATCCTCAGGCGCATTTTCCTCGATATCGGTGTCCAGCAGGTAGAGGTTGACACGGCCCACCCGGGCTACCCACACGCCGATGGACACTGACCTGTCGCCCAGCTGGACCTGTGCTAGCGTTCTTTTCCCCTGGGGAGAAAGCACATGATCGATTGGTGCCTCCTCGAAGTTTAAATGCCTGAGGATTTCCTCCTGCCATCCATCGGGGGAAATATGCTGGCAGAAGTACCCTTGGGGATACATCAGGCCAACCCCGACCAGCGGCAGCCCCAGGTCGCTTGCCTCCTTGCAGATATCGCCGGCTAGGACCCCCAGCCCTCCAGCATATATAGGGAGGGAGTTGTGGATGGCGAACTCTGCGGAGAAGAAAGCGATCGCCCCGGATAGCCGCTCGGGGTATCGGGCAGTAAACCAGCTTTCGCCATCCGTCATATCGCAATCGAAGGCCGACATTACGGAGTCATACAGGTTGATAAAGATAGGATCGTCGGCAGCCGCCTGCAGCCTATCGGGGTCGATCTTGCGTAGCTGCTTGACCGGGTTGTGGCTGCTCATCCTCCACAAGGGATAGTCCAGCATCCGGAACAGTTCGCGAGCGCGAGGATGCCATCCCCACCATAGGTTATAGGCAAGCTCATTCAATCTCCCGACGCGATCAGGCAGTATAGGGGCCGGCCCCTTGTTTATCACGCTTTCGTTTTCCATTTCTGCTGTTGCTCCGGTGCCGGGGCATCGGGCAGCTTGTCCAGTGTCGCCTCGATATTTACCTCTAGATAACCTGTTCGAGGGCCTGTGGCCGGTGGCAACGATAACGGAAGGTCGGGTATGATGTTGTACCACTCGGTCGGTATCTCTTTCTCGCTAAGGATAACCTTGCTGCCCACAATAGCACCTCCTTATGGTTGTGCGTCACCTCTATACATTTTGCTACAGGTGAGGCCGCTTTTCTATGTGGCCGATGTAATGGATGAGCTTCTCCGGCTCCACCGCAAATGGTCTGCTGAGCCGGCTGACCCGCCGCCGACCCCAGGTGAGCCATTTAATCCATTTTCGAGCCCCGAACCACATCATAACGATGACGATGACAGCCCCTATAAACCCCAGCACGGCGAAGTACCCCCACTGCCACGAAAGCTCCGGCATGTTCTCGAAGTTCATGCCGTAGATGCCTGCCACCAGCGCCAGGGGCAGGAAGATGGAGGCCACTATGGACAGGACCTTCATTACCTCGTTCTGTCGGTTCGCCACCGATGACAGTTGGGTGGCGAGCGCATTATCGGCCCTATCTCGGAGGGTCTGGTTCAGGTCCTCGAGGCGCACGACGTGGTCATAGACGTCGCGGTAGAATATCTTCGCCTTATCGCTTATGATCGGAAACTCGCCCCTGCTCAGGCGGTTAAGGGTCTCCCGTTGGGGTGCCATAACCCGGTGCAACCGCAGGGTGGAGCGCTTGAGCTTGAGGATGGCCTCCAGGGTCGACCTCTGGGGGCTATGGATCACCTCCTCCTCAATACCCTCGGCAATATCGCTCATGCTGTCGATGGTGGGCATAACATTATCGACCAGCGCATCGATCAGGGCGTAGGCAAGGAAGTCCGCCCCCCGCCTCATTGGGCGGCCGTCCTCTTCCACACGCTTGGTAATAGAACCAACGCTGTAGAGCGGGACGTTGTGAGCGCTCACCACGAAGTGAGGGCCGATGAACAGGCCGAGCTCCGTGGTCTGCACTATGTCTGACTCAGATGTGTGGTTGATGCCGTGCACTATTATAAACAGATAGTCGCCGAAGTCATCGATCTTGGGGGAGTGGACCAGCGGGCTCACACAATCCTCGATGGCAAGATGGTGAAAACCGAAGTTGCGCTCTAAAAACTCGCCATCCTCCTCTGTGACCTCACATACGTCGACCCATAGCAGTCCCTGTCTCAACTCAAAGGCATCCCGGACCTCTCCCTCGCTGAGACCACGCCTCAGATCGCCCTCGGCACTCAGATAGTACGCACTAAATGGCATGGCCCACCTCCTTATCCGGTTAGTTGCCTGTCGCCAAATCGCTTAATGTGTACGAATACCAGCATGTTAGCATAAGCCGTATCCTTTGTCATCAGGTTTATGTCTTTAACGATGGATTTTATCAACTATCCGGAATTTTATCCCTGTCACGCTTTCTCCGCTTACGCGGTTGGGGCAGCCTGCGCAAGCTGTCACGGGCAATATACAGGGGGAATGAAGTAAACTGCCGCAGACCGCCCACGGTGGACAGGCTCTTCATTTGTTGCATTACCTCGGCAGTTAGCTCACTCACCACGATCCGCTCGGTCACCTCGCCCTCCTCCTTGATCGAGGCCAGGCGGTGTACCGAATAGAGCCCAATAATAAAGGCGATAACGAAAAGGAAGTCAAGCCCCCTTAAATCAATTGTATGGATGGCGATTTGCCTGGCAGGCTCGAACCACTGGAATAGTAGTGACAACTCCTTTGTTGCAAAGAAGAAGCCGATGATGCCTCCAATTAGGGAAGCCACTCCGGCAGCAAGGGAATTCAGTATGCCGCTGGCAGCCAGGTATGAGGTCGCCTGTCCCCGCGGCGATAGCTTCAGGGCTATGTTGCCTGCCCCCAGGGTCACCCCAGCGAGGGATATCCCACTGAATATGTGGATGATAATAACCAAAGGCAGGGTAAGAAAATATTTCTCGGGCATGGTAGTGAAAGGCCAAGCCAGGATGCAAAGCAAGAACAAGGGCCCACTCACCGATAGAATAGACTTGTTGTTAAACCTGTCTGACAGCCTGCCCCAGATGCGCAGGAAGAATAGGTTTGCCAGCTGGCTCAAAACCGAGAGCATGACCACCATGGACAGGCTGTACTCCAGCCGCACGAGCAGGTAGACGGTAAAGAAGGGGGCGGCCAGGTTAATGGCGAAGCTCCACGGCACACTGAAGGTGAGTAGCCTCCTGAAATTAGGATCCTTCAGAGGACGGCTAAGGAGTTCGCGTAGCGATGGGACTTCACCCTTTGTCTCCATCTTGGGCTCAGGGGTGCGCGAGAGGAAATATAACCCCACTAGGCCGGCAGCACACCCTAGGATAAACAATATCGAGTAGCCATATAGTTGGTCGTCGGGGAAACGGCCTTTCCAGAAATCGACGAAAAAGCCGGCAAGCAGGGTTAGGACGATCCCCAGGGCTGTGGCCAGCATCATGCGCCGGGCGAAGAAACTCCCCAGTATCTTCTCCGGGATCAGGTCGCGCATCCATGAGTTCCAACTGGTACCCGATACGGCACCCAGGCCAGCGAACAGTATCAGGGCAACGATCACCACGTATAACCCCGCACCGGTGTAGGCGGCAAATAGCAGCGGAATGGCGGCGATCAGTAGCCACAAAAGCCTGCTAGCTCCCGAAAAAGCTACAGAGATGCCTCTCCTCGCCCTGACCTTTTCTACGAGATAAACAGCCGGGAGCTGGAGAAACTGGGCCAGGAAAGGGATAGCCGCAAGCAGCCCGATATGAAAGTTCGAGGCCCCCAGGGCTAGGGCAAAGGCGACGAGGAAAGCGCCGCCGGTGAGCACCCCCATCGCCTGGGTGCACATGCCATCCAGGATGACAGCCTTAAGGCCCTTCTCAAGCTCCTGTGGCGAGACCCTATCACTTGGTTGAAATAGGCTTCTGATTACTGAAACCACCTTTATCTTCTCGTTTGAATTGACACAATAACCTCTTGCGCTGATCGGAGCTAATCAGAGTGGAAGAGGCTCCCTCTTGGGGAGGTAACCTCTTCCACTTTCAAATCTGCCCTGGCGGTTAACTACTTCTTGGGGGTAGAGGGCTTGCTCGGGCCCGGCTTGCCGGCACCAGGCTTGCCAGCACCAGGCTTACTGATTTGGGCCTTCATTTTATGTCACCTTCTCTCTATGGAGTAGGGCCCAGTTACTATGGGGTCGCTCCAGTGATCTCACGTACCTGTTATTCCCCGGTTACCTCTCGGGCTTCGGTTTGGGTGTGGGCTTCTTTATAATTTCGTGCCACCTTTCGCTGTGTATCGGTCTTTCACAAAAGCCGTCTGCCTCTAAGGTAACAACCCTCTCATTTGCCGAACAGGGATCGAGGCACCGGTATACACCTGCTTCAGCCCACTGCCCGGCACAGTATATCTGTACCCCCATTTTCAACAGGTTATTCTGGTTGTGCCGGTTCACCTTTGTCACCTAACTGAGCCTAGGTCAACTGACGCCTAGCTCGATCGGTTATAGCCCGGTACCCTGCCGATCAGTACCGAATATTTCGCGTATCTGGCCACCCTCTGGGCCACGCTGCCCAGCAGGAAGGCCTCGACACCGGTAAGTCCCTTGGCCCCCACCGCGATCAGATCGGGATTGATCGTTGACGCGGCGAACAGTATCTCCTGGGCAGGCTCCCCCTTGAGCACCAGGGAGGAGACCCTATATCCCCTCTCCTCAAACTGGTTCTTGGTTTTGGTTAAGAGTTCCCATGCCTTCCACTCTTCCGCTTCCTGGAGCTTCGCGAGGAGCTGCTGGTTGGTCTCCAGGTCCATGGTAGGTGTCTTCAGCCATGCAGCGATATGGGACTGAAGGGCGGTTACCAGCACCACCTCGCTGGTGATGGGCAGCGGTAGGTCGAGGAGGAACCGGGTAACTTGGTCTGAGTATTTAGAGCCATCGGTGGCGAGGAGCACCCGCCGGATTTTGGCATACTTATCTCTGATCAGCAGGACGCTGGCATCTGCATATTTCATCACGTTCTGCGCCACGCTCCCGAGGGGGAATTGTTGAGTGTCGCGTGTGCCCCTTGCACCGATTACTACCAGATCGGCTCGCATCTCACCAGCCTCATTTAAGATCTGTTCAGCGGGCTTTCCCCAGCGCACCACACTTTCGGCATGGATGCCGCCTGCCCGCAGCATCTCGACTGCCTCCTTAACCACTTCGGCAGCATTCTGCCCTTGAGCCTCGTGCGTTTGCCTTCTGGCGGTGGCCCCGCGCCTTAACATGTGGATGGTGAGCCCCCCTAGGAAGACGTGTTCCGGCACCACCGTCATCACGGTGACCTCAGTCTGAGCGGGGAGCTTAAACGCCTTGAGCGTCTTGGCGCACATCCCCGAATACTCAGAGCCGTCGATAGCAAGCAATATCTTCACTGATATAACTCCTTTCCGCTTAGTACATGAAAAGCTGGTCCATCGTCTTGGTTCTCAGGTCGCGCGAGACGATGACTCGGTAGTAGCCTTCCGTCTTATCATCCTCGCTCAGGTCGCTCATCTTTATCGCCTTATAGGCGTTAAACACCACCTCACGCTGCTGCATCAGTCCCCGGTTCACCAGGTTCACATCCCACCTTGGCTGCGGGTTGGCCCACCAGAACTGATCGCTGTGCAGTGCCCTATCCAGCAATCCCCTCGCTATATCGGCATATTGCCTGGCAGGCTCGGCGGTCGCCACCTCCACCGCCTTCCGCGTCAGTTCGATAGCGATCTTGAGGTGTTGCCACTGTAGCTGGTGAATGAGGTTATCCTTCGACTTCCACAAGGGGTACGGGTTACCGGCGCGGATATCGTCCATGGAGGTGCTCCACGACGATAGCCGTGGCTCTACAGGGTCACCGGTAGGGAATAGCTCCACTAGCCTGCTAATAGTCACCACTTCGATCTCAGGCTCCTTCATGATCTCACGGGAGCGGAATATCTCCCTCTGCGTATCGACCATGCGCTGCAACTGTTTGACACCCTGAGTTATGGGCTCCGATGGCTCCAGGGCCTCATACACCTCTTCCAGGAATAGGTGCTCCCAGTTCTTAATATGATGCCCAAAGGTCTCGGCGTCCATAGCCGTTACCACATAGATATCCTTACGGGAGCCTCGCAGCTGCCTCAGATGGTCGAGGAACCCATTCGCATCGAGCTGGCGGAAGGAGATCTCGTTGCTCAGAATGTCATCGCGGAAGAACACCGCAAGCCGCTGGCCATCGGATGGTATATCATAGATGACGTTATTAGGCCACGGAGCGGTACAGGCGATCCCGCTCAAGATGAGCCACTTGTGGCCAGTATCCAGTATCGGCTTGACGATCTCGTGGCTGTAGCACATCTCAGGGGAGAAGAAGCCCCGAGGCAAGTAGCTCTTGCCGAAGAAGCGCTCGTTGGCCTGATGATTGAGCGCTATCTGGTTCAGCATCTCTTCCCGGGGAATGAGGGGTAGGATGGGGTGGTACTTAGCCGAACCGGTGAACTCCACGACCCCTTGTTCAGCTAGCTCACGCAAGCCGTCGATCACGTCCGACATGCCATGCTCGCCTAGCAGCTCAGCGAGCACGGCGTTTATGTTTACCGTGACCTTGGCATAGGGAAGGTTGCGAAAAAGCTCGACCAGGGGCCTGTAGGACTCATCGCACACCTTGCGCAGCACCCAGTGGAGCTGAGTCGGTGGCTGGTAGAAGTGTAGTAGCGGCGCCCAATATATCATTTGCCCATCTTTCAAGAATAGAAAGATCGCTCCTACCCCGGCTTAGCATAGCGCTGCCAAGGCACAGATAAAGCCTACCTTGATATTTACTTTAATTTAGCGGAGAGGAACGAGAGCCTCTCTGCCACCTTCTTCGCTGCCTTGATTCGATCCGGCGACTTTGCCAGGTCCCTTGCCAGCTTGTCGTCCCCAATTATGTCATTCACCCAGCTGCTGAAATCGTGCCTCTCAGCATTCGAGTGATAGGCATAGTTGTCGTCCGTCATGCTGTTAAACGCCGCCCCGAGCTCTCTCATGCTCCTCAGGATAGAGCCGTCGTGGCACCTGAATGCATACTCCTCGGGAACATCGGCCAAACGCCGCTCAGCCTCTTCCTTCAATATCCTGACAATTGTGGCCATTTGCTGCCACCTCCTTTCACCTTTTAGGATATTACCTTTGGCACCTTTTTCTTCTCAGCTTAAAGAGTCTCAAGGGCGGATACCCCATCCCGGTTGCCATCTCTCCATTACCACAATTATCCTCCCTCTCTTTTTAATTCGGTAATGCCCGTCCCGCTTTTCGGCCTTGACCTTGCTTGTGTGATATCTCTCAATTTACCAACCCCTTTTTCTTGGCATAATCGTCGATGCACTTTCTCAGTATTAGCTCGACATTATCCTCTTCTTTTGCGCGGAATTCACCTGATTTTTGCCACCATGTCTGACCGTCACGCCACAGGTGTACGATATCGTCCGTACCGCCGTTGAACTTCGCCGAGCATAGATATTGAGGGTATTCGTCAAGATGAATGTTGCTCTTCCACTGGGTGTAGCTTTGGAAGTGATCTTTCATGGTATTCAATAGCATGGGCAAGAAATCCCCATCTTCATCGGGGTAAACCCAGGCACTTTGACCATACCGCTCCATGTTATTAGTCATTTCTACCTTCTCGTATTAGCTAATCCGATTAGTGCCATTTTTAGTTCTATATATAAATTGCATCCTAATCGGAGATTCGTTCCCTGTCATGTAGCTTTGGCTCTTCATAGCTCCTATGATATAACATTATCGAGTACTTCTTTATAAATATACAAATGTTCTAAAGGTGCGCGTCGAGCGCTCGGATGAAGTTCTTATATACCTGCTGCATTTCCCACACGATGCCCGATGGCCCCAACTCCCACCACTCCTTCGGCGTGAAGTAGGCAGATACCTCAGCCTCCGATCCTGAGCGCCCGAACCACTGGATAAGATGGAGGTTATCCGATTGAACCAGCCACAGGGCGAGGTCTATCAGCCGCCGATTCTTGGTGAGTAGAGCCTTGTTGTAGGCTTGCAGCATTAGCTGGAATACGGCCTGCTGTGCAGCGTTTCCCAGAAAGAACTCAATTCCTCCCTCGCCAGCCCAGGTGCAGGGAAACTCCGGTAAAGGCAGGTAGTAGCTTCGCTCCCGGTACTTCGCGATCGCCTCACTGGGCATCAGCGTCCCCATCCGCCGCTTTGCCAACTCCTCAGGCAGGCGTCTCATGAAATCGAAGATGCCAGTATCCCGGGAGTGATGCTCGCCGAAGGTCTCATAGTCCCATGCCAGCACCACGAAATCCCCTGAGGCTTCCCTCAGCCAGTGAGCATAGGTATCGGCGAGGAGTGGATAGCCCCACCAGCCCTTGTTTGAAAAGCGATAGCCGACATCATCGCTGAGCTCGAAGTGCCGTGCCAGGAGCATCATGTCCCTCCCCTTGTGATAGAGGTGGGTCGGCTCGCGCCACTCCATGACCCATTGTCGCCCGTCGAGGAAGGCGGCAGTGAAGCCCAGCCCATCCAGGGCGTGGTAGATACCGTCGGACATGAGCATCTCGGTGGTATCGGTCACCTCGGGCCTCTTGCCCAGGGCATTCTCCAGGTGGTTGCGGGCCCACGACATTCGTCGGGCAAACATGCGGAGGTCGATAAGTGGTAGGAAGCTATGATATGGCTCGACGTTGACGAGCTCCACATTGGGATGTGCCACCAGTTGGTGAAAAAGGTCGAAGAGCTTTCGATCCCACGCTCCGGTCTGTCGCAACAAAGAGACAGAGAATCCTACCGAGAACTTCACACCCCCATCGGCGAGATGGAGAAACATCTCGGTAGCTGGATAGTAGCAGTAGGTAGCAACCTTTCGGAAGTACTCCTCGTTTATCTGCTCATCGAAAAGGCAGCGCTCTATGTCCCCAGGTGCAGCGCCCTTAGGGATGGGCTGCGCCGGTAGCTTGAGCCGCCGTGGCTGGTGTAATACTGTATAAATTACGATGTCTTGCGCCATGCCAGATTACCTCATAGCCCCTAATAGTGATTTTTTAGAGTAGTGGTCATCAGTTGTGGCGGCAGCTTTGAAAGCAGAGATTGCTGTTCAGGAGGGAGGTTCGGATCGCCTATCGATATATCAGCCCCTGGCCCAGAAGGCAAATTGCTTGGTATATCTGGTTGGTTTATGGGAATCCCGACCGTGGCAGAGGTCAGCAGCTCGGGCGGCAGCTTAGACAGCGAAAACTGGGGTTGGGGTAACGTAGGCTGGCCCCTGAGTAAATTCTGCATTCGCGCCTGGTTTTCCAGCTTACCTATTAAGTTTTTCACGGCGGCTTCCCACGTAAAATAACGAGCAGTACGCCTTGCTGCTTCACGCATCCTTATCCCTTCATTTGGATATTCTCGCAGATACATGGCATAACCCACGATCTCTATAGGGTTCGCCGTCTCTAACACGAAGCCATTAATGAAAGGAATGGCGTAGTCCTCCCCAGTACTGCCGGTGTAGGCGATGCCACCGGCGGCCATCGCCTCCAACCCTACAATGCCGAAAGGCTCATGCCCGCTGTTTGCTAGCACCGCATCAGCAGCGCGATAGAGAACCCTCAGGGGGTTCAGTGGCATATGAAATTTTATATCTATAACGTCAGCATGGGGAGTTTCCTGTAGTGCCTCCAGGAAGCCTTCAGAATACCCTGGTCTGACCCTTGCCTCACTCACCGTAAGCCCCAGTAACCTGGCATTGCGTAAAACCTCTTTTCCGTGCGGCTCCATCCCACCACGAGCAAGAAGCACCGTCCTGATTCCTCTCTGTTTAAGCCTAGCAACAGCCTCGACGGCCATGTTCCAGCGTTTGTCAGGGTCCCAGCGAGCCACTTTACACATGACCAAATCTGCATCAAGTGCCGCCCTGAGTTTATAGGCCGTTGCGTCGTCTACTTTTTGCAATGACTCCCGTGGTATGCCATTGGGAATTACCAGTGGATTCACTCCAATCCGCCACATGATATGCTTCATGTAACGGCTGACCGTAGTTATAGTCGTAGTGTAGTTCAGCCTCCCCCAGTTAATGCGGTGGAATGAAAAGGTATTATTTGCATTCCAGAACATTACCACATTGTCCCTAAGGCCATCGGCATATAATACATCGCTTAGTCTGCACATGGCCTCCGCCGTGTGCCACTCCTCACCAAGGATCACTACCAGCTTTCCCTTGGCCACCGCTGGTTTGACAATGTGTTCCTTGATAAATAATGGGAGAGACTCGTTGAAGTCATAGAGCTTTTCATCCTCTCCATCATACACGCCGTTGGGATAATGCTTGCTGATCCACTGGCACCAACGGTGTAACGTTAGCTTGCCCCTATACTTTACCTCCTCGCCCTTGAACTCAGGATCACCTATAAAGAACAGATGTGTGCGAAAGCCCATCGTTGCCAGGGTGGCTGACAGGTTGTCTATTCGTACCCCGAGGCCGCCGGCCAGGGAATAGCGGTCCGGTCCCTCAAAGCAAAGGAGCACGAACTCAGTGTTCCTGGTGGTAATGTTTCTCTGCTTCATCTCAACACCTCCATATAAATTTGGGCATGGTCATGCTGCTCTACGAAAATAAAGAGGAGCCATTACGACCACAAAATGCGGGCTGGAGGCTTCGACTGAGACGTAGACGAAGTAAACCACTTCCTGCCCCAAACATCCATACACATTCGCCGTTCTGGAGTGAGCCGGCGGATAGACTTGGATAAGCTCGATGGCATTCATAGTACTCTCTCTCGCACACTCTGTCAATACCACCCATCCATGTTCTTCAACTGTAACATCGCCCCTATTCCTTCATTCACCCCAAGATTCGGAGAGGTTGACATTCTACCAGTTTTGTGTAATATTAGTATTGGCCATGAGTTATCAAGAAACATGTTGCAAGAAATCACTCGCACGATAAGCCTAGCAGGCTAGCTTATACTTGTTGCATATTACTAGAGTTAGTATACCTAATTTACTAAACATGAATTAATCTACATATATTATGCACAACTTTTAGTTTTTGTCAAGTACTTTTTAGACCAATTTGGGACGATTTTTAAATGGCGGGATGGAGCTTTATCACAAACCACGGTCTGGTCTTGGCCGCTATTGCAAGGCATCCGCGTAGCACAGCCAGAGATATCGGTGATACTGTAGGTATCACCGAGAGGGCAACACACAATATCATTAAGGACCTCGAAGAAGCAGGATACATTACTAAGACCAGGGATGGCAGGCAGAACCACTATCGCATACACCCAGGCATGCCCCTTAGCGAGACGGCGGTGAGCGATGCTGCTATCGGGGAGCTCCTGGCGATGCTGGGGTGGAAGCGCAGGAAGAGTCGTGACAAGTCCGCTGCGGCCGAATAGGCTAAGGTGTGGACACCGTACTACCCCGGCCATCCTGACTCAGTGCAGTATCTACCCACGCTGACCTCTTTAGGCACATATCGACGAACAGGGAACCTATGATCTACTGGGCACCGCTATTACATTTCTACCAGCCACCAACGCAGCTCCACTGGGTGCTGCGCAAGGTGTGCAATGAATCCTATAGGCCCCTGGTCGAGCTTTTTCGCAACCTTCCCTATGCCAAGGTCACGGTAAACATAAACGCCGTGCTCGCCGAGATGCTCTATGACCACAGGTTTAACGATGTGATCGAGGGGCTGTGGGAGCTGGCCAAACGCGGGCAGGTGGAGTTCACCGGCTCAGGGAAGTACCACCCCATCCTCCCTCTCATTCCCCAGGAGGAGATGAGAAGGCAGATAACCCAAAACACCAAGACCAACAGGCGCTTCTTTGGACAGGCGTACTCACCCAAGGGCTTCTTCCCTCCCGAGATGTGTTACGGTAAGGAGATCGTGAAGCCCGTTCTCGACACAGGTCACCAGTGGGTTATTATGAGCGGGGTGGCTTGCCCTGTAGAATGGCCCATGAAAGTTATTCATGAGGTTTCCCTCGATGGGGAAAGGCTTGCGGTCTTCTTCCGTGATGACATTCTGAGCAACAAGATAAGCTTTCAAAATATCGACGCTGGCGGTTTCATTGGCCACCTGCGAGAACTGCGCGGGGATGGCGCGGATGATGTCTATGTCATCACCGCTATGGATGCGGAGACCTTTGGGCATCATATCCAGAACTGGGAAAAACTCTTCCTGACCGAAGTATATGAGACCCTGGAACCGGATGAGGCGGAAGGCGCTCAGTTAGCCATAGTCTCTCCCTCTGGCCCAACGCAGACCAGGGCATTGGCACAGCAGCACGGGGGCTTGTTCCAGGCCCGTGAGATGTCGGAGTCTAGGGAAATCCAAGCGGTAACTATAAGCGGACTTCTTGATATCTTTCCACGCGGTCTTGCAGTCGAACCGAAGGCCTCCTCCTGGAGTACCAGCAATGATGACATTGAGGCAGGCAACCCCTATCCGCTGTGGAAGAATAAGGACAATGCCATCCATCAGTTTCAGTGGGAGCACCTAGAGATCACCATGGAGATGGTAAACAAGGCGATAAAAGAGGCGAAGATCGATGCCACCAAGCACTATGCCCATATCGCCAGGGCGCTTCTGGATGCTGCCCTCCACAGCTGCCAGTTCTGGTGGGCCAACCCGCAACCAAGGTGGAATGTGAACCTGGTGAACCGGGGCTTGATGCAGCAGCGCGAGGTAATCCTGAATGCCTATAAAGCTATAAGCATGAGCGATTGCGGCGATGAGGACAAGAAAGAGTATTACTACCGGGTCATTGCGGCGAGAGACCTGAGAAACAAGATCGAAGATAAGATATTCATGACACCTAAATAGGGTGCAGCAGGATGTAGTGGGCCAATTTCTTGTCTATCTACCAACCGCGCTTCCCGGATATTCTGGTGAGCACCTTCATGAACTCGGATGAGGGATGAAAAGCGTATACCTCGGCCTCGCTATTCATAACCACCAGCCGACAGACAACTTCCCTCAGGTCTTCGAGCTGGCATATCGGCATGCCTACCTGCCTCTGGTTGAGGCGCTGGAGAGGCACCCCGGTGTCCGCATCTCCCTCCATTACAGCGGTTGCCTGCTAGGCTGGCTGCGGGAGAACCAGCCTGATTTCCTGAGGCGCATCGCAGGCATTGTAGGGCGAGGCCAGGTTGAGATCATGACGGGTGGCTACTATGAGCCAATACTCCCCATAATCCCGGACGCAGACAAGCTGGGGCAGATCGCAAAGCTTACCTCTGCCATTCGCGATGAGTTCAATTTCTCCCCCACCGGCCTGTGGCTTGCCGAGCGGGTGTGGGAGCCCCAACTACCGAAGCCCCTTGCCGAGGCTGGTGTGGAGTGGACCGTAGTTGATGATAATCACTTCATTATGGCAGGCCTTAAGTATGATGATTTGTGCGGCTACTATGTCACCGAAGAGGAAGGTCACCCGCTCAAGGTCTTCGCCAGCAGTAAGGTGCTGCGCTATTCTATCCCCTGGCTAAAGGTGGAGCAGGTAATCAAGCACCTTCGTTCCCAGGCAACGGAGGATGGAGACAAGATAGTAGTCATGGGAGACGACGGTGAGAAGTTCGGCCTCTGGCCTCAGACCTATAAATATTGCTGGGAAAAGGGATGGGTTGAGGATTTCCTAAATGCTTTGGAGGAGAACAGCTCCTGGCTCAAGACCGTCCCCTTGGGCGAGTACGTGCAGCGTCATGGACCTATAGGGATGGTCTACCTGCCAACCGCTTCATATGCCGAGATGCAGGAGTGGGCGCTACCGGCTTCCAGTTCATACGAGTTCAGCCAGCTGGTGAAGCAGCTGGAGGCAGATGGGCATCATGAGATCGTAAGGTATATGCACGCCGGCTTCTGGCGTTACTTCCTGGCGAAATACCCCGAGATAAACGTAATGCATAAGAAGATGCTGCGAGTCCACCGTGCAGTACATCACGCGCGCGGTATGACCGAGGGCGATGCCGGCATGGATGAGTTGTGGAAAGGTCAATGTAACTGCCCTTACTGGCATGGCGTCTTCGGGGGGGTGTACCTGAATCATATCCGTCAAGGGGTCTACAGTCACCTCATCGCTGCCCAGAACGCAGCCGATGAGGTCCTGCACGAGGGGCAATCCTGGATTAAGTGGGAGATGGCTGATTTTGACAGCGATGGTGCGGAGGAGCTTCTGATTGAGGGAGAGACCCAGAACCTTTACCTGGACCTGGCCGACGGGGCATCCCTTTTCGAGTGGGACATTCGGAGGCTGAAGCATAATCTGGGGGCGGTGATGACGCGGCGGCCGGAGGCATACCACCAGGCGCTCATAGAGTCTGAGCGCGAACGGAGGGAGGGCCTCGATCGTCCTGCTGAGGGTATTAAGACGATTCACGAGATTGTTCGGGCTAGGGAAAAGGACCTCGACCAGCATTTGCACTATGACTGGTACCGGCGAGCCTCACTCATCGACCATTTCTTAGGTGCTGGCACCACTATTGAAAATTTCTTGCGTAACTCTTACGAGGAAACGGGAGATTTCGTCAATAAACCGTATGAGCCTACGGTGCAGGGTACAGAAGGTGGCCTGACTGTGCGTCTGAAGCGGGACGGACATGTATGGTCCAATGGAAATTTTTTACCTTTGCAGGTGGAGAAGGTTCTGGACATTGAGGCTGCGGATGAGAAGGTAAGGGTTGAGTATCGGCTGACCAATATGACTGATGCCCCGTTGGCCAGCGTTTTCGCATCCGAGTGGAATTTGAGTTTAACTGAAGCTGGTCACCGTAAGCATTGTCATTACACCGCGTCCGCGTGTCAAGGTGAACGTCGCCAGTTAGCCGATATTCAGGATGTGTCCGATGTGGAGAATATCTATATAACGGACCCGGTTCTGGGGCTTGCCTTGTGCCTGACGGTGGGGCAACCGGCAAGGCTGTGGAGATTCCCCATAGAGACGATATCAAACTCGGAGGAAGGCTTTGAGAGAACCTTTCAAGGCAGCTGCCTCCTTCTAATCTGGACACTTGAGCTGGAACCACGGGAAAAGTGGGGGGTCGAATTAAGCTGGCAACGGATGTCCTTT
>DAOUEU010000141.1:0-11920 GCA_034430255.1 Dehalococcoidia bacterium | reverse complement strand
CAGCAGCAGCCCCACGTACCATATGGTGAGCCTGAAGCGTATCGTCTTGGCAAATGCGGGCATTCTCATAATATATACCCCCTCCCCTTGACTGTTGATATCAAATCGCCCGCCCCGGCTGCGCTAAGTTTCTTGCGTATGTTCTTGATGTGGACCTTGACGGTATGGGTAAACATGTTGGCATCCTCACTCCAAACATGCTCCAGCATCTCCTCTTGGCTGACGACGCGGCCGGCGTTGCGCATCAGATACTCCAGGATGGCGAATTCCTTTATGGTAAGCGCTATCTCCGAGCCTCTGAAATAGCCCTTAATGGCGTTCGGGTCGAGCACCAGGTCTCCTATCCTGAGAATGGTCTGCCTCGTCTCACTCTCCCGGCGCAGTATGGCGCGCACCCTTGCCAGCAGCTCAGGGAAGTGGAACGGCTTAACCAGGTAATCGTCCGCCCCCTCGTCCAGGCCGTTTACCCGGTCATCGAGGCTGGAGCGGGCAGTCAGCATGAGGATGCCGACAGGCGAACCTGAGGCCCGTATCCTTCTACATACCTCAACACCATCGACCTTGGGCAGATTGAGGTCGAGGATTATGAGGTCGTAGTCGTTCACCTCTGCCATGACAAGGGCTTCTTCGCCATCGTAAGCGATATCGGCAGCATAGCCCTGCTGGCGCAGCCCTCTGGCCAGGGCATCCGCCAGGTCCTTCTCGTCCTCGGTAATCAGGATACGCATTTCCGTTAAAAGTATACTATAACAAAAGTAAAGGTGAGGTAAAGACATAGACCGGTACTATTACGTGAGGTTGAATGTAGTGGAACTAGCTAATGTGGAGCGCTACACATCCGTTTTCATGTGGAACTGGTGGTAGCGGGTGAACTTACCTATGGCCCGGCTTGCCCGCTCCAGCGAGTAGTAGACGGGTATCCCCTCCTTAAGCAACCCCTGCCGTAATGACTCCTCTTGTCCGGGGAGAAAACGGGCCAGTCCCTCATGGAATACTATAATCAGGGGTTTTCCGTAGCGGTTTTCATGGTCAAACTCAATGAGAGGATCCAGAATTATCCTAGCTTCTTTCTCTGCCCCTTCCTTTAGTGCAGACTTTGGTAACGTGGGGTCCATTGCCGCCTTAACGTAGAATAATCCTGGAGAAAGGTTGAGAATAACGGCATCAATTGATGGATCGACAGTAGCGCACTCGATAGAGCGCGTCAGTGTAGAGAGGTCTGCCATTGTCTGTGATATATCTATCGGGTTCTTCAGTATTGCCCCCTCGCGGGGTATGAAGCTCGCCAGTTCCTGACGCGTTTCGTCGCCGAAGGTGGGCATTTCGAGCCCTGCCCTGGCAATCAAATCGGCACCGGCAACGCTGTTCCCTCCTCCTCCGCTAACCAGTGCTATGCGGTTTCCGCCCAAGGGGCGGAGGTAGCGGAATGTCATGGCTACGTCGAGAAGCTGGTCACCGCTATCAACCCGCACGGCTCCTGTCTGTTTGAAGAAAGCCTCCCATACTGCCAGCTCACCACCCAGCGCCCCTGTATGGGAGGCAGCAGTTCTTGCACCGCTCTCGGTTGATCCTCCCTTCCATATAATAACTGGCTTGGTTTTATTGATCTCCTTGATGAGAGCTGTAAGCTTTTTCCCATCCTTGACACCCTCAATGTACATACAGATTATCTCTGTATCTGCGTCGGTTGCCAGGTATTCCAGTAAATCGGTGCTGTCGAGCACTGCGGCATTGCCATAGCTAATAACCTTGCTCAGGAAAATGCCGTGTCGAGGGGCATCGAAAACAAACTGTCCAGCATGGCCACCACTTTGGGCGAGCATTGCTACCGGTCCCGGTTTGGGATCAAAGGTAATCCATGTTGTATTTCTGTAGGCGGGAACGTGAATGCCCATGCAATTAGGCCCTAGGATGCGAAGCCCACCTCTTTCTGCTACCTCTTTAAGTTTCTCCTCCAGCGCTATGCCCTCTTCATCGCCCGCTTCCTTGAAACCACCAGTATACATTTGAATGTTCTTGGCATTTATAGCAATACACTCCTCGAGTACCGAGAAGACCGCGTGTGCAGGAACAGAAATGGTGACCAGGTCGATAGGCTCAGGGACTGAAGTTAAATTGGGATAGATCTTTAAACCGTGAAGCTCTTCACCTACCGCTTTGGGATTGATGGGGTAGATGTTACCGGCGAAGCCGGCATTCTTGAGGAGGGCTACAAAATCCATAAATATAGGGGCTTTACGGGAAGCCCCCACTACAGCCACTGTCTTGGGATTAAAGGCTGCCTCAAACTCTGAATTCCAAGTCATTTTAAGCTTTACAATTGCACAGGGAATAAATATTTGGGTGACTTCTTAAAAAGCCACGCAATTTTCAGCGATACAGGCCTCTACAGGTCAAAAAAGTGCCGAGGGCGGGACTCGAATCCGCGGCATATAAACCGCCCATATTGCCCTAAAGTATTGAAGGCATGGGTACAGAGACAATACACATCATACATTATGCTTATCCATATCTCCTATAATGAAAGCTCTTGCCGGGCTGCGCACTCCGCTGGCAACCAGCACCAGGCCAGCATCTTTCTGATGAGAGAGCGATGGCTACAAACGTACCTTCACCCTTGCAGCGATATACATTGTGGGGCACCATCACTGGATCCCGATTGCCCATGCGCTGGTCCCACTCTCTCTGGTTCATGCAGTAGTACATGATAGCCTCTCCCAAGAAATTAGCGTCTACCTCCATTTGGGAGACGCCCATGAACTGGCCCTTACCGCTACACCGCCGGTACTCGGGAGCGGTCAGAATAGCAAAGATGAGGTTCATCCCCATTATAACATCGGAGGCGCCGCCGAGGAAATAAGGCTTACCCCCGGGATAGCCGGTAATGACTGCTAGGCCCTAGCATAGCTCGAGGGATAAAGTATTTCTAATATGGAAATATATCATACGTCCAGCTAGATGTCAATACCCTGAAATATCCATGGCGAATCAGGGCGTTAAAAGGGCTTGACTTTTTGAACTTTCGGTTGTAATATACTTCCACATTGGAAATAGTGATGCAGAGATGATACTGGATAAGATGTATGATCCGCTGGCCAATGCGTTGATAAACTTGATGAGAAGTCAGCGGATATCGTTTTTAAGGAAGTCGGTAGCGGGTGCGGGTTTTCGAGTTAGGGTTGATGGCACAAAAGGGCGTGAAAATCCTCCTCCCAGACATAGATGCCTTTCTTAAAGTTCATGAGATAGGTAAAAAATATTGCGAGTAGAGGACAATCAACACTAACAGGATAGGGTAATATCGCGACTCTTGTGGTCAAGGTAGGCTGTGCATGTACGCTGATAAAAGTTTTAGATATTGAGCCAACTGCTAACCACTGTCTATGCACGCTTAACCATTAAAAACATGTCTATGAGAAAACCCTTAACAGGCCAGTCACAGTCGAGCTGCTTGAAATCTATCTTCGCGGTGGTGACTGCTGCACTATCGGGATGTCGTGGTAATAGTGAATGTAGAGTGAGGGATTACAACTTAAATAAAGGAGGCTATAATGCCCGATGAGACCTTTGATGCGGTGATAGTCGGCGGCGGGAATAAGGCGCTGTTCCTCGCGATGTACCTAATCAAGTATGGCGGCATGAGCGTGGGCATTTTTGAGAGACGACATGAGATCGGCGGCTGCCTGGCGACCGAGGAGACCGCGGCACCCGGCTTCCGCGGCAACACCCACGCCACGATACAGCTGCCGTTCTACTACATCCCCCTGTGGCGCGACTGGCCCGAGTTCTGGGACTACGGTGCCCAGCTTGAGCAGCACGTATGCAGCGACGGGGCCGTCTTCCGTAAGAACCAGGACTGCCTTGCCATCTACAGCGAGAAATACGACATGGACCAGACACGGACGGCGAAGGAGATCGCCCGATTCTCGGAGAAGGATGCCGAGAAGTGGCTCAGGTTGAGGAAGCTGTGGCTCAGCCGGGAGTTCCAGCACGTGCAGATGGACTACTTCTTCGTGCCCCATGAGGAGAAGATCGACCCCAAGGTGCTCGAGAGGCAGATAGCCGTTTACCCGAGCCTGGTAGAGGTTGGGGCAGGGGTGGAGCCGGATGCGCTGGTGCTTGCCGGTCGCCACACGCGGAATGTCAGGGAGCTGTGGGAGAGCCCGGAGCTCCAGTACTGCAACCTGAGGTTCCTGCTCTCCGGTACGATAGACCCCAACGAGCCGGGAGCGGGCCAGTGGACGTTCGGCCTGGCGGCGATGATGCCGTCCATCGCCTTCTGCAAAGGGGGGACGCACCAGGTCGCCCATGCCGCACACAAGATACTGGTGCGCGATGGGGCCAAGTTCTTCCTCGGAGCCGAGGTGGAGAAGGTAGTCATCGAGAACGGCGAGGCCAAGGGAATCAGGCTCACCGACGGCTCTGTTATCAAGGCGAACAAGATAGTGGTGAGCACGCTCAACCCGGAGCAGCTGTGCTTCGACCTCATCGGCAGGGAGAATCTCGATGACAAGCTGGCCCGCCGCATCGAGATTCTGGAGAAATCATTTGGCTGCCTGATGTGGTACACCTTTGCCATCCATGAGGCGCCGAGGTATGAGGCTGCCGCATTCAACCCCGACATCAATGACACATTTTGGCTCGGCCTGGCGGAGGACCCCGACATCGAGCACATCGCCAGGGAGTCCTACTACGCAAGGCTGGGCGAGTTCCCTCCGAGCGTGGATGACTACTGCCCCACCGTGTGGTGCCACAGCCTGGCCGATCCCTCCTACGCACCCCCGGGCAAGCACGTCGCCAACAACGAGCAGTTAGGCCCGCCAGCCAGCGCCCACACCGAGCGGGAGTGGCTGGACATAAAGAAGCAGTATGCCGAGGACCTGATGACCCTGTGGCAGAGGCATGCCCCCAATATGACGTGGGACAACGTCATCGGGTGCGACTACAACTCTCCGTATGACCACCTGCGGATGAAGAACCTCATGCCCGATGGGTCGATAGGTGTCCTCGACCGAGTCACCCACCAGGTAGAGGACAAGCGGCCGACGCCGGAGCTGGCGAACCATCGCACACCGATAAAGAACCTGTACGCCACCGGCGCCTCGTGGCACGTGGGTGCCAACTCAGGGGTGACCGAGGTGTACAGCTGCTACAAGATTATTGCCAAGGACCTCGGCCTGCCCGGGCCGTGGCAGGAGCCGGGGAAAGAGGAGCCCGAGTCCCTGTATCAGCAATGGCTGATGATCCTTAAAAAGCTGGAGGAGTCCGGCAAGGCGACGGGTAGATAGCACAATAGACTACAGGGAGGTTCATCATGGCAAGTAAATATGACGTGATCGTGGTGGGTGCTGGTCCTGGAGGTATTACCTGTGCTGCCTTGCTACAAAAGTGGGGGCTTAAAACGCTGCTGCTGGACCAGAACAAGACCACCGGTGGCAAGGCAGTTAACGTTGAACGAGATGGCTTCAAGTACGAACTGGCGCCAAAACTCCAGTGTCCAATGTATGGGTCGGGCTTTGAGCAGGCCTATAACCTGCTGGGCATGGGAGATATTAGGGTAGCCCCTTTGGACGAGATATGCCTATCGTATCGAAGCTCCTCCTCGAGTGAGTACACGACAGCGATTATTAAACAGACAGGGCAGGACCCCACAGCTCTCTTCGATATGTGGGAGCTTAATGAAAAGGAACGAGGGAGCGCTCTAAATGTACTGGGGGGGATTGCGCTGATGCCGCCAGAGCAGATAGCTGCTCTGGATGACATGACCTTCCAGGAATACATCGAGCAGCAGCCTGATGTACCAAATGCTGTTTATAGCTACTTTGCGATGCACTCTAATTGTTCGCTAGCGGAACCCGTTGACCTGGTTTCAGCCTCAGAGCAGGTAACTATTCTGCAGCAGATAGTGCTGAGCGGGGGTGGTGGGTATTATATGGACGGCTTTGCACGTGTGCTCGTCGAGCTGACAGATGCATTCAAGGCCAACGGCGGCGAGGTGAGGATAGAGACTCGAGTGGAGAAGATAGAAGTCAAGGATGGCCGGGTTACCGGGGCGAGCACCAAGAAAGGGGAGTTTGAGGCCCCCATTGTCATAAGCGACGCTGGGCTCCAGCCAACCGTGCTCAAGCTGGTGGGCGAGAATCAGTTCGACAAAAGCTATGTGAACTATGTCAAGGGCCTGGTTCCTGGCTGGGCATTCACTGCGGTGAAATACTTCTTTAATAAACCGGTGCTGAAGCATAAAGCCTACATGATGTGGTCCGATGACAGCTGGTGGAACATGGAGCGTTTCCTAAAGGTAAGGGCAGGGCATGTCCCCGATGAGGTAGTCCTGTTCGGCATTGTTCCTTGCAACTACGATCCTACCCTGGCTCCTGCGGGCAAGCAGTGTTTCATCGCCGGCACCATCTGCCCACCAGACCCCGAAGAACAACAGATACAGATGCTGTATGGCAAGATGGATGAGATGCTGAGAAAGATTCACCCCGGGGTGCTGGATGCCCTTGAGACCAAGGAATTCGAGGGGCCGGCTGAGGTATCAGCCGCCACCCGAGACAAGGTGCTGCCAGGGGGCCAGGGTGGTGAGTGCGTTGGCCTGGCTCAGATAGTAGGCCAGTGCGGCAAGTACAAACCCTCACCCCAGGCGCCCATCCATGGGCTCTTTTATGTGGGTTGCGACGCTGGTGCTGCTGGTATGGGCACGCACCAGGCAGCAATGTCAGGTATCAATGTAGCCCGCATGGTGTTCCGACATCACCGAAAGGGTCAGGCAGCCACCTAAAAATATGATCGAGAGATAACCTATGCTGATAAACAAGGTAGTCTCCGGCTTCCATAAAGCGGTGGCTAATATACAGGACGGGGCTGCGATGTAATGATCGGTGGCTTCGGCACGGTAGCCATCTGCCCTAGCATCCTGCTGGAAGCCGTGGCACGGAAGGGTGTGAAGGATATCACCGCAGCATTCAATACCACCGGTTTCAGCCTGGACGTGTGAAAACTCAATGGTGGGCTATGCCCCCATTTATTTATCAGGACCTCGAACTCAAGCAGAAGTGTGGTATTGAATATATCCACCCCGAGCTCGAGTGGGCCATGCCGCTTTTAGATGGCAAAAGCCTCTGCATCTCCCGCGACCAGGCGAGAGAGCTTAGGGCCACGTTAATAAGGCGCACGCTTAATCATTTCCCTGAGTTTTAGATAGGTCACGTAGGTGATATATTCCTTTTTCGCTGCATATTTCTCTAGAGGAACGATTCGCTTCCTCTTTTTGTCAATCGCTTTATTCACGGTTATGCTCATGGCGTTGCTGCCGCCCGAGCCATAAGTGGTAAGCAATATCTTCTCCCCAGGTTTTGCCTTATCCAAAACCCCAGCGAGGCTAACAAAAGCTGAGCATGATCCCAGGTCTCCCAGCGTTGATGCAATCGATGGAGCCAACTGCTCAGCCTGTATTCCCAGCTCTTTTGTAGCTAGATTGGGACTCCTGTCATCCGGTTGCTGAAACACCACGTGGGTGAAATCTTGTCCCTTATTACCCACCTTCTGTATAAGGCCTTTGCTTGCCTCGGTGATATGTTTCTTATACCCGTATTCGCGGTCGAACCTGTAGTCGAAGTAGTTAGAAACCCAACCATCTTGGGCTGCTTCCCACCTATCGATGAACAGGGTTGAGTAAGTATGTACAGCTTCAAAATCGGCTATTGTATCTTCGGTGCCAATTACCATGGTCACTGCTCCGGCGCCCAAACTGGCGTCCGACTCTGTGCCCGGCGCAGTCAATCTATTCTCGGTGCCAATGACAAGCCCGCACTTAATGCTCTTGGCTTCAATGGCATCCAGACATCCCAGAAGCGCCGTAGCAAGCGCATTGAGGGAGCCAGAGTAATCTTGCACTCTTACTTCGGGAGGCAATGCCCATATTTCGGCAAAGATAGGTGATAATAGATGGCCCTCAATGTACGGTGAAGAGGCTGTGCCGAGGTATATGGCATCTATTTGTGCCGGGTCAATGCCAGCATGCTTTATTGCATTCTCGGTAGCTTCAACAGCCATGGTAACAACATCCTCATCCGCCCCACAAACTGCTTTCTCCCCCCCTGCCCAGTTACTCCAGGGAATCTGCGTTTCTTTCTGCTCAATCCTATAGCGAGGAATATAAACTCCGTATCCACTTATACCAGCCATGTCTGCCTCCTTTCTTAGATGGAGCGAGATAGAATGTTATATGCGGCAACACCAAACGCATCACCGCCCACATTATGCTGGGTGCCTATGCCGTTTGTAAGTTTTACCTGGCGTTTGTCCGCTTGCTCTCGCAGTTGCCAGAAGACCTCACAGAGCTGCCCCACGCCAGTGGCGCCTATCGGGTGGCCATGGGCCTTCAAGCCGCCGCTGGGATTTATCGGAAGCCTGCCATCCAGATCGAATTCACCATTCATGAGCATTCCGGCAGCCTCGCCCTTGCGGGCGAATCCAACATCCTCGATATTCATCAGCTCGGTGTTGGTAAAACAATCGTGGAGCTCTGCAAAGTCTACATCTGACGGCTTAATCCCCGCCATCGCATGGGCCCCTCTAGCGGCCCTAACTGTCGAGAGCTGTTCCACAAAGCTGCTCCTATCCCACAGGTTCTTGTGGTCTATACCGATATTGCTCCCCATGACATAAACCGGCTTATCGGTATATTTCTTAGCTAGCTCGGCGCGGCACACTATGAGTGCAGCAGCACCGTCGGTCTGAGGGCAGCAGTCAAGCAAGTGCAGCGGCCAGCAAACGATGTAGCTTCCAAGCACACGCTCTATAGTTACTTCGAATTGATAGTGGGCGTAGGGGCAAAAGGTTCCGTTATGGTGATTTTTAACCGCAACCCTGGCGAAGTTCTCCATAGTATATCCCAACTCATGCATCTGCCTTGTGGCATGTAATGCCTGAATTCCCGGACCCCCCATTCCCATCATCCAAGAGGGGTGGAGACCCATTTCTGCCCCTCCGCCCCCGCCAGCGCCGCCCAGAGACTCAGCGGAGGGCTTATCCCTCATCTTCTCCGCACCCACTGCCAGAGCCACATCATAGACTCCCGAGGCAACTCCGAGACATGCGTGCCTGAAGGCATCGCCTCCTGTAGGGCAACCGTTTTCAAGCCTGGTCACCGGGATTTCGAGGTTCCCGATGAAACTTGCCAGCGATGCCCCACACATGGCACCCTGCCCAATAAAGCCTCCGCTCCACTGTCCAAACCAGGCCGCTTTGATCTCCTTGGGGTCGATCCCTTTGTCCACGCTGTTAAGGCAGTTCAAATAGGCCTCTTCGACCATATCCGCCAAGCTCATCTCGAACAGCTCGCCAAAACGGATCTGACCTGCCCCTATAACAGCAACTTTACCTCTCATCTATTTATTCCTCCTCTACCAATCTGAACTTGTAGCCGTAAACGTTCAGCCCTCTATCAGTCATTACCTTCCTGAACACCATTTCCACCTTGTCACCTATCTTCACAGCTTCAGGACTGGTAACTTCGGTAAGTATGCCCTGATATCTGCCTCCCCCATCCATGTCCACGATGATCGGTACAATCGGTGCCTCAAACCCTGGGGGTGGTGCCCATTGTACGCAATAGGTATGCACTGTCCCACTCCTGCTTAGCTTGTATTCCTCAACATTTAAACTGCCGCATTCGGGACAGATCTTCTTTACCGGGTAGGTAATATGGCCACAATCGTTACACTTTATCCCGATTAGCCTATATACGCCGGTATTTAACCGCCAATATACTGGCGATGCTGGTGCTGGTGCTTGTGACATTAGAATACCTCCTTTTCTAAAGCTTGATCTGCCATCTGCTCCTTATTGCCTCTACTACTTTTAGATCACGTTCTCCACTCGAAATTTCTCGATCTCATCCTGGGAATAGTCCAGTGCTGAGAGCACCTCCTCGGTAAACTGGCCTGGGCGGGTGGCCATGGTTCTGACCTGACCTGGCGTGTCTGAGAGTTTGATGCCGAACCCTATCTGCTTCACCTTGCCAAGTTCGGGATGGTCTATCTCGGTAACCATCTGACGGTGGAGCACTTGGGAATCGGAAAAGACCTCATCCAGGTCGAGCACCTTGCCTACTGGTACATCGGCCTTGGTGAGAAGCTCGAACCACTCATCCCTGGTCTTTGTCAGGAAGATATGCTTCAGTTCGTTGAGTAACTCGTCCTTCTTGGGACTTGGGGCAAACTGATGGGGAATAAAGTCCTCACGTCCTAAGGCCTGGCACAGATTTACCCAGAAATGAGGCTCAATTGGGCAGACGGTGAGGTACTTATCATCCTTCGTTTGGTAGGCAGTGTAAAAGGGCTCGTTGCCGCTGAGCATTGTTCCCCCTCGCCGCGGGACCGCCCCACCATGCAGGTACTCACCAGCACCCATTATCCCGGTAAGAAGGGTGATAACGCCGTCGGTCATAGATATGTCCACTAATTGACCTCGGCCTGTTCTTTCCCTGGCGCAAATGGCAAGCAGAATGCCAATGGCCGTATTGGAAACTGCCACTGCCAGGTCAGCGACTATGTTAAGCGGCAGAACCGGGGGGGCATCGCAACTATGACCGATAAGCCCCAGAACACCGGCCATACCGATGTAGTTGGCATCGTGGCCGGGGAAGCTGCGGTACGGACCATCTTGACCATAACCTGAGACGGAGCAGAAGATAATCCTGGGATTTATCTTGGCAATGGTCTTGTAGCCCACGCCCAGGCGCTCCATCACTCCGGGTCGGAAACCCTCCATAATGACTTCAGTGTTCTCGGCCAGCCTGTGGAAAATGTTCCGCCCGGCCTCGGTTTTCAAGTTGAGTGCCAAGGTTTTCTTGTTGCGGTTGGACGTCATTAAAGCCAGTTGCATCGGGCTGGCCTTCCCCTGTTCTATATCCAAGGGGAAGATGCCTTGCCCGGCACCCCGGCCCCCAGACCCAGGAGGCGCGTCGATCTTGAGCACCTCAGCGCCCATATCTCCCAGCATTGTGGCAGCCAGGGAAGCCGGTCCCATGCCGCAAAGGTCTATTACCTTAATGCCGCTGAGCGCCGATGCCAATTCTCACTTCCTTTAACAACAAAGGGATGCCCCCGGCTACTAAAATCGGCTGCTTTCTACACTCAAGCACACGAGGACACTGAGCACAAAATTTACCGTGCATTGTCCTAAAATGAGTCTGCCACTTTATGAAAAAGCGTTAAAAAAGTATTCCGTTCCTTTGCCGTCAAAGTGGATAGAATTCTCGTGATGTGCTTCGCTACATAGTCATCAATAGCCTCATAGAGCCGCCGCCCGCTCTCCGTTAAAGTTATCCGAACCACCCTCTTATCATCGGGATCAGATAGCCTCTCAACGTATCCATTTCCCACCAGCCCGTCTACTATCCGTGTTGCAGTACTGAATGGCACCACAAGGGCACAGCTCAACTCCCCCATAGTCAGATTGCCATCGTGAGAGAGGATAGTACCTATACGGTAAAAGAGGCTGTTCTTAGCGATGCTCTTAACGGGTTTGACGCTGATCTGCATGCCTTCCAGACGATCGCTCAAGTGAATCATAGATTCAGGCACTGAGGCCTCAACCGTCTGCCAAACCTTTATAGAATCTCGCACAAGGACAGATATTTCGTCGCCGTAAGTTTCTTGCTGGGCATCATCAAACATTTCATTTAGCCACAAAGTATTTCTAAAACGGAAATATATCATACGTCCAGCCAGATGTCAATACCCTGAGATTTCCATAGGGATTCCAGGCATTAAAGGGCCGTGTTGCGTCAAGATAAACTGTTACCGAACGGATATCGTTGCGTCAGAAATACCGGTTACCGAATCCCTCTGAGATCTAGCCTTAGGTGCCGGAGTAGGGCATTCTACCAGGGCCCACAGGCGCTCCAGGTTCC
>DAOUEU010000140.1:0-7248 GCA_034430255.1 Dehalococcoidia bacterium | reverse complement strand
GAGTTTTATAGCTACAGAGCATCAAAAACGCGATTTCGACTCATTGACTCGGCGATACTCAGAGGGAACTCCCCTTCAGGAACCTTGACTTTATATCTGGATTGAGCTTGGCTCCACGGGCTGGATACGAACCTCTCACCCCGACCAGTCCTTAAGGGTGAAAACTGACCTCAATACTCCAGGGGCAGCGTGTTCATAAACTGTAGAAAGGCGATGAACCCCTCTACCTGGGTCATCAGTTTGGGTAAATCCCCATCGATCTTCACCTTCCCCAGCGCCGCCACCATGCTCATCTTCTCCTGTACTAGGTCCAGCAGTGTGTCATAGGGGCAAAGCACGCGAGAATCAAACCTGGTTTTATCAAGCGGTGCGGTCCTCAGGTCGCTGGGGGCGGGATAGACCTCCACATCCATGTTGGTGAGATTCCCATCTTCCAGGATAATGCTAAATTGTCTGTCTTCATTCCCCGGGCAGTCGGTGCCTACCATCTGAAGCCTGATGCTTAGCTCCTTTAGCTTCGATGGGAGCTCATCATCTGCTTTCGCTAGCTTTACCATTTCATCAACCATTTCCTTTGACAGAAATTGCATCTCTACCTCCTGTTTTAGCTATAGTAGTCCATCCCATCAAGAAATACAAGAATTTGGGGAAAGGGGTTTTCACACCTGGCAGATAGCCTTAGTTTCTTAAGCTCCCCGGTTATCATTATCCGGGGTGAGCGCTTGATCCTGGAGCCTGCCGCATTAGCGTGGTCCTTCCGGGCATATCGCTTTCAGTCCTCAATCCTGGCGATGCGATAGCGCAGCATGCCCGCCGGAGCGGCAACCTCGATCGCCTCACCCTGCCGGCGATTGAGCAGTGCCTTGCCCGTGGGTGAGTCGATAGAGAGCTTGCCCCTTGAAGGGCTCGCCTCGCGGGGGTTGACCAGGGTGTAGCGCAACTCTTCCTTGGTGGAGAGGTCCTCAAGGGTAACTGTGCTGCCCAGCGTTACCTTTGCGCTATCTCCCTTCCCCGTTTTTACCACTGCCGATTTGAGGATGGTCTCCAGTTGCCTGATCCGGCCCTCGACCATTCCCTGATGGTCCTTGGCGGCATCAAGTGGGGCATTCTCGCTGAAGTCCTTGTCGGCAGCGGCCCGGCGTATATCCTCGGCAATCCCGGGGCGCTCCTCTTTGAGGGAGGAAAGCTCATCTTTAAGCTCCCGGTAACCCTCCGGTGTGAAGGTGATCGCCTGTGCAGCTTCTTTAGCGTGGTACCCCTTCTTTGGCGCGCCTTTCTTGACCCGGAGATGGACCGCGAGGTTTTGCCTGATGAGGCCTTCCTTCCTGGCGTGGGCCAGAAAGGCCTTTACCGGCGTCAGCCTTTTTGTGGCGTTGACCGGGGAGCCTTCCATCCCCTTGGCGTAACCCGCCACCTCGCGTGCGGCAAGCTCGCTCAAGGGGCGCTCGCTGCCATACCAGCGTACAAACTTATTCAGCTCTTGCTGGTATTCCGCCCTCTCCTGCTGAGGCAGGCTGGCAAGGAAATGCATTGCTGCTTGCGCTATGGTTTTCTCCGTATTAAATTCGCTATTCAAGTTGCTTTGTCTTTCCCCTCTCGAAGATAATTCTAGGGTTCTGCATTGCTCCTGTCAATGGCTTGTACACACACACAGTACATTAATGAATGCCAACCCATCCCCCTCTATTGTTGCTACGAAAATAGAGCCCTGATATGTCTGGACGAACTCTATGCCATTGTCATTCCCGCGCAGGCGGGAATCCAGAGACCCTGAGTGAAGCTAAGGGGCAGAGAAAGAGTATTTTAAAAAATATCAGTTCGACTCCTCCTCCGACAAATGGGGGTCAGAATGTCAGTCGGGTTCTTCGGTTACTAGTGCCAGGCCAGGCCATCGTGTATATAGGATGCCTTTAGCAGGCTGAGGATACTGGGGCCCTTGGAGTCGGAGGCGCAGCACCCCTCCTCGAAGTGGCGACACACGGTGCAGGTGACGCTGTATTTATCCACCTCGCTTATGTTATCGAAGAGGTCGCATCTCTCGGCGCTTCGGTCGTACCACTCCTCCAGGAACTCCTCCAGCCCTACCCGGTGGGCGCGGAAGCCCCTAGAGCAATGCAGGCTGCTGAATCCCCCTGACCCGTGCCATCCGCGATGTGGGGGCGGCAGGAACAGGCCGAACCCGACCCTTATCCTAGGGCTGGAGCGAGAAACTGAACTCACACATGCCATCCTTGGTCAGCGTCTTGCTCATCTCCATGCTCAATTTATCGCCGGTCTTGGTAGCGGCAACCTCGAAGCTGGCAAGGCACATCGCTTTACAGGGGAGGGCGAGTCCGGCCTCCGCTAGTGCCTGGTTCAGGGCACAACTGGAGACCTGAAGCACCAGCTCCCTGGTGGTAGCCCTGGCGATGTTCCACCTGTCGGTGGGTCGCGAGGACAAGATGGCTAGCTCCACATAGCGCTCGAGGCGATGGGGGAAGGAGATATCGGTCTGCCTGGCTACTCTCTCCACCATCTCGCCAGTGCGGTCGATGTACTTGCCATCGGCAAGCTCGATGGTAAGCTTCATCAGCTCCCTGCCGAAGGACTCCAGGGCCTCTCTGGCCACTTTCTCACCCTTGCCCTTCAGGCTTTCCACCAGCGCCTTAATGTCGCATCGCGACATGACCTCTTCCACCAGCCCCCGGTCCGCATCGAATGGCAGCGCTTTCCCCGGCTCCTCCAGGGTTATCAGTTTCTCCTTTATTGGGTTTGCGTACTTCCAACCCATTGTCATCTTGCATCACCTCCACTGAAGCTCACCTGGATGGCATTCTGGGGGCAGACCTCGACACAATCCATGCAGCCGCTACACTTGTCGAGGCGCACCGGTCTCACGATGAAGTGGCTAGGATCTATCTCGCGGAACTTCTGTGCCCCTACATCGGTGCCCAGACCCAGGACATGGGTGGGGCATATGAGCAGACACTTGCGGCATGAGGCGGGCTCTTTACACTTTTCGTCGTCAACGGTTACTGCTGGCAGCATTTTAATCACCTTCCATTCATGATTACCACACGTTTGCCAGTGCGGGTAGGCTGGTCCGCTCCACCAGGGTGATCGCATCCTGATCACACTCGGAGACGCAGAGGCCGCAGCCGAAGCACTGGAACTGGTCGATGTAGGCCTTGTTCCTGCTGGGGATGAAGCTGAGCGCCCTGAACTGGCATCGGTGAACGCAGGAGGCGCAGCCATTACACAGCTCGGGGTCGATCTTGGCCACGTAGTGTCCTTTCCACAGGATCTTGACATCGAGATCGACCACCGTCCTGATGGCGGCACAATCGGGGTAGTCACAGTTACAGAGTCCACCGAGATAGGGGGTGCCAAAGGTGTATATAGAGTGCACCAGCCCCCTCTTGTCGAGCTTGTTCAGAACCTCCTTTGCCTCATCGGGGGTGAGGAAGTGGACCCCTCCCCGATAGGTGTCGGGCCAGCGCTCCCACTTGTACATGCCTGGACCCATGCCCATGCAGGTGAAGTTCTCCTCGTCGGGGAGACCCTCCATGGAGCGGCGGCAGGCACAGGTTATCAGGCAAATGGGGTACATGATGTCGGTGATCTTGAGCGCCTCCTCAAGGGTTATCACCTGGCCGAAGTGGGTGAGCCACATAGCACCCTCTACCTGTTGCTTCATCCGCTCCACCTCCGCGGTGTCCCCTCTGTCCCGGGCCTCCAGGAAATCGTGGCCCACCACTGCCATTCCCCCTGCGGACTGGGGGTTGGCATCCGCCCCTGATGCCTCGGCCTCCTCCCTTCTAATCTTGTAGAGCCTCCTCGCGTAGTTAGCCGGGTTGAAGTACCACCTCTCATAACCATCACCGTACTTCTCACACCAATCACACATAGCTTACCCCCTTTAAAGATCTTCTCGTGCCTCGCCAGCACATGGCTAGAAATTTAAACCAATCCGTTTCCGCGGGCGGTACGCTCCTGAGTAAGCGCTCAGGTATTTTACTTAACCCATGATTACTCAACTTGCTACTTATATTTCTCCTCCAAGTGATTCGGTTTTATGTTGGCATGTCAAATCTTGCCAGGATATCCGACCTCATCACTTGAACTATGTTTTATGGCCGCGTAATTCTATGACTAGGGACAGGCCTAGATAGGAAAGGTCCTCGGTAGGCAGGTAGTGGGGTGAAGCGGCATCGAAGAGTATATTGATGGAGGGGGACACCTCGTCATCGCCGAGATACAGGATACACCCCACAGGGATTTTGGGCAGTGCCAGAAAACGGAAGGCGGCATCGCCGGTGCGGGTCATTGGCTTTCCACCGATGGCCAGGGCTGCCTGGCTAAACCCGTCAGCGTCGTTGCCGAAGGTGTCCAGAAGGGGTCGTATCGCCATGTTGTTGAACCTTTGCTCGAATAGGTGGGCGCCGGGGAGATTACGATAGGCAATCCACATGCCAGATACGGGCGTGCCATCTGCATTCACCAGGTAGTGCATTAGAAGTATGTCGAGCCAAGGGGGGCGCGGGGTATCGCTTCCCACTTCGGATACCTTAATCTCGGGGAAGTGTACGGAGAAGGAGCGGTGGAAGAAGGGCACAGTAAAGAGTCCCTCATTGAAGCTGCACCCGCTGGTAGCGGCAGCAACGTTTGGGCTGAGCCGTGCCATGTCTCTTACCGCATTCTCATAAGCGTCATCCAGGCTCATCACTACTCAGTATAATACAGCTTAATTAGTGAGGCAACCGCAATCCCCCTTAATCCGTGGATCGAAAGAGAAGATTGCCCGACTTCCACCCAAACTGTCATTACCCGCTGCAGGCTGCCCCTGTCATTGCCCGACTCGATCGGGCAATCCAGAAACTGGTTCAGCATGTTTTCTGGATCATCCGGTCAAGCCGGATGATGACCCCTTATGAGAGACGAACGCGAAGCTAAGCTGGTTCGCCTGCATTATCAACCGCATCTGAACTCACTCACTAAGGAGTTCCGATACTGTAGTATTTTAGTCGGTAGGGGTTGAAAAAAGGAGAGAGACCGGGAGTTCCCCTTAGATTTAATTGTTGGGCGTTTTCTGGTATACTTCTGGTATACTGATATAGTAGTACACTACCGCTGCACGGCTAGCGGTTGGGAGAAATGAATGGGTTCGAGGTACCTTAAGAGAGGCGTTATTTACCTGGTCGTTATCGTGGCGATCATAGCGCTCCTTTTTTACTTTTACAACCCCTCTTCCGAAGAGGTTCCGACAGGGACCATGAATGAGCTAATAAGCGATTATGAGCAGGGAGAGATTACGAAGTTTGAAGCTCAAGGTAATTATATTACCGGATGGGATAGTGAAGCTCCGGTGCTACGGGTGGAAACCGGCCCCTTTGAAAACCAGCCTGCAGTGGAAGAATATCTGAGTAAAGATCCTTGGAATGTTAATATAGGTGATGTGGAGGTTGATTTTATCCCTGAGAGCGGCTTTGACTGGGGCAGTTTGCTCTTCACCCTGCTTCCTTTACTGCTCTTTATTGGTGTAATCTGGTTCATCTTCAGCCGGGCGCGGGGAGCGGGTAATCAGGCGATGAGCTTCGGGCGGAGCAAGGCGCGCCTGTTCCCCAGCACCAACCCCGCCGTTACCTTTAATGACGTCGCTGGGGTGGATGAAGCGAAGGCAGAACTCCAGGAGGTGGTGGAGTTCTTAAAGAATCCGGAGAAGTTCTCCTCGCTGGGGGCGCGCATCCCCCGGGGGGTGCTGCTGGTGGGAGCACCGGGCACCGGAAAGACCCTCTTGGGTCGTGCGGTGGCAGGTGAGGCCGGTGTCCCCTTCTACTCCATGAGCGGTAGCGAGTTTGTAGAGATGTTTGTCGGGGTGGGAGCTTCCCGGGTAAGGGACCTCTTTGAGCAGGCCAAGCGCAATAGCCCCTGTATTGTGTTTATCGATGAGATCGATGCCGTCGGTCGCCACCGCGGCGCGGGGTTTGGCGGTGGACATGATGAACGAGAGCAGACCCTTAACCAGATACTGGTGGAGATGGATGGCTTTGAGACCTCCACTAAGGTTATCGTACTCGCTGCGACCAATCGTCCCGACATCCTGGATCCGGCGCTTCTTCGCCCTGGACGCTTCGACCGACAGGTGGTGCTGGACCGCCCCGATATTAAGGGCCGTAAGGCGATCCTGGAGGTACATGCCAAAGGCCTGCCGATGGATGACTCGGCTAACCTGGAGACCGTGGCCAAACAGACCCCAGGTTTTTCCGGCGCTGACCTCGCCAACTTGGTGAATGAGGCAGCCATACTGGCGGCGCGGCGTGATAAGAAGAAGATCGGCCTTGAGGAGCTTGAGGAGTCGATCGACCGGGTGATGGCAGGGCCGGAGCGCAAGAGCAGGATTATCAGCCCCAAGGAGAAGGAGATAACCGCTTACCATGAATCGGGCCATGCCCTGGTCGCCAAGACGCTTCCCAACGCCGACGCGGTGCATAAGATCTCCATAATCGCCCGTGGCTTGACTGGTGGCTACACTCGCCTCCTGCCGGCTGAGGACCGCTATATATGGACACGCTCCCAGTTTAACGATACGCTGGCCACACTGCTGGGCGGGCATTGTGCCGAGGTGCTTATCTTTGGTGAAATGACCACCGGGCCTGAAAGCGACATCGAGCAGGCAACCAAAATAGCCCGCAAGATGGTCACCGAATATGGTATGAGCAGTAAGCTGGGCCCCCGTACCTTCGGGCGAAGGGAGGAAATGGTCTTTCTGGGGCGCGAGGTGTCGGAGCAAAAGGACTATGGTGACAAGATTGCCGATGAGATCGATCTGGAGGTCGATAAGCTTATTCAGCACGCGTATAGCGTGGCCAATGATATCCTCACAAAGAACAGGGGAAAGCTGGTGCAGCTGGCGGAGGCATTGATCTCCAGCGAGACCATTGAGGGCGAGGAACTGGAGACGCTCTTCAATAAGCCGGTAACAGAGGCTGCTGAGGATGCTGCTACGGAGGCTGATGAGGAGGGCGTTAACAGGGAACCTAACGCCAGAGCGGCGAAGGGTGCAAAGAAGCGTGGTTGAGGTAACACCGGGTCCCATCGTCCCTGATACTATTATAGATAGAGTGAGAGGTGATTCCAGTAACGGGGCGACGGTAAGCTTTATCGGTTCGTTGCGCCTGGACTCCGCAGGCGGCAAGCAGGTTCGCTTTGCTGAATGTGAGAGTGATAAGCAAAGGGCGGAGCAACAGCTTCGAAAGATCGATGATGAGA
>DAOUEU010000139.1:0-6728 GCA_034430255.1 Dehalococcoidia bacterium | reverse complement strand
CATGGCTTATGGCTATTTGGGTAGCCTGGAGCATCGGCTCCAGGCTTTGTTGGGGCGGATGCTCTAACCTACCCATAAACACCTACCCTCAGCCTTGGATAGAATTGAAGGTGGAGGCAGGCTTTTAGTAGCCTTTGGGCTGGGGCGAAAGGGACAGGAAACCGATGAGCTTGTAGGCTAGCTTTGCGGCGAGGAAGGCACAGGATGAGGTCCCCTCCCCGGGGCAGAGCTCTACCAGGTCGCATCCCACGATGTGTTTTTCCTCCGCCACCCGCCGCAATACCCTCAATAGCTCGTGCCAGCTCATGCCCCCAGGCTGCGGGGTGCCCACTGCTGACATGATCGACGGATCGAGGACATCAAGGTCAATGGTGATATAAACATCCGGTGAGAGGGCGGAGACGATAGCTTCTTCATCCAAGGGAAGCCCCTGGGCGAAAAAGGGGTGCATTTGATTCTGGGTAAGGAAAAGGTGCTCTTCCTGGCACAGGCTGCGGATTCCCACCTGAACAATGGGGCAGCACTCCAGTACCCTCCGCATCACACAGGCGTGGCTGTATCTTGAATCCTCATACTCATCCCTGAGGTCGGCATGAGCGTCCAGTTGTAGTACCGAGAGACCATCGAACCGCTCCCTGAATGCCTTCACCATGCCCACGGTGAGCGAGTGCTCTCCACCTAGCATTATCACAAATTTTTGACCTTTAACAAGCTCCCTGGCCACCTCATAGACCCGCTCTACAGTCTCTTCCGGCCCCTTCATAGAGGGCCTAAGCTCGGGGAGGGTATGAATACCCACCAGGTAGCTCTCCCGGTCAAGCTCATGGTCATAGAGCTCCAGGTGTTGAGAGGCATCGATGATTGCCATGGGGCCATCCCTGGAGCCGCTCCGCCACGTGGTGGTGCTGTCGTAGGGGATGGGGAGGATCACCACCTTCGATGTTTCAAATTCGGTATATTGGGGGAGGAGGGCGGCGAAGTTTCGAGGGGGGTAAAAGGGTTCAGTGTTCATCGGATTACTAGTTCTTTTCCCAGGATGAAGCGGGGCTTCTTTCTGCTTTGGATTATTCTGGCGCAGTTCTCGCTAAGGGCACTTACCATGATGGGAAGGGCGATGGTGGCATCGGAGTTTATGGTGACGGTAGCCGCATCGGTGGTGATCTTGCGCCAGGAGCGGGCCTCGTCGAAGGTGCAGCCGCTTAAGCCCCCCCATTGTGGGGAGTCGGTAGTGACCTGGATGGCGTACTGGTGTCCCTTAAGCTTCTTGCCGAAGATATCGCCGCAAAGCTCCACCTGCTGGATGTAATTCTTTGGGGTCCCGCCGCCGATGAAGATCACGCCAGTGGAGTGAGCGGAGCAGGCGACCTGGATCAACTCGACGGTATCCTTAATCACATCGAAGAGGAGGCTGCTTTCACCTTTCACCCGCGCCGCAGCAAGCGCGGTACCAAAGACGCTATCTGCTGGTGCCGGGCAGTAGATGGGGAGGTTAGCTTTAGCCGCGGTGGTCAGTATACCTGCCTCCTTCCCCTGGCTCAAGAGCGCTTGGCCCAGTAGAAAGAAAAACTCCCTGGTGGTGTAGGCACGGTTCTTTTCCAGGGAGGAGGAAAAGTCGATTACAAAATTCTCGGTCTGGTCGAACTCCTCAGCCGACAGGAGTGTATCATAGATGCGATAGACGTTAGAGTTCGCCAGCTCTCGGTCGTCGGTACAGCTATCTCCCTGCCAGTGGAGTCTTCCCAGGCTCTCGTGTAGGTCGTGGACGAGGTTGGCGCCGGTCGATACCAGGCAGTCGATGAGGCGATTCTCAATGAGGTGGACTATAATCTGGCGCATGCCCGCGGGTACCATGGCTCCGGCCAGTCCCAGGAGTATGGTGCGCTCCCCCTCCAACATCTGCGACCATATCTCAACGCCGAGCGCTATGTTTCTTGCCTGGAAGGATGTCCCCGCCATCCGCTGAACCAGTTCGGTGACGGAGCATCCCGGGGAGATGGGGAAAGGGGTGACCGGCCTTTCGTTTTTATGCACTTTTTTGTCCTCGTCGCTGCTTCAAGGAAAGACAATCCCCACCGTTAAGTCTGTTGCTCCAGTTTTTCCAACTATGCCCGGCGCGGCTCCCTGGCCTCCTAAAACGATGTCTGGATACTCTCCAGTTACGTCGAATAGGGCCAGCAGGCTATGTTGCCTTAGAGCCTACCGTTTCTATATTGGAGTATTCCAGGCCTCTATTGAGGAGGTGGGTGTCCAGTTTGTCGAATTCAAATATGTCTTTGAGATCATTGATCGCCTGCTCTGGGTCAAAGTCCTTACAGGAGAAGATATCTATATTGACATAACATCTATCGGGGAAGGTGTGGATGCTGATATGGCTCTCCGCGATAAGCACGAAGCCCGATATCCCCCAATCCTCGGGTTTTGAGCCGATATATTTAAAGACCTGTGGTGGTGCTACCTTGGTCATCGCGATCCTGGAGGGGTAGTTATCTAGGATCTCGTATATCAGGTCTTCACTCTCCAGCGTCTTGCGCTTGGCCGTAAAACCATCGATAATCAGGTGCATTTCAACCCCCTTTCCTTTTTCGCCCTTAGCCGGTGTTCTTTTAGCAAGAAGCCTCAGCTTTAGCGACCGGGACGGACAGACAAAACACATCCACCCCTCCATTTGCTGGAGAGAGTGGAGTTTAATAGATTTTAAAGCCCCAACTATTGCTTCACTGCTTCGATAAGCTTACCCTCGTACCACTTGTCCAGGTCTTCTCTCCTGATGCGATAGGCTTTGCCGATCTTTGCCGCAGGAAGCTTACGGTCGCGGCACCACCGTTGGATGGTGGGCCTACTCACCTTCAGGATTCTGGTCATCTCCTCCACGGACAATAATTCACCTTCGTCCACAAAGAACCAGTCCCCCTTTTTTGCCCCTAATATCGGGACACCAACGTTTTGCTGATAATAGCATCCTTTTCAGCACAATGCAATACTTTGCAACCTTGTCATTTCCTCCGCCGCTTTATAAGCCAGATTGCCACAACCGATGCTATGAATATAATGATCGCAATCCCGATGCCAACCCACGTTCCTCTACCCAAGCCAGCTGCTGTGGATAGATCCGACGTTGCGGTTGGCGTTACCGTAGGGGTCAAGCCGGGCGTGGGCGATTCACCCTCGGCGACATACCTTAGCGAGCCCATAGGCTGGTCCTGGCTAATGTCACCGGGGACATCAATCCACACGAAAAGAATCTTGACTTTAGCTTCTTCGATTTCCCCCGTGATACGGTAATCGCCCGATTCACTCTGGGGGGGGAACTTTAGGGGGATAACCCTGCTTATTTCAATTGTCTCACCAGCACTGTTGGGGAATGGCTCTATTGTTGTGGTGTAGCTGGAGTTTAGCGTCACCCTGTTGCCGCTCTCAGTATGTTCGGCTATGACACGGGCGGTGATCCTGACTTCACTTACCGGTAGTGGCAGGTCATTGGTACAGGTAGCGCTACCCTGGATTGTGGCATAGAAAACCTCGTCGCCGTGGATTTCGGTCTTACTGTAGCTAACCGGTTCATAGCTAATCTGGAAATAATCCTCCGCGCCCTGAGCTGCTGCCGGGGGAGAGCCGATAATAGAAAGCGGGATTGCTGAAAGTACGGCAGTTACCACACACCACAGAACCAACAGCCTGATGAAATCCGGTCTCATTGAGAATTTAAAATATCAAATCTGGCGGAGTATGACAACCCCTCCGCTTTGGTCCTTAATCCGTGTATCGAAAGAGAAGATTACCCGACTTCCACCGAACCTGTCACTGCCCGTCTCCTACAGTACCTGTCATTTCCCGACTTGATCGGGCAATCCATAAACTGGCTCAGCGTGCTTACTGGATCATCCGGTCAAGCCAGATGATGACCTCGAAAAACTGCCGGATGATGACCCCTTGTAAGAGTCAAAAGCAAAGCTAAGCTGCTTCTCTTCGATTGGCACCAATGAGGAGGCCTTTTGAATCTGGACTCGCGGATTGAGGTTTGGTCCGCTCACCGATTAGTAGTTGTGAGCCCGCTATGGCCTTAATAAAATGAATAGAGGCGCGGCGTTCGCCGCAGCATTTGCGTGCTCAGCGCCCTGACAAAATAGTGCATGGTACTTGATAGGTGACTACTTCATGGAGAGCAGCGTTCGCCTCAGTTCGAAAAGGGTATGATAGGTGGCGCGGCGCTTCACCTGATGTCGTAACCAGGGGTAATGTCCCAGGACTGTCCTTGTCTCCCCTCCATCGTCGATGGCTATGTGGACGGTGCCCACAGGCTTCCCCTCATCCTCGGTGGGGCCGGCTACCCCGGTGACACCAATCCCGATATCGGCCCTCAGCAGCTCCCGTGCCGCCCTGGCCATGTCCCCAGCTACCTCGGGGCTGATGGCGCCGTGCCGGTCGACGAGTGAGTGACTTACACCGTAGGAGATCTTAGCCTCGTTGGTGTAGGCGACCAGCCCCCCTTTGAAGTATCTCGAGCTTCCGGGAACATCGGTTATGGTGCTGGCCAGTAGCCCCCCGCTGCACGATTCCATAGTGGCGAGGGTGAGCGCCCTTTGTACCAGGAGCGCTCCCACCAGCTCCTCCAGTGTATCCTCATCGATGCCCCAGACGATATCGCCGAGAAGGGAGCGGAGCTCGGCTTCCCTTTGGGCGATCATAGCCTCCGCCTCCTCCCTTGTTGGGGCTTTAGCGGTCAGGCGAAGGTGAATGCCGTCGGTCTTGGCGTATACGGCGAGGGTTGGGTTGTTGGATGATAATAAAGGTTTTACCACCTCGGCGGTGCCCGATTCGGTCATACTCAGGGTCTTTATAGTCCGCGACAGAATGACCTCGCCTGGCAGCAGCTCCCTCAGCCGCCCCGCTACCTCCGTCTCCCACATGTGCCGCATCTCCGATGGCGGGCCGGGCATGGCGATTAAAATTCTAATTTCTCCCTGCCGTCCTCGCCCTTTCTCCACCCACCAGCCGGGTGCGGTGCCCGATAGGTTTGGGATGGCCCGGGCCGAGGGTATGAGGGTCGCCTGCTTGATATTGCTCTCTGGCATAGGGAAGCCGTAGCGAGAGAAAAGCTCCCTCAGCCATCGCTCCATCTCCGGGTCCACGCCCAGCTCCTCGCCAAGCATGGCGGCTATAGCCTCACGGGTGAGGTCGTCCTCGGTGGGCCCCAGCCCACCGGTGGTGAGCACGATATCGGAGCGGCCCCAGGCCCGCTCCAGGCACTCCGTGAGCCGCTCGAGGTTATCCCCCACCTGGGTGACCCAGAGGAGGTCGATCCCCAGTAGCGGCAGTTGTGAGGCCAGGTAGGAGGCATTGGTGTCGGTAATCTCTCCCAAGAGGAGCTCGGTGCCGATGGAGACTATTTCGGCTTTCATCTATTCCTCTCCTCTACGATGTGGCATGCTTCTGAAGGATTTGCCCAGCGACATCCGCCGCTTTCTTCCCCGAGAGGAGCATGGCGCCGAAGGTGGGGCCCATCCGCGGCAGACCGTAAACTGTGGCTACCGCCATGCCGCAGGCCACCAGCCCGGGGTGGACCTCGCCGGTGTGTTCCACCAGCGCGTCCTCCGAACCCTGGATCCATAGCGCCCCCTCGCCCTTGGTCTTTATCAGCCCCCGCTGCTCCAGCTTTCTAACCACGCTGGCATCGTGTCCGGTGGCATCGATTACCACCTTTGATTCCAGGGGCACCGGGTCCAGGGCGGCTACCTCCCGCGGCAGGTGAGCGATGGGGCTCCAGTTAACCACCACCCCTGCTAGCCGGTTGTCAGCCCGCAGGATGACATCCTCAAGAAGGGTCAGGGACAGTATTTTCAACCCCGCATCGCAGGCTGCAGCGATAAGCCTGGAGCAGGCATGGGGGGCATCGGCGGTATAAAGCCCCTCGATGGCCTTCTCATAGGGGACCCTCAGCTCATCCAAAATCTCGTGCGCCGGGGCTCTAATGGTGAGCTTGTTCATGAAGTATCCCCCCACCCAGAATCCTCCTCCCAGGTAGTTGTTCCGCTCCACCATGAGCACCTTGACCCCCATCGCGCCGAGCTCCCTTGCTGCCATGAGCCCGCTGGGTCCGCCACCCACGATAATTACATCGCTCTCTGCATAGTCCTCAAGCTGGCGGAGAAAGCTACTGGCGATGGCCCGGGTAACATCCTTCTCCGCTACCGGATGTAGTACAGTCATTTGTTTTCTCCTTGCCTGGATAGACTGGCATCACTCTTGTACAGGCTTTCAAGTGGCGTGCTGCCCAGGAAGTCGGATGCAAGTTTCATGGCGCATAGCTCGCCGCACATGCTACAGGCATTCCCTGAAGTGGCGTGTTCCCCATGTACCAGGCGTGCGTTTTCCGGGTCCAGGCACAGCCTCACCTGTTCCTCCCAGTCCAGGCTCTTACGCGCCTGAGACATGCTGAGGTCCCATTCCCGGGCGCCCTTTACCCCCTTGGCGATATCGGCGGCGTGGGCCGCGATCCGGGAGGCTATCACCCCCTCCTTCACATCATCCCGGTCGGGGAGTCCGAGGTGCTCCGAGGGGGTTACATAGCACAGGAAATCGGCACCTGCCAGGGCAGCGATGGCGCCGCCGATGGCGCCCGAGATATGGTCGTAGCCGGCAGCGATATCGGTAACCAGCGGTCCCAATACATAGAACGGTGCCCCTTTGCACAGGCTTTTTTGCAACTGGACATTGGTGGTAATCTGGTC
>DAOUEU010000138.1:0-12562 GCA_034430255.1 Dehalococcoidia bacterium | reverse complement strand
GTTCCGTAGCCAGTGAGGATCGCCTCAATAGCCTTCTCAGGCTTTAATACGAAGCGAAGAATTTTTAAAAAGCCAGCTTGAACACCAACCTGCGCTGGTAATGAAAATCGTAGCTACAGCCAATGGACCGCAGCTACGATTTGAAACGCAGCATTTTTAATATTCGGGCATCTGTGGGGGCATGGCCTTCTCTTTCTCCTTGATGTCGGTGATCAGAGCCTCTGTGGTGAGAACGATAGCGGCAATGCTCGCCGCATTCTCGAGCTCCGCTCTGACGACCTTGGTCGGATCGATAATACCACGCTGCTTCATGTTGGCGTAATCATCGCGCAGGGCGTCGTAACCGATGCCAGCCTTGCTCTCACGAACGTAATTTACCACAACCGATCCCTCTTTACCGGCATTCTGGGCGATCATGCGGAGCGGCTCCTCCAGGGAACGCCTCACAATGGCAACCCCAGTGAGCTCGTCGCCCTCTACCTTCAGCTTGTCGAGGGCGGGAATAGCGTTGATGAAAGCGACCCCGCCTCCGGGGACAATTCCCTCTTCTACTGCTGCCCGGGTTGCGGATAGGGCATCTTCGACGCGGTGCTTCTTCTCCTTGAGCTCAACCTCGGTGGCTGCTCCTACCTTAATCACGGCGACACCGCCGGCTAGCTTGGCCAGGCGCTCCTGTAGCTTCTCCTTATCGAAGTCGGAGGTGCTATCATCAATAAGGGTCTTAATCTGCTTGATCCGCGCCTCAATTGCCTCATCCGAGCCCTTGCCTTCGATGATGGTAGTTTCCTCTTTGGTGGATATTATCCTTCTGGCTCTTCCAAGGTCCTCAACTGTGGCAGAATCGAGCTTTCGGCCCATCTCCTCGGTAATCAACGTGCCTCCGGTAAGGAGAGCAATGTCCTCGAGCATCGCCTTCCGCCGATCGCCGAAGCCCGGCGCCTTAACCGCAAGGCAATTGACAGTGCCCCTTAGCTTGTTGACCACCAGGGTGGCAAGTGCCTCACCATCTACATCCTCAGCGATAATGACCACATTTTTTGTTACCTGAAGCACCTTTTCCAGAGCGGGTAGCATGTCAGCTACCGCGGAGATCTTCTTATCGGTGATCAGGATATAGGGGTCCTCGATATCCGTTTCCATTCTCTCCGGGCTGGTGACGAAATAGGGGGAGATGTAGCCGCGGTCGATCTGCATTCCCTCAACATACTCCGTCTCAAACTCTATCCCCTTCCCTTCCTCAACAGTGACTACCCCATCCTTACCCACTTTTTCCATGACCTCGGCGATGAGGTTTCCGATCTTCTCGTCGGCTGCAGAGATGGATGCTACCTGAGATACCTGCTCCTTAGTGGTCACCGGGGTGCTCATCTTCCTTAGCGTTTCGAGGATGGCTGCTGTAGCCTTCTCAATGCCCTTCTTTAGCGACATGGGGTTTGCCCCAGCAGCGACGTTCTTCATTCCTTCATGTAGCATTGCTTGGGCGAGCACCGTGGCTGTGGTGGTGCCATCGCCGGCGACATCATTGGTCTTGGTGGCCACCTCCTTGATCAGTTGCGCCCCGATGTTCTCGAAGGGCTCCTCCAGCTCGATCTCCTTGGCGATGGTGACACCATCGTTGGTGATCGTAGGCGGTCCGAACCTCTTATCCAGCACTACATTACGCCCCTTGGGTCCAAGGGTAATCTTCACCGCATTGGCAAGAGCATCCATGCCAATCTTCAGATTGCGCCTTGCATCCTCATCGTAAACTATCTGTTTTGCCATTTCCCCTCCTTATTAGCTGAACTTAGCGAGTATATCGCTCTCCCGCAGGATTAAAACATCTTCATCATTTTGCTTGATCTCACTGCCGGCATACTTGGAGTAGATCACCTTGTCGCCCTTCTTAACCTCCATGGGAATACGCTTGCCCTCCTCGTCCAACCTGCCTGGGCCCACCGCGATGACCGTACCCCGCTGGGGCTTCTCCTTTGCGGTATCGGGCAGGATGATACCCCCCTTGGTTACATCCTCCTCGGCTGAAGGCTGCACCACTACCCGGTCTCCTAATGGTTGTAACTTGATTGCCATGCTTAACCTCCTATTAGCAGTCTAATCATGAGAGTGCTAAAACATATTAGACTAGATTGATTAATGCTGCAAGCGTGTAGATAGACCGTGATAGCAGCTGAAGAGCATTAATATATGTAAATATGCCATATAGAACCCTACATCCTCTTTAATGCTAGCAATAGCTCACTGATGCTCTTCCAGTATCGAAAGGCTTATCACAGGCTGAGGTTTGGATAGATATCGAGATCGCTGCCTGAGCGTTTGCCCATATCGAGATGGAAATAGCCACAAGAGGCGATCATGGCAGCGTTATCGGTACACAGAATAGGGTTGGGGATGAGTATGGGGATGGGGGAGCGTTGGGCCATCGTTTGCCGGAGCAGGAGGTTTGCGGCGACTCCGCCACCGAGGAGGATCTGTCGGGTGTTCAGCCGATTTGCTGCTGCCACTGTCTTGGTGACTAAAACATCAACGACCGCCTTCTGAAAGCTGGCAGCGATATCGGCTTTTTCGCCCTTTTCAAGATGAAGCTTAACTTTCGGTTGCGTTTCCGAGGATTTGGAGGTGGAACTAATAGGAACTGAGACTATTTCGAACTTTCCGCCTGCATTCCAGCTATGTGGTTGTGTACGCTCTGAATCCAAGAGGGCGTCCTCCTCCAGATGCGCTTTTTCCCATTCCTTTTCCACAAGGTGCAGCACCGCAGTCTTGAGCCCACTGAAGCTAAAATCATCGCTATCTTGGAGCCAGGCGCGGGGAAGGCGGTAGCGAGCGCTGTTACCTTCTATGGCGAATTGCTCTATGGCAGGGCCGCCGGGGTAGCCTAGCTCTAGGATCCTGGCCACCTTATCGAAAGCTTCACCGGCGGCATCATCTCTGGTTTTCCCCAGGAGTTGATAGCTGCCATGCCCATTTATTAGGAGCAGGTCGCTGTGTCCACCGGAAACGGTAAGGCAAATAGCGGGGAGGTCCGGGGTGCTACCCTCAAGCCAGTTGGCGTAGATATGTCCCTCCAGGTGGTTTATGCCCAGAAAGGGTATACCCTGAGACAGAGCGACAGCCTTGGCGATATTCACCCCGACAATGAGGGAACCAGCAAGACCAGGCCCGTTGGTAACCGCTATAGCATCCAGGTCGCACCAGCGGGTTTGGGCCTGAGCCATCGCCTCTCGGATAGTGGGGATAACGGTTAGCAGGTGCTGGCGGGAGGCCACCTCGGGTACGATGCCTCCATAGCGAGCATGGATATCCACCTGGGAAGCGATGACATTGGATAGGATCTCCCTGCCATCCCTGACCACGGCGGCTGCTGTTTCATCGCAGGAAGTCTCGATGCCGAGGATATTCATTCTTTTACCCCTTTTACCCTACAGCAATATAGCAAATGTTCTGCCCGATGTAAATCACGGTTTTTAGAAAAACTACTAATGATGAGAATATTCTTTCTCTTTGATAAACTGAAAGTGGTCTGTTGCAACTAGGAGGTGCTCTTTAATTTGTTATTGTAGGGCTTATCTACATCGATATGTGTTCATAGAACTTCCCCTTGGATAACCGCCAAGTTGCTAGAGGGATGAAGGCGGATTGCCGAAAGGTGATCTAGTGGCGCTCACCTTGGCAAAGAATTTTTATGTGTAACTTCAGATGCCAATAAGCTTACTGTGGTAATTGGCTAAATGTGATGTTTCAATAGTATACTGGAAAGATATGCAATTTTGACAGCTAAAGGGGGCGATGATATGATTGAAATGAGTAATTGCCCGGGTTGGCTGAAGAGCGAAATAATGAGGGAGGTATTCCAAGATGGATAGCACTAGCATTTTGTACCTGGTGCTTCTTTTTATTTGCTTAGCTTTCTCCGCATTCTTCTCTAGTGCCGAGACTGCCTTTGTATCATTGCCCAAGGCGAGGGTGAGGCACCTGGTGGACAGCAGGGTGAGCGGTGCGGGACGGGTTGAACGGATAACAGAGAGACCGGAGAGGCTGCTAGCGACGGTGTTGCTATGCAATAACTTTGTCAATGTGGCCGCTGCTGCCCTGGGCACGGCGATAGCGGTATCGATATGGGAGGGAGATATCGGGGTACTTGTCGCCACAATCGTGGTAACCCTGCTGCTTTTAGTATTCGCCGAGGTAACGCCCAAAACTCTTGCAATAAGACACCCCCAGAGGCTGGCCTTGCTCTATGGCTATCCGCTGGAGGTCATTACAAAGATAGTCTATCCACTAGCGGCGGGATTAAGCTGGCTCGGCTCGATACTTGCTGGTGGGCACGCTAGGGTACCACAGACGCTGGTAAGCGAGGAGGAGATACGCGGCATGATATCTGTTGGGCGTGAGGAGGGCACGGTGGAGGCGTCAGAGGCAGAGCTGTTGCACAAGGTATTCGTTTTCGGAGACCGCACCGTCCGTGAGGTGATGACACCCCGGCCGGAGGTAATCTGGATAGAAGAGGGGACAAAGCTAGCGGATTTCCTCGGCATCTATGCTGAATTCCCACATACACGTTTCCCAGTTTATCGTGATAGTATCGATACTGTTATTGGAATCCTTTCCATAAAGGATGTACTTATGGCGCAGGCAATAGGTGCACTGGATAAAAGGGGTGCAATTGATGATCTAGTGCGTCCGGTTCTCTTTGTCCCGGAGACCAAACGCATTGCACAGCTTTTCGCAGAGATGCAGTCCCAGGGTTACCCCTTGGTGGTGGTGGTTGACGAGTACGGTGTTACCAGTGGCATTGTGACGATGGAGCAACTGGTGGGCGAGATCGTGGGTGAAATGGGGGATGAACTGGTGAAGGTGGACAAGGATTTCGAGGTTATTGATGACCGGACGGTTCAGATCGATGGCGGCATGAGGGTAGAGGAAGCCAATGAGGAACTGGGGCTTGAATTGCCTACGGGTGATTATGACACTGTGGCAGGCTTCTTGCTAAGCCTTATTGGTCATATCCCCAGGGAAGGGGAGCAGGTGAGGTACGGTGGCCTGAAGTTGGCGATCACACAGATGCGGGAGTTGAGGATAGAGAAGGTCCTGGTGACCAGGGAGTGATATGCAGCGGCTGCGCATAGCGTTTACTCGGGGCGAGGAGGTAAAATATCTTTCCCACCTGGATTTGATGAGGTTATGGGAACGGGCGCTTAGACGTGCTGATATACCGCTGGCTTACTCGCAAGGATTCAGCCTGCACCCAAGAATCTCCATTGCGGCACCCCTTCCAATCGGAGTAATAAGCGAGGGTGAATTAATGGACATCCTTCTTAGCAAGCGGTTTTCTCCCTACTATTTCATAAAGGCGGTGGCACAGCAGTTGCCCCGCGGCATAGGTATCACGGGGGTGGAGCAGGTATCACCACAGCTTCCCTCCCTGCAATCGCAGGTCAGGCAGGCTGAGTACCGGGTCGAGTTGGACACCGATAAGCAGCCACAGGAGGTGGAGGAGGTGATTCGTTCCTTTATAGCGAAAAGCAATTTCCCCTGGCAGCATACGAGGGACCATGTCATACGGCGTTATGACATTCGCATCCTGGTAGATAGGCTCTGGCTCATTGAGTGGAAGGAGTCGATATGCACTCTAGGCATGCGGCTAAGAAACGACAACTCCGCTACCGGGAGAGCAGAGCAGGTCACTTTGTCCCTTGGCTTTCCCGATCCACCTAGATTAATCCAACGTACCAAGTTAATCCTGGCGGACAAATAGCATGGCGGGGCTCGATTGGGAAAGGCAGGAGAAGGCTAGAAGTTATGCAAGGATTATGCGACCTCTCGCTTTTTTGGAAATAGGCATCGCCGCTTTTTTCATCTTTGGATAAAACGGGGTAAGCGATGTTGCAGCCTTTCCCCTGCTTGCCATTGCATTGGGTGGCATAGGCATACTTATGGTGCCGCTAACCTGTGCCTACAGTCGCCACGTTGAGAGTGCCGCCGATGAATACGCATTGACCCTGACCCGTAACCCAGGGGGATTTAAAAAAGCGATGAGCAAACTTGCCAACCAGAACCTGTCTGAAGCAAAGCCAGCTCGCTGGGTAGAGCTAATATTCTATGACCATCCACCTTATTTCAGGAGGGTAGCGAGAGCTCGCCAGTACGAGGAGGGGGCGGGATGAAGCTTATTCTGGTGAGACATGGTGAAACCAGGTGGAACCGGGAGAGCCGCGTTGTGGGGCATACCGGTATAGCACTGAATAGTAACGGTCGCAGGCAGGTGGAGCTACTGGCAAAGAAACTCGAAAATGATAACGTGTCTGCCATCTACTCAAGCCCGCTTAGACGTGCCAGAGAGACGGCTGCTGCGATAGCGCGCTTTCATACATTAAAGGTGGTGGACGACGATGCCTTCAAGGAGATTGACGCTGGGGAACTGGAGGGGCTCACCTTTGGTGAGGTAATGGAACGCTACGGCGGTTTTTTTAAGGATTGGATGAAGGGCAATCCATCTCTGAGGATGCCGGGTGGCGAGTCCATGACAGAGCTCCAGCAGCGGACCTGGCCAGCGGTGGAGAGAATAGTCGGGGAGAACACCGACAGGGCTGTTATACTGGTAAGCCATAGCTTAGCCATACTGAGCATTATTGCAAGGGCATTGGGAATGGCCCCATCCAATTTCAGGAGGTTGCGGCTCAGCGTTGCCTCGGTAAGCATCCTCAAATTTGGGGATCATGGTGCCTCCTTGGCGCTGTTTAACGATACCTGCCATTGGGAAAGAGGCGGTTAAGAGATGGAAGATTTGAGGCAACGGGTTTATCGATTTATAAAAAAGGAGGGCCTCGTCCAGGATCAAACGGATGAGAAAGGGAGAAAACTGCTGGTTGGTGTTTCCGGTGGCCCCGACTCGGTATGCCTGCTGCACATTCTTGACCAACTGAAGGAATCCCTGGGGGTTAGGCTCCATATAGCACATCTAAATCACATGCTGCGGGGCGTTGAATCCGATGAAGACGGTAGCTATGTCAAGGAGTTATCCGATACTCTGGGTATCCCGGCGACTTTCGGGAAGAGGGATGTGGATGCCTATCACAGGGAGCATAGCCTATCATTGGAGGCGGCAGCTCGGGAGGTTAGATATGATTTCTTCTTACATGTTGCAGAGTCCATAGGGGCAGGGTGTATCGCTCTGGGGCATACCAAGGACGATCAGGTGGAGACCATCCTGATGAACCTGGTACGCGGTACCGGTATCACGGGGTTGAGGGGGATGACGCCAATTAGAAAATTGCGCTTACCGGGAGGGGGCATTTTAGTGGTTGCGAGACCGCTGATTGAGGTCAGCAGGAGCGAGACCGAGGAATACTGCCGCGTACATAAACTTAGCCCGCGGAGCGATTACTCGAACTTCTCGCTGGAATACACTCGGAATAGAATTCGCCATGAACTGGTGCCACTCCTGCGGAGATACAATAAGAATATCGGTGTTGCTCTGATGCGAACAGCGCGCGCCGCTGCCGATGAGCTATCTTTCATTGAGAGGCAGGTATCTGGGGAATGGGATCGAGTAGTTAGAGAGCAGCCCAATGGATTACTTATAGATAACGGGGCACTGCTATCGCTGCACCCGGCACTCCAGAGACACCTGCTCCGTCAGGTAGTAGGACAGATTCTGGAAGACCTAACAGATATCGAGTCTGTTCACATAGAGAAGATGATGGAGGCACTGTCAAAGCCAGCGGGTAAAAGGCTATCTCTGCCCAGGGGCCTGGTTTTTCACGTAGGCTATCAAACGTGCCTGGTGACCAGAGGTTCTGTAGATATATGCCCCTTACCTGCTTTAAAGGGGGAGAATAGATTAAATGTGCCCGGGGACACGGAGCTTCCCGGATGGCTGGTGCGGGCGAGTATTACTCAGCATGGGGAAAAGGCTGAGGGTTTTATGGCATGTCTCGATCTAGATGCAGCGGGGGGTGATCTGGTGTTGAGGGGGCGTAAAGATGGCGACCGCTTTCAACCGTTGGGCATGGGTGAACCCAAGAGGCTTCAGGACTTCATGGTAGATGCAAAGATCCCGCGCATCTGGCGCGACCGCGTGCCTCTGGTATGCTCACCCGGGGGCATACTCTGGGTGGTGGGCTGGCGCATCGCGGAGCGTGTCAAGGTAACCGATAGCACAAAACATGTCTTGCGTTTAGAGTTTGAGAGGCTTTAATCGGCGATATATGCCAGGCTAATCCGCTACTATGATATAGGCAGTGCTAGCGAATCTGCAAGATAATAAGTGGGAGAATTCCATTGACTCAGGGAGTGAGAGTGGTTTCAGGGGACCCAAAAGGGATCCCAGGGCAAATAGTATGAGCCAGACGAAATCTTTACATAAGCATAGATGAGAAAGGCCAGAACGAATATACCGGGTGTAATGAAAATCCAACGCCCACGGTGGGAGACCGTGGTCTGCTGCATCCCAGTGGCTTTGTGAGATCTCCATAGCATTGCTTTTAATTCTATGAAGCTCTTCCTCATATAGAACCGACGAACACGTGAAGAGATCGATGGTAAGTGCCTCCTGCGCCGGTTTAGCGATATCCAAATACCTGCTGTCAATGCAATCACAATAGCAAGGGTAATTACTGCAAAATACCTCGTGCCGACCGGGTACATATGGGTATCCCTGAATATGAAGAATGCGACAACAAGGCTAAGCATACAGCCAACAACCATGATCTTCAGTAACCCACCTCGACCGAAAAAGACAGCAGATGTTCGTAACCCGGCTTTGACATCGAATTCATAGTCGCTCATTACAGTAGCGGTGTAACCAGTAGCAGTAACCAAAAACCAGAAGAGCATCATGAGGGGGGTAGGTAGCACTCCGTAGCCAAGTAAGTAACCTGCTGAAGGTACCAATAAGCCCAACGAAGCAATGCACAGGATATCCCCTAGCGGTTTCGCCTTAAGTCTGATCTTGGGATGTGAATACAGAATGCCACCAACGAGGCAAGAGAAGATCACAAGCAATGCGAATACGGTACCTACCAGAAAGCCAAGTAAGATTGCCATGAGGAGCGTCACTATGCAAAATACCTTGCATTCCCGTTCTGTGACCTCACCGGTGACCATCGGTTGGAGGCGAAGGTTGGTATCTTTTTGCCTGCCATCATGCAATCTGTCAGTATCTCTATCAGAGTAGAAGTTAAGAGCGAAGGCAAAGCTGGCGAATAATAACAGGGATGAGAATCCAATCAAGGCTTGGGTCCAGCTTGTCTCAGCATATGCTCCTACCGCGAAGGGTATTACGAAGGTGAATGAGAACGCTGGCAAAGCTCTGATTCTTGCCAGCTTTAAATACTTTACCATTGAATGTTCTCCCTTTAGGAGGTAGTGACCCATAAGCTGGAATTTCTTATCTCCTGAAGAACCCCATTTTAAACTGTAGCGCCAACGAGTAAGAGAGGAGCAATGGCCAGCAAGCTCAATGCAGCCACATCTACGGCGCGCAAAAAGACTCACGTCAGAACCACCAAATTTAGATATATGGAGGCAGATAAGCTATAGAGAGATAAAGGTTAGAAAATCGCCTCTTTATCGTATATATCACAACTGCCATTATTTTGTCAATGTCCTTTAATTTCATTTACCTAACTGGACTTATACAGTTTAGATTTGTGATAGGCTAAATTGGATTCTGGTTTTAGTCATGGATTCGGTTCTAGAAGATTAAAATGTATTGCCAAATATATGTGGAGAGGCGCAACCGTAATTTCACGCCTGTTAACACAGCGAATGGACTGAAATATAGGGTGGTTACTAAAGGTGTTGGTAGAGCATGTGGACCATTAGTAGGGCAGCCTGTTGGTGAATAGACAGACGCATGTGCGTTATTGAAGTATTCGAAAGATTGGAAGGGATGCGGTGCCAGAAAGTATATAATCGGAGGGCTTATGAGTGGAGATTGATAGTGTCAGAGTGACCCTATAACATTGAAGGAGCAATTGCTTAGCGTCGCAGTATCGCTTGAATGAAAAGGGCTAATATTTTATTGAGACTGAGCTACCCAGGACGCGGTTATATCTTTGCTGCCATCCTCGCTGCCTGATAGGTTGCGGCAGCAGCGTCACTGGGCGCCACGCAGTCGCCAATGGTGTAGATCTCAGGGATAATGCCCTTCAGCTCCTCAGCTAGCTTGTTATCGGACTGTGTGCCCACTGCCAGGATAACCGTATCCGCCGGCAGGGAAAAGATTTCCTCTCCCCAGCCAATAACTACGCTTTTCGGGGTAATCTCCAGCGCCACAGTGTGTATATACAGCGGAACCCGTAGCTCAATAAGCCGCCTCGCCAGGGCGCGGTAGGTCATCCGCTCGAGCTTGCTCCCGTTCTCTCCCAACCCTCGTAGGGTTACTATGCTGACCTCTTTCTCCTGCTCTGCCAGAGATATTGCCACTTCCATGCCAATGAATCGTCCACCGATCACTACAACACTGCCTTTTACCTTCGCCTTACCCAATATCACGTCATTCGCCTGGAATACGTGATTGCTATTGACTCCTGGTATATTCAAGCTCAGCGGCACAGCGCCAGTAGCAACTACCACCGCATCGGGCTTCAGTTGCTGCACCTTGTCCTTACTAATCTGGGTACCCAGAGTTACACTGACCCCGCATTTATTCAGGGAATCTTTGAGGTATCGGGTAAAAGAGGCGTAGTCTTCTTTCCCAGGCTGGGATGCAGCGATATTCCACTGCCCGCCAAGCTCCGCGCTCTTTTCATAGAGGATCACCTGGTGTCCCCGCTGTGCCATGAGCAATGCTGCCTGCATGCCGGCGATGCCGCCGCCAACAACCATTACCCTTTTGGGGTGCTCTGTTGTAGGGAAGGGATACTTACCTTCCCGGTATAGGGAGGGGTTAACCGAGCAGGGACCCTGACCAGGCTCGGTTCTGATACAGTTATTACAGTAGACGCACCAGCGGATGTCTTCCCGGCGCCCCTCACGCAGCTTGTTGGGTAGCTCGGGATCGGCAAGGAGTGGGCGGGCCATGCCGATGAAATCAGCCTTGCCATCTGCGATTATCCGCTCTGCTAAATCCGGGCTTATCTTACCTGCGGTAATCATAGGCACTCGGGCTGACCGCTTCACCTTTTCCGCTAGATGCAGCATCGGAGCTTCGGGGTAGGAGTAGCAAGGTATGCTAAGTGAGGTCCAATACTCGAGTCCCGATGAGATGCTGATAGCATCAGCACCTGCCTCCTCCAGGATAGCTACCTGCCGCACCACTTCATCGAGGGTCACTCCACCTTCAATGTCGTCGCTGCCATTTAGTTTAACCACGAGCGGAAACCCCGTACCAGTCTTCTGCTTAATACGATCCACAATCATTCGGGCAAAAAGGGTCCTGTTGTCGACGCTGCCGCCGTACTTATCTGTGCGGCGATTGGTGACCGGGGATAGGAAGGTGCTCACCAGGCAACCATGGCAGGCATGAAGCTCCACAGCATCGGCTCCACTCTTTTGAGCGCGCCGTGCAGCCTCGGAAAAGTCCTCTACATACCGCTCAATATCCGTATCTCCGAGCTCATCGTACGGCTTATCACCTGCAAGCCATGAAGTTATTGAGGGAACCTTTATGGACATACCTTCAGGAATGAATCCGCCGAACAAGAGGAGCAGGCCATAATGCATCAACTGAACCGAAACCTTAGCCCCCTGCTCATGGATGGTCTCGACAAGCCTGCTTAGCCCTGGAATATACTTATCGTCATGCAGCGTCCAGGTGAAAGGGGGTGTAGCGTCAGCGCTGACCGAGGCGCATTGTGTGGTAATCAAACTCGCACCACCCTGTGCTCTCGCCCGATAGTAATCAAGCATCCTCTCGGTAACATCCCCCTCGCCGTCCACCAGGACAGTGCCCATGGCGTTCATGATAATCCTGTTCTTTAGCTGCAGTTTGCCTATATTACCCGGCTGAAATAGTGCTGAGAATCCTTGCATTTAGACCCCCTTTAATTTAATTTGATAGTTAGTGATTGGGCGAGTTTGGGAAATCAACTTTGAGAAGCAGTATCCCTCTTTCCTCTGTAATGTTTGCTGGCATTATTTCCACCATATACATCATGGCCTCGATATCGATTTTTAGAGATAAACTACGTAGTAAGCCAGCCTTATTTGGCATTCTACACTAGGCCGTTGCTTGTGACAAGATAGTAGTAAATGCTGGGGATTATTATTTTAATTGAAAAATGGGGCATACATATATATAGAGTATATATGTATATCTGCATTTTTTTCAACTAGCGGGTGCTCCCCTGGCCTTGCACAACAGGTCTCCCTCTCTGTTATCGACGAAGAACTGGTAGTCTGATTGGGTGAACTTGTTAAAAACCTTTAGCTTGTAGTCGGTGGTAATCCTTGCCGTGGTTTTTGCCGATAGGTTGATATATTTGGAATGCACCCCGTTAGAACTGGACACTGGTATAAGATATAATTGGGCCACCGGGAAGGGGTAAAACATAATGAATCGAAAGGTGTGGTCTAACGAAGAGAAGGCAACCATTGTACTGGAGATGCTTCGTGGATA
>DAOUEU010000137.1:0-4192 GCA_034430255.1 Dehalococcoidia bacterium | reverse complement strand
TGCCTGCTCCCTATTTGGGATGATGAACACCTCGGGGAAGCGGTTCTCAGGTGAGGACGTAGTTAGCGCCATCGCCAACATGCATGTTCGTGGCAATGGTTTGGGTGGTGGGTTTGCTGTTTACGGACTGTACCCTGAATATGCCGAATTCTATGCTTTCCATATAATGTACCTGAACCAGGAGGCAAAAACACAAGTAGAAGCTTTCCTCGGACAGAGGTTTCGTGTGATTCATGCCGAGGAGGTACCTACTCGGCCAGTTCCAGCTATAGTGGACCCGCCTCTAGTATGGCGTTACTTCCTTGAGGTGCAGGTCGGGAAAACTAAACGGCAATCAGATGATGACTATGTAGTAGACAGGGTTATGGAGATCAACACCAAGGTTAAGGATGCTTTTGTTTTCTCCAGTGGCAAAAACATGGCGGTCTTCAAAGGGGTGGGCTATCCAGAGGAAATAGCCGAATACTTCAGTTTGACTGAATACGAGGGCTATCTATGGACAGCCCACGGTAGGTTTCCCACCAATACTCCCGGTTGGTGGGGTGGAGCGCACCCCTTTAACATCTTGGACTGGACAGTGGTTCACAATGGTGAGATCTCATCTTATGGCATAAACCGACGCTATCTGGAGCAATTTGGCTATCATTGCACGATGGAAACTGACACTGAGGTTGTGGCTTATGCAGTTGACCTTTTAATGCGAAACCATGGTCTCCCAATACAGATAGTAGCCAGGGTATTGGCAGCCCCATTCTGGGAGCAAATTGAGCGTATGCCTTCTGAGGAGCAGAAGATTTACCGTACTCTGCGCCAGGTGTACGGCAGTTTACTTCTTAATGGTCCTTTTACCGTAATTATTGCTCATCAAGGTGAGATGATCGGGCTTACCGACAGGATCAGGTTACGCCCTCTTACCGTAGGTGTGAAAGGGTCGGTGCTTTATCTCTCTTCCGAGGAGTCAGCCATTCGACTTGTCTGCCCTAACCTTGATAGAGCTTGGATTCCTATGGGTGGTGAGCCTATTGTAGGCAGTGTGCTCAGACCGCTTGAGTCTGAAGTGACGCCACCATCAGGAAGGGTACCGACATCCCGTGTAACTCTGCCCCGTAGTGAAATGAAATGGGAAAACCTCAGGGATTCTTCGCTACGCTCTGGGTGACAGTAGGTGAAGGGCTTAAAATGACAGTTGAAGGTTCACAGAAATGTTAACTAAGAGGGTTATCCCTTGTCTTGATGTTACCCAGGGGCGGGTAGTTAAAGGCACGAGTTTTACTCAACTGCGCGACGCCGGCGACCCTGTGGAACTGGCTGCCTTTTATTATGAAGAGGGAGCAGATGAACTTGTTTTCCTGGACATTGGTGCTACTCCTGAGGGACGCGACATTATGGTAGACGTGGTTGAACGTGTATCTGAGCAGGTTTTCATCCCACTCACGGTTGGTGGGGGCTTGCGTGGCACTGACGACATACAGCGTATGTTAAGAGCAGGCGCTGACAAGGTATCCATTAATACTGCTGCTGTGCAGAATCCTGAGCTTATCACCGAAGGAGCCGAGAAATTTGGCTCCCAGTGTATTGTTGTAGCTATCGATGCCAAGAGAGTAAGTGGCGAAGATGAGCCCAAGTGGGAGGTGTTAACTCATGGTGGGCTAAGACCCACTGGCATTGACGCTACCCAGTGGGCTAAGCAGGCTGTTTTTCTTGGTGCTGGAGAATTGCTACTTACTAGCTGGGATGCTGATGGCCAGCGGACTGGATACGACCTGGAATTGACCTGTGTCATCAGCGAGGCAGTACAGGTGCCTGTAATCGCCAGCGGTGGCGCAGGTGATCTGGAGCATCTATACAATGCTCTAGTTGCTGGCAAAGCTGATGCTGTTCTCGCTGCCAGCATCTTCCATTACCAGATTTATTCTATTCGCCAGGTAAAGGACTATCTAGCTGAAAAGGGACTCCCCGTAAGAAGATAAATCTCACGAAGGAGATGTAATGAAGACATATCTGCCAGCAAAGTTCTTAGTGGAACGGGATCCTGAGCGATGCATTAAATGTAAGGTGTGTGTTAATCAGTGCACCTTTGATGTACATTACTACGATGTAGAGGACGATGAGGTGAGGAGCCGTGGGGAGAACTGCGTGGGCTGCCATCGCTGCGTAGTCTTTTGTCCTACCAGCGCCCTGACGATCAGAAGAAATCCTCTGGACTATCGGGATAATTACAACTGGCGTCCTGAGACTATTGAAGATATCATCAAGCAATCCGAAACTGGCGGTGTGCTTCTTACTGGAATGGGTAATGACAAGGGCTACCCCATTTATTGGGACCACTTGGTTCTTAATGCCAGCCAGGTAACCAATCCCTCCATTGACCCTCTCCGTGAACCCATGGAGTTGACTACCTATTTGGGTCAGAAACCTAATAGCGTAGAGCTTGAGTCTGATTTGCTGGGCATCGCCACAGAGTTGGCTCCTCAAGTCAAACTCGAGGTTCCTGTGATGTTTGCAGCTATGTCCTATGGTGCAGTGAGCCTCAATGTGCACGAATCTCTGGCTAGGGCAGCTGCTGAGGCGGGAACCCTATGGAATACCGGCGAGGGTGGACTTCATCCCAAGCTATATGAATACGGGGACAATACCGTAGCCCAGGTAGCTTCGGGACGCTTTGGGGTTCATCCTGACTACCTTGATATAGCTAGAGTAGTTGAAATCAAGATTGGTCAAGGAGCTAAGCCTGGCATTGGAGGGCATCTGCCCGGTGAAAAGGTAAGCGCTGAAGTAGCCCTGACACGTATGATTCCTAAAGGAACTGATGCTTTGTCACCAGCACCCCAGCACGATATCTACTCCATCGAGGATTTGGCACAGCTTATTTATGCCTTGAAGGAAGCAACGAACTACGCTAAACCAGTGGCGGTGAAGATAGCTGCTGTTCACAACTCAGCGGCTATTGCCAGTGGCATGGTGCGGGCAGGAGCAGACATCATAGTTCTCGATGGGCTGCGCGGGTCTACTGGCGCTGCGCCCAAAATCATTCGGGACAATGTGGGCATTCCTATTGAGTTAGCTCTTGCTTCAGTGGATGACCGACTGAGGCAGGAAGGCATCCGAAGCCAAGCCTCTATTGTAGTCTCCGGAGGTATAAGAAACAGCGGCGATGTAGCTAAGGCCATTGCCCTGGGCGCTGATGCCGTTTATATTGGGACTGGAGCTCTTGTTGCTTTAGGCTGCACCCTCTGTCAACAATGCCATACGGGGAAATGCGCCTGGGGTATCTGCACCACTGACCTTGCTCTAACCAAAAGGGTTAATCCTGACATTGGAGCAAGACGACTGGCTAATCTTCTTCGGGGCTGGAGTCTTGAACTTAAAGATATACTGGGCGGCATGGGCATCAATGCTGTAGAAAGCTTGCGTGGCAATCGCCTGCACTTGAGAGGCATCGGGCTTACTGATACTGAATTAGAGATTTTAGGAGTGAAGCCAGCAGGAGGCTAAAAATGGCAGAGAATATCAATAGCGGAGAAGATAATCAAGTGTTGAGAATGGATGCCAGCGGTGTCTTCTATCGGGAGCTCAATGCTAGACTGAGAGAAGTGGTATCGAACGGAATTCAGAAGATTGAGCTGCGCAACGTCTATGGGCAGAGATATATCGGCACAGACTTGGCGAAGCCAGTAGACATTGAAATATTTGGCACTGCTGGCAACGATTTGGGTGCTTTCATGGATGGCCCAAGAATCATTGTTCGTGGCAATGCTCAGGATGGTTGCGGCAACACCATGAATAACGGAGAGATAATTATTCACGGCAGCGCCGGAGATATTCTTGGCTTATCAGCTAGAGGAGGTAAGATTTTTGTTAAAGGGGATGTTGGCTACCGGGCAGGTATTCATATGAAGGAATACCAAGATAAGAAACCTATCATAGTGATTGGTGGTACAGCTCAAGACTTCTTAGGTGAGTATATGGCTGGTGGGATTCTAATCCTCTTGGGACTAAACTTCGAAGAAGGGGGGCGGCATAAGGCGAATTTCATCGGCACAGGTATGCACGGCGGCATTATTTACATGAGAGGGGATGTTCAGGAATTTCAACTGGGGAAGGAAGTAGGTGTCGCTGAACTGGGTGAAAACGACTACTTGGTTCTGAAGAGTCTCGTAGGTGAATTTGCCTATCACTGCAGCTACGATGC
>DAOUEU010000136.1:0-2798 GCA_034430255.1 Dehalococcoidia bacterium | reverse complement strand
GGGAACCTGGAGCGCCTGTGGGCCCTGGTAGAATGCCCTACTCCGGCACCTAAGGCTAGATCTCAGAGGGATTCGGTAACCGGTATTTCTGACGCAACGATATCCGTTCGGTAACAGTTTATCTTGACGCAACACGCCCCCTTGACGGGAGTAGTATTCTCCATAGTATAATATTCCCTGGATAGGGGGAAGAAATCGGCTTCTACTGGGAATGCGCATTATTGCAGGCAAAGCGAAGGGGCAATTTATTAAATCGCCAAAAGGTGTCTACATCCGCCCTACGTCCGACTTGATACGTGGGGCGCTCTTTTCCATTTTAGAATCGATGGCCGCTGACTGGTCTTGTGTGCTTGACCTTTATGCAGGCACTGGCTCAATGGGTCTCGAGGCGCTAAGCCGAGGTGCGGGGTGGGCCGATTTCGTTGAGCAAAATCCCAGGTGCTACGCTGTTATTAAGCATAACCTGGATCATACCGGACTGAGCGCGCAAGCCCATGTATACCAATTGAGCTCAATTAAGGCCATTTCCCTTCTCAATAAGAACTATGGTATAGTATTAATGGGACCACCATACCGAGAGCGCGCCGTTATTGAAACCCTTGAGCAACTAGTGATTTCCCGCTTGGTCGGGGTTGGTTCAACCATTGCGGTAGAACACTCTTACCGTCTACCGCTGAGTTCAGTCTATGGAAATTTCCAGCTCGCTAAGGAACGCCGGCATGGCGATACCTGTATCTCAGTATATCAATAGGAGGGTTCATCTTGGCTATTGCCATTTATCCAGGAAGTTTTGACCCAGCAACTATGGGACACGTTGATATTGCGGAGCGAGCAGCAGCCCTATTCGAGCAACTGGTGGTGGCGGTCTACGACGACCCACCTAAGCCCTTGCTGTTTACCGCCGAGGAAAGGGCATCGCTAATGAAAAAGGCGCTGGCTCACGTTCCCAACATTCAGGTGGAACGCTACAACGGGCTTACTGTAGAGTTTGCTAGAAAGAAGAAAGCCGTCGCTATAGTGCGCGGCCTGAGAATGAGCTCGGACTTCGAAAGGGAATTCGAGATGGCCCTTATGAACAAGAAGCTCGCTCCTGACGTGGAACTGGTCTGCTTTATGACCAAACTGGAGTTCGAATTTGTTAGCTCAAGCCTGCTTAAGGAGGCGGCCAAACTGGGGGGCGACATCGATGATCTAGTTCCGGAGCACGTGGCCACAGCCTTAAGAGAGAAACTTCGTTAGGAGGTGATTAACCAAGAAGGGGAAGCGATATAAAAAATAATCGACAATAAGGTATGAAATATAAGGAGGTATGACCGGTGGCCTATAAGATTACCGATGAGTGCATCAGTTGTGGCGCATGCGAGGCGGAATGCAAAAATGAGGCGATTAGTGAGGGCGAGACAACCTATGTAGTCGATCCGGAAAAGTGCACCGAGTGTGTAGGAATCGCCGAAGAGTCGCGCTGTGCCGAGGTATGCCCGATCGACGATTGCTGTACCCCTGACCCAGCGCATAAAGAAACGAAGGAGCAGCTCCTCGCAAAGTGGCGCACGCTTCACCCGGGGGAGGAACCCGCCCCGGGCACCTTTTAATGCCAGGCTAATATTACCGTCGACCTACGACCAAGGTCTGAAAGCCAACCAGAGCATTTAACCGCGGATTCTCAAAGTGGTAGAGGCTTGTTTCCTTAAACAGGGAAAGCAGCCTTGCATTTATCCTTTTCAATATGGGGAAGGAGATCCGGTCGAGGAAAAAAGCCTGGAACATATAGAACTGGCAGCCGAAGGCAAAGCCATCCCTCACTACCAGGTTGAGACCTGAGAACGCCATCAGTCGGAAAAGCTCGAAGGTTGAGAGACTCCTTTCAGGGTAGAAGAGAAACCTCTGGCCCAATAAGAGCTTTGTCAGAGAGTGCAGAAAGGCGAACTTGTTGGGCACGGATATGATTACCAGACCCCCCGTTCGGCAAACCCGAGCGTGCTCCCGAATCATCTGTGAAGCTCGATCGATAGGGAAGTGCTCGATCACTCCTTCCGAGTAAACTACATCAAAGCTCTCATCCCTGAATGGGAGCGAGAAACCATCACCCTTCAACGCCTCCACCGTAACCCCATGCTGCTGGGAGAAAAAGGAGAGCGAGGGGAATGCATCATCCTCAACCTCAACGCCCACACATTTGCAGTTCAGCTCCCTGGCTATTCGGGTAAGGATCCTGCCGCTACCAAAGCCAATCTCAAGGACAAGCGACTCCCGGGGAATGTATTTACGGAAGGTTTTATAGGCATATGGGAAATGCCATGTGTCAGCTAAGAGCCACTCCGGAATATAAAGCCAAGAGGGCTTTATTGACATTATCTCCATTTAGTAGATCCTGTTACACCCAGCAGAAGCTTGAATAATTCCACCAATAGGCTGCCAAAATCGCCATCACAATGGCATGAATGCTATATACTATTAGGCTTAAAGCCAGTCTTCCCAATGGGCCTAATTCACCACTTTAGCAGTGGGTGAAGCTGCACTGCCACCCTCTACTTATGACCCATAGAAGCTAAAAAGTAGCTCTACTGGAAGAATTCCCGCACCTCATCGCCGAAATCACCGGGAAGCAGGACAAGCACCGCAGGAAGCCAGTCTAGAAGCAGTTTAGCGATGCCCGAATCCTGAATGAAATTTGAGCCTAAACCGAACTTAACACTCGCTGCGAGTGCCGCTGCACAGAACAGGCCCCCCAGTGCCAGGCCAAATACAGCCCCCCCAAGTCGGTCGACCCAACCCAGCAGCACCAACCTGATAAATCT
>DAOUEU010000135.1:0-14200 GCA_034430255.1 Dehalococcoidia bacterium | reverse complement strand
CTGCCAGCGCCACTTTGGCGATGGCAGCAACTTCGGTGTAAAGCTTTGCTATGCATTGGAAGATTCCCCGCTGGGCACAGCGGGGGCAGTTAAGAATGTCGATGAGCATCTCGATGAAACCTTCTTTGTTTTTAATGGCGATGTATTCACCGACATCGACCTCACCGCGATGATGGAGTTTCACCGAAAGCGGGGATCAAAGGCCACAATCGCCCTAACGCCCGTGGAGGACCCCACCATATATGGAGTAGTGGAGACAAATGATGAGGGAAGGGTGCGGCGTTTCCTGGAGAAACCGCGACGGAATGAGGTAACCACCAATATGATAAACGCCGGCGCTTACATTCTTGAGCCTGAAGTGCTAGGCGACATCCCTGAAGGATCGGTATTCAGCTTCGAGCAAGGTCTCTTTCCCCTGCTCTTGGAGCACGGCGATCCATTGTACGGCTACCACTCCAGTAATTATTGGATCGACATCGGCACCCCGGAGAAATACCTGAAGCTTCACCATGACCTGCTCAAGGGAAAGGTTACCCGGAGATTCCCTGGGGAGCAAGCTGGCAATGGGATATGGGTTGAGGAAGGCTGTGACATACAGCCTCGAGCTGAGCTCGAGGGTCCGGTGGTAATTGGTGGAAACTGCGTTATTGGTTCCGGGGCGCTGGTAAAGGGACCCTCAGTCATCGGGCAAGATTGCCGAATTGGGGAAAACAGCCTTATTGAGGGGTCAGTAGTCTGGCAGAACGCTCAACTGGGACAGAGGGTATCGCTCAGGAATTGTGTGATAGCGGAAAGTGTAGCCATTGGAGAACGAACCGAGGTTATGGAGGGTTGTGTCTTGGGTAGTGATGTGATCATAGGTAGCGATAAGAGATTGCTTCCGGGGACCAAGGTTTGGCCTGAGGAAAAGCATTCTTACCAAGAGCTGACAGGGAGGTGAGGTGGATGCTCGATATGCTTCTTAGCACGACTGATGCCAGTAACGAGGTCAGGATAGATACAGCTAGTCTTCAACTCTGCGATGCCACCAAGTTCCGCAACCTAACCTGGTGGCAGCCTCAAATCCCCTTCGAAAAGAAACTAAAGGATCTCTTGGACTACTGGCGAGAAAGGATTTAAATTGGCCACACCCATTATATTTGGAACCGATGGTTGGCGGGGGGTTATCGCCGATGATTTCACTTTTGAAAACGTGAGAGTATGTGCACAGGGCGTTGCCGATTACCTTAATAGTGCGGGGCTTGCCCGTTATGGCCTGGTCGTGGGTTATGATACCAGGTTTGCCTCCGAGGACTTCGCTGCTGCCGCCTCAGAGGTCGTTGCCGCCAATGGTATCAGGGTTTACCTTTGCAAAGATGCTGCCCCCACCCCGGTAATTAGCTACTCCATCCTGTTGAAACAAGCTGGCGGTGCCATCATAATCACTGCCAGCCACAACACAGCATCCTGGAACGGCTTCAAGTACAAGGTGAATAGCGCCTGCAGTGCCTCTCCAGAGGTTATCGCCGAGTTAGAGAGGAATATATCCCGGATCCAGGCTGGCGGTGTGGTTAAGCGGATGCCGTTGGGGCAGGCAATTAGTAATGAAATGGTGACCAGGATCGACCCTACCGCTCCCTATTTTCACCACATCGGGGAGTTGGTTGACCTGGAGAGACTGCGCAAGAGCGGACTTAAGGTGATAGTTGATTCGATGTATGGGGCGGGGATTGGATACTTCCGTCGCATTCTGTGCGGAGGCAGCATGGAGGTTATCGAGATACACGGCGAGCGAAATCCGTTATTCCCTGGCCTCCAGCCTGAGCCTATAGCATCAAACCTGGGGGAGCTTTCCGCCAGGGTGAAGGGAGAAGGGGCCAGCGCTGGCCTGGCCACGGATGGCGATGCCGACCGCATAGGCATCATAGATGAGCGAGGGGGATTTCTTACCTCCCTTCAGGTATTTGCCCTGCTTGCTCTCTATCTTCTAGAGGTTTGCGGCAGGCGTGGCGCAATCATCAAGACGATGACATCGACCAGTATGCTCTATAGATTGGGGGCTCTTTATGGGGTGCCAGTATATGAAACCCCCGTGGGCTTCAAGTACGTAGCCCCAAAGATGATTGCCGAGGATGCGCTGATCGGTGGTGAGGAGAGCGGCGGTTTTGCCTTCCGTGGCCATGTGCCGGAGCGCGATGGCATACTCTCTGGCCTCCTCTTTCTGGATCTGATGGTGAGGGAGCAAAAGAGCCCGTCTCAACTTGTAGACTACCTCTTTAGCAAGGTTGGCCCCCACTACTTCGAGCGTATTGACATCGAATTCCCTGCCGGTGAACGAGAGGCAATCACCCATCGCCTCTTAAGGAGCAGGCCTAGCCATATCGATAACACCGCGGTCAGCAGAATCGAGACCAGCGACGGCTTCCGTTTCCTGCTGGCTGATGGCACCTGGCTGCTTATCCGCTTTTCAGGGACTGAGCCCATTCTGCGAATCTATGCCGAGAGCGATAGCACAGCGCGGGTCAAGGGCCTCCTCGCTTTGGGAAGAAAGATGGCTGGGGTTTAGATTATGGCAAATCTGGATGCCCCCGAAATCTACCAGAGATTCGATCCCTCTAATATGATAGGGCGAATCGGCGAACTGCCGCAGCAGTGTCTCAAGGCATGGCAGGGCGCTATCGACCTCCCCCTTCCCCCCGATTACGCCGACGTGGACAAGGTGATCATTATCGGAATGGGGGGCTCCGCTATTGGCGGCGACCTGGTACGCACCCTGACTATGATGCAGGGTAAAGCTACCGTTCTGGTGCATCGGGACTACAATCTGCCACTATTAGTAGATGAGCGGACCCTAGTCATAGCCTCCAGCTATTCCGGTGACACCGAGGAGACGCTCTCTGCCTTTTCCAAAGCTCTGCAGACAACCGCCAAGAAGTTGGTGATCACAACCGGAGGCAGATTACAGACCCTCTCTTTAGAAAAGGGCATTCCTGTATTCACCTTCCACTATAAAGCTGAGCCCCGCGTTGCCTTAGGCTACAGCTTCTTTTCGCTCCTGGCCTTTTTTAAAAAGATGGGGCTTATCACTATAGAGCAGCAGGATGTAGATGAGACTATAAGGGTTCTAGAGGAGCTAGCACTAAATCTTGATAGGAGCATCCCGCTCGAGGCGAATCGAGCCAAGCAGCTGGCGGTCAGGCTCTCGGGGCGTTTGGTGACTATTTATGGGGCAGGTATTCTCTCTAAGGTGGCCTTTCGCTGGAAGACCCAGTTAAACGAATGCAGCAAGGTATGGGCTTTCGCTGAATACTTTCCTGAGCTGAACCACAATGCTATAGTCGGCTATAGGTATCCCCCATGGATTAACCAGAAGGTCTTCGTGATAATGCTGCGCTCTGCCCTATTTCACCCCCGCATCCTAATCCGCTACGAGATTACCGCTGATCTCCTCAAGGATGCCGGGGTCGACTATGAAGTGGTGGAGGCTAAAGGCGAGAGCCTACTGAGCCAGATGATGAGCGCGGTGCTGCTTGGCGACTACGTTAGCTACTACTTGGCACTACTTAATGAGGTTGATCCCTCCCCGGTGGCCGCCATCGATTATATGAAGGGACGACTTGCGGGTGCCGAAATATAGTCCTTAATTAGAAAGCGTTTCTGCAGGAAGGTGCGCTGCTGTGGATTTTAAATTTACCCCAGAGGAAGAGGCATTTCGCCGTGAGGTGCAACATTTTATCAAGCATGAACTTCCATTGCCATCAGGGCATTGGGGAGATCTGGAGACCGAGTTTGATCCCCAGAACTTTGAATTAACCAGGCAGGTAGCAAGGAGGCTGGGGGAGAAGAAATGGCTTGCCATGAACTGGCCCAGGGAGTACGGCGGGCTGGAGATCTCTCCAATTAAGCACATGATATTTAAAGAGGAGGCAGCCTATCACCTATTGCCAGGTATAGATATGGGCGTAGGCGGGATAACCTGGGTTGGCCCCACCCTGCTCCTTATGGGCACCGAGGAACAGAAGAATGAACACCTGCCGCCACTGGCCGCCGGGGAGAAATGGTGGTGCACCATGTATAGTGAGCCCGGCGCTGGCTCGGATATGGCCAATGTGATGTGCCGTGCTGTACTTAAGGGTGATGAGTACATCATAAATGGGCAGAAGGTATGGACCAGCGCTGCTCACATTGCCGATTGGGGCTGGCTGCTTGTTAAGACCGACCCCGATGCCTCTAAGAAGCACCACGGCATCAGCCTCCTCCTTGTCGATATGAAGACCCGGGGCATCACGGTGCGCCCCATTTTAAACATGGCTGGGCATATTGCTTTTAATGAGGTCTTTTTCGACGGTGTCCATGTCCCTAAAAGTAATTTGATAGGTGAGGAGAATCGCGGCTGGTATAATACTATGATTGCCATGGCCTTCGAGAGGACCATGGGCGTTATGTTCACTGGTGGGGCCCGGCGGCTCGTCGAGGAACTGGTGAGCTTTGCCAGGGAAACAAAGGTTAACGGGCAGTCCCTGGGTAAAGACCCCTTAATAAGGCAGGAGCTCGCGGAGCTGGCCATTGAGGTCGAGATTGGCCGCTTGATTGGCTATAGAATCGTTTGGCTACAAGTAAAAGGGGAGTTGCCCGGTTATGAAGCTCCTGTGATTAAGGTATTCGCTTCTGAAACACTTCAGCGGATTACCAATGTGGGGACCCAGATAATGGGGCTCTATGGGCAGCTGTGGATAGGCTCAAAATGGGCTCCCCTTGGAGGGATGATGCCAGATATGTATATGAACTCAACTGGCATGCTCATTGCTGCGGGCACCTCGGAGATCCTGCGTAACATCATTGCTCAGAGGGGGCTGGGGCTTCCCAGGAGCGTCTGAGATATTATCGCTTGGTGTATTGCTTTGCTTTGCGGGCACGGACCAGGCCAGGTTTCTTTCGTTCCTTCACGCGAGGGTCACGGGTAAGCATTCCGTAACTGCGAAGTAGCGGACGCAGGCTCTCATCAGCCACCACCAGGGCACGGGCAATACCGTGCCGGATAGCCCCGGCCTGCCCGGCATAGCCACCACCGGTCACCTTAACGCTAACGCTGAACCTTTCCAGGCTGTCTGTCGCCACCAGCGGCTCCAGGATTGCTTTCCTAAACCTCTCCGAAAGTAATAACTTCTCATATGGCTGGCCATTTACCACGATGGCTCCCGCTCCGAAAAACAGCCTCACCCGAGCCACTGCATTTTTCCTTCTTCCTGTAGCGCAAAAGTAGCCCTTATCGTTCAACTACGCCCCCTTTTTGATAGTTCCCTCTTGAATGTCCCTTACCTTTGATTCCTGCACCTGAGCTTGATGGGGGTGTGCATCTCCTGGATAGACCTTTAGCCTCCTCATCATATCCCGTCCCAGTCGATTGTGGGGAATCATTCCCTTCACGGCAGATTCGATTACCCGGGTGGGGTGCGTCTCCATCATATGGGCAAAGGTGGTTCTTCTAAGCCCGCCTGGATAATTGGAATGACGGTAATAGATTTTTTGCTGTGCTTTTTTACCGGTCACCCTGACCTTGGCCGCATTTAACACGATAACAAAATCGCCGGTATTAAGGTGAGGGGCATATATTGGTTTATGTTTGCCCTGGAGCAGGGTGGCTACCTCTGATGCCAGTCGCCCCAGGGTTTTTCCTGTGGCATCGAAAACATGCCACTGGGGTGTGATATCTGATAATTTTGTGCTATAGGTCTTCACTTCACCTCTCCGGGGTAATTAACCTTCAAAAGACACAACCCATGTGGTGGTAGAGTAGGCCCCGCTGTAGATGGCTTTTTTGACTTAAGAATCTCATAAAAGGTTGCCACATCGCTCTTTCCCAGCCCCACATTCACCAGGGCACCCGTTGTATTACGTACCTGATGGGTTAAGAAGGAGTTGGCCACAATGTTGAAGCTAACCAGATCGCCCTCACTCGTTACCATCGCCTTATAAACGGTACGCACCGTATTTCTATTACCGTTTAGGCAGCTGGCAAAAGGGGCAAAATCATGTGTTCCCAGAATAGCCTGGCAAGCTTCGTTCATAGCCGCAATATCGAGGGGCCTGGGAACAAAAAAGGCACTACGTCTCAAGAGAGGGGAAGGGCTCCGGCTATTCCAGATGTAGTAGCAGTACTCCCGGCTCAAGGCATCTCTTCGCGGGTCGAAAGCATAGTCTACCATATAAGAATTTCTAACGGCAATATCATCTGGCAGGTAATGGTTCAGCGCGCGGGCGATGGTGTTTGGGGGGAGCGGGGAATCCGTGTGAAAGGCGACTACCTGCCCTTTGGCGTGAACCCCCTGGTCAGTACGGCCAGCATATGAAGTACGAATCTCCTCCCCGGTAACCATCGTTAGGGCACGCTCAAGCTCACTCTGGATGGTGGGCACAATTGGCTGAATCTGGGATCCATGATATCTGGTGCCTTCATATTCCACGACAAGGGCGATAGTCATGATTACTCCACCAATTCCAGTTGCACCATTGGTGCTCCATCTCCACGACGGGGTCCAAATTTAGTTATCCTGGTATAGCCACCCGGCCGCTGGGCATATCTAGGGGCAAGTTCATTGAAAACCTTTGCTACCACCTCCTTATCGGTTACAAAGGCCAGAGCCTGACGGCGGTTATGCAGGCTGCCTCCCTTTCCCAGGGTGATTATCCTGTCTGACATGCCCTGAACCTCTTTCGCCTTGGCCTCAGTGGTCACTATCCTTCCATATTTTAAAAGGTCGGTTACCAGGTTTCGATACATTGTAACCCGGTGACCTGTTGGCCTGGATAGCTTTCTGCCGGCAATGTGGTGCCTCATCTGCTAAAAACCCTCCGCTGGTTCATCTTGCATCGCCGCATCTTCCGCTGCCTCATCCTCTGCCTTGTTCCACTTCTCTTCTTCACTATCCTCTGAGATTAGACCCTTCGCCCGGAGTTGTCCCATCAACTCCTCCAGCGTCTTCCTTCCGAAATTATTTATGTTCAGCAATTCTTGCTCACTCTTCTCAAAAAGCTCCCCTGTCTTTGTGATACCAGCCCGCTTCAGGCAGTTAGAAGTACGCACGGAAAGGCCAAGCTCCTCAATAGGCATATTATATTGTTCCAGAGGTATGGGGAGACGAGGCTGTTTTTCTCCCACCCGCAACGGGACTTTGGCGAGTTCATAAAATAGCTGGAACTGTTCGATTAATAGCTGAGCGCTATGGCTTAAAGCTTCAACTGGTGATATGGTGCCATCGGTCCACACATCGAGGACCAATCTCTCGTAGCTGAGTTGCCCCATGTTAATGGTCTCGATATTATAGTTGACCTTGCGCACGGGGGTGAAGACTGCATCCATGGGAAGCACCCCGAGGGGAAGACCATCGCCATAGCCTGCAGGCTGGTAGCCCTGGCTTGCAGGCCGATATCCTTTGCCCTGTTCTACATTGAATTCCGCGATCAGTTTAGCCTCGGGGGAATCTAGGGTGGCTAGGTGAAGATCGGGATTCACCACCTCGAACTCGGCCGATGGCTCGATATCACCGGCCAAAACGTTACCCTCGCCCTCGGCTCTCAGGTTCAGTTTTCCACCAGCAGATGAGAGTGGACGGAGCCTGATCTTCTTGACATTCAACATAAATTCTATAGTATCCTCTTTCATGTTTGGTACGGTGGAGAACTCATGCTGAACTCCCTCGATACTGACACAAGTTATCGCTGCGCCAGGTAGTGAGCTTAGCAGTACCCTGCGCATGGCATTCCCTATGGTAATACCAGAACCTCTCTCAAGAGGCTCGGTAATAAAGCGGCCATATTTATCAGAGATCTCGGCACATTCTATTTGGGGATTCACGATTTCGGACAAGCGTTTACCTCCAATAACTATCGGGAATAATACTCCACAATGACCTTCTCATTGATACTAAGGTCGATATTACTGCGCTTGGGCGGGGCCAGGACCAGGCCAGAGAGCTTTTCTCGGTCTAGGCCCAGCCACTCGGGTATTATCTTATCTCCAATCTGCTGGGCCATACGCTTATAGTACTCCGTTGATACGCTACTTTCCCTCCATGCAATCACATCTGCCGACTTGACCAGGTAAGAGGGGATATCTACCCTATGTCCATTAACGCTAATGTGCCTATGACGAACTATCTGACGAGCCTGCCTTCGCGAGTCAGCGAAACCCAGGCGGTATACCACATTATCAAGCCTCATCTCCAGAATCTGGAGCAGGTTTTCGCCGGTGACCCCTGGTTGCTTCTCAGCCTCAGCAAAATGCTTGCGAAACTGTCTTTCTAAAATTCCGTAGGTATGCCTTGCCTTCTGCTTCTCCCTTAGCTGCAGGCCGCGGTCAGATATTTTCCGACGCTGCGGTCGCTGCCGCCCTGGGGGCAGGCTACGCCGCTCTAAGGCACACTTTCTACTGGTGCAACGATCCCCTTTTAGCATCAGCTTCTCGCCCTGCCTTCTGCAGAGCCGACAAGCTGGTCCGGTATAGCGAGCCATAACTTTAGCCCCACTCCTTCTTCAGCATAGCATCAGAGGACATATGTAACCTGCATTCTTTTAATTGTTATACTCATACCCTCCTCCTTTTTCTAGGGCGGCAGCCATTGTGGGGGGTGGGGGTTACATCCCTGATCCCAGTAATAGTGAGCCCTGCTGACTGGAGAGAGCGGATGGCCGCTTCACGCCCACTCCCCGGTCCCTTCACGTAGACCTCAACCTGTTTTATTCCATGCTCCATCCCTCTTCTCGCCGTCTGCTCGGCAGCAAGCTGCGCGGCATAGGGAGTTCCCTTGCGCGATCCTTTAAAACCAGCGGTGCCCGAACTCCCCCATGCGATGGCATTGCCCGAAGGGTCGGTAAGTGTAATGATGGTATTGTTGAAGGTAGATTGGATATAGGCGCGACCCTTGGGGATGGCCTTTCTCTCCCTTCTTTTAACCCGCGTTGGTTTTTTCTTCTCTTGCATAGTGCTCCTTTACTTCCTGGTCACGGTGCGGCGACGTCCGGCAACCGTCTTGCGTGCACCCTTTTTGGTTCTGGCGTTAGTTCGAGTGCGCTGACCATGAACCGGCAACCCACGGCGATGCCTGATGCCACGGTAGCTACCGATTTCGATAAGCCGCTTAATGTTTAGATTGACCTTCCGCCTCAGTTCCCCTTCTACTTCGTAATCCCGATCGATAGCCTCCCTGATCCGGCTTGCCTCCTCCTCGCTAAGATCCTTGGCTTTGGTATCGGGGTCGACCTCAGCTTGCGCCAGGATTTTCTGGCTCGTGGAGAGCCCAATGCCGTATATGGAGCACAATCCAATCTCGATTCGTTTGTTCTTGGGAAGGTCTATCCCTGCTATCCTTGCCATCTTTTTATCTTATCCCTCTCGTTTTTCCCCTATTTTCCCCAGCGGTTACCTTATCACGATAAGACAACTACCCCTGCCTCTGCTTATGCCTTGGGTTCTCGCAGATAACCCTCACCACTCCCTTCCGCTTGATGACCTTGCACTTCTCACATCGCCGCTTAACTGAAGCCTGCACCTTCATGCTTCTCTCCTTACACCAAACAGCAATCTACTTAAAACGATAGGTAATTCTCCCTCTGGTCAGGTCATAGGGAGAAAGCTCCACCAGCACCTTGTCACCGGGGAGTATCTTGATGTAGTGTATTCTCATTTTTCCCGATATGTGGGCCAGCACTTTATGCCCATTGGCGAGCTCAACACGGAACATAGTGTTAGGCAGAGGCTCAACCACTTTCCCCTCAACCTCGATAGCTTCCTTCTTGCCCATATCCTGATACCTAATTAAGACTGGTTAGTATCTCTGCCCCATCGTCAGTGATGGCAATAGTATTCTCGTAATGCGCGCAGAGACTACCATCGGCGGTGATAACGGTCCATCCATCACGAGCCACACTGGTACGCCATCCACCAGCATTCACCATCGGTTCCAGAGCCAGTGTCATCCCTTTCCTGAGGAGCGGTCCCTGTCCCGGCGAACCGTAATTTGGTATCTGAGGGTCTTCGTGCATATTTCTACCGATACCATGCCCTACGTATTCGCGCACTACCGACAACCCTCGTGACTCTGCAAATGACTGGATGGCCGCCGAGATATCCCCTAAACGGGCGCCACTTCGGGCACTGGCGATACCCGCACTCAGCGCTCCCTCGGTTACCTCCAGTAGCTTCTGTGCCTGTGTACTTATCTGACCCACACCCACGGTTATCGCGGCATCGCCGTGAAAGCCCTGAAATATCGCGCCAAAGTCCAGAGATACGATGTCGCCATCCTTAAGAATACGCTTTCCTGGGATGCCATGGACAAGCTCATCATTAACTGAGACGCACAAGCTGGCAGGGAAGCCACGATATCCCTTGAAGGATGATGTGGCACCATGCCGGCTCAGTTCGCTAACAGTTATGGCATCTAATTCCTCAGTGATAATACCAGGTTCAATCTTCCTCTTCAATACGTCAAGTATGTTTGCCACAATCCTCCCTGCCATTCTCATGGTGTCGATTTCCTGTGATGACTTAATTATTATTCCCATTTCAATCATGGGGGAGGGCGTCAATGAGCCTATCGCTGATCTCCTCGATCTCTCCCTCTCCCCTGATCTCGACCAGTTTAGCTACTTTTCTATAATAGTCAATGAGGGGTGCCGTCTCAGTAAAGTAGACCTCAATTCTCTTTCTTACCGTCTGGGGCAAGTCGTCGGGGCGCCGATAGAGTTCGCCCCCGCAAAGGTCACATATCCCCGCCACCTTTGGCGGCGATGACACCTCGTGGTAGGGCGTCTGACAGCTTTTACAGATAGACCGACCACTCAAGCGCCTCACCAGCTCATCTGTAGCAACACTGATATATATCACCTTGTCGATAGCTTCCCCTCTTTCTTTCAGTGCCACATCCAGAGCCTTTGCCTGGTCCAGGGTTCTGGGGAAGCCATCGAGGATAAAGCCTTTGGCACAATCAGCATTGTCAATACGTTCCAGGATCATCCTGATAGTTATCTCGTCGGGGACCAGTAGCCCTCTTTCCATATAGTATTTTGCCTGTCCCCCTATCTCATCACCCCTGCTTGCTGCATCACGAAACAAATCGCCAGAGGCAATATGGGCTATACCCAGCCTATCAGCGATAATTCCCGCCTGTGTTCCTTTACCCGATCCCGGTGCACCCAGAAGAACAGAACGCATGCCAGGCACTCCCTACTTGAGGAAACCTTCATAGCGACGCATCATGAGTTGGGCCTCCAATTGCCTCATGGTATCCAGGGCCACGCCCACTACAATCAGCATACCGATGCTTGGCAATACCAGGACCTGAACGCCGGTTATGTTTTGAAGAATAAATGGCGAGATAGCCACGAAGGCCAGAAACAGGGCACCCGCCCAGGTGATCTTCGTGATGATCCGGTTAAGATATTGCTGGGTGGTTTTACCGGGGCGAATTCCGGGCACGAAAGCACCCTGCCGCTGAAGTGTCTCACCCAGATTTTGCTGTTGGAATACTATCATGGCATAGAAAAAGGTGAAGCCCATAACCAGGAAAAAGTACATTGCCCAGTAGAATCCGCTATTCTGCGAGAAGAGGTTTACAATTGTATTGGCGAAGCCGCCAGTAGGGTCTGCGAAGAAGCTGGCGACAACCCCGGGGAAGATGAGTAACGCCATGGCGAAGATTACGGGGATCATCCCTGCTGAATTTACCCTAATCGGTATATGGGTACCGCCGGACTGACGATACATCCGCCCCCCGCGATACAGGCTCCTGGCGTACTGCACCGGTATGCGTCGGTGTGCCTCGTTAAAGATAACGATGGTGACCAGAATGGCCAGGGCTAAACCGATGAAAATGAATAGCCCCCACAGATCTCCCGTAGCCAGGTAGCCTCGCCCGACCATCTCCGGCAGGGTGCAAACGATGCCGGCGAAGATTATCATGGAAACGCCATTACCGATTCCATACTCGGTGATTAATTCCCCGAGCCAGACGAGGAACATAGTTCCTGCGGTCATTGCCAGCACCATAGTAATAGTAGGCATAAGCGCAGCCCCGGAGAGGCCGATACTATCGGCAGGGAATATACCTTGCGTCTGTAGCAGTATTAGCTGACCGTAGCCTTGGAGTATTGCCAACGGCACGGTCAGCCAGTGGGTGTACTGATTGATCTTAGCCCTCCCAGCGTCTCCCTCTCGAGAAATTGCCTGAAGGCGAGGGATCACCGGGACCATGAGCTGCATTATAATAAGCGCGGTTATATAGGGATAAACCCCCAGAGCCGCTATGCTCATGTTCCTCATCGCGCCCCCGCTAAACAGGTCCACCATCCCGACCACTCCCGCCAAACCGCCTCCCCCTTCCAGGAAGCTGCGCATGGCTTCGACATCAGCTCCGGGTACGGGGACATGGGCTACAAAGCGGAAGATTACCAGCAGGCCAATGGTGAGCAGGATCTTCTTCCTCAGGTCTGTCTGACCAAAGGCATCGATCATTGCCTGAAGCAGCTTGGGTCTACCTTCTCTTCGCTCTTGTGTCACTACCTATTTCCTCTGCCTTTCCTCCAGCAGACTCTATCTTTCTCCTTGCCTGTTGAGTAAACCTATTTGCCCGGATGGTAAGAGGCTTTTTAATTTCACCATCGCCGAGAATCTTTACCGGCTGTTTCGATGACTTGATTAGTCCTTCAGCCACGAGTCGCTGTGGCGTTACCTCGCTCTCTGCCTCAAAGCGGTTAAGGTGAGACACGTTGATGGTGGAATACTCTATCCTGAATATATTGTTAAACCCCCGCAACTCGGGCAGGCGCTTGGTTAGTGGATTTTGCCCTCCCTCGAAGCCGGGGCGTACTTTATACCCTGCCCGCGCCTTCTGCCCCTTGGAGCCCTTCCCAGCGGTCCTGCCATGCCCGCTGCTGAGGCCCCGTCCGATTCTCTTTATCTTATGTTTGGCCCCCGGTTGCGGCGCCAGTTTATTCTGCATCACCGCTCTCCTCTACGGTTACCAGATGTCTTAACTTCATAAGCATGCCGCGAACCGCTGGCGAGTCCTCGTGCTCAACGGTCTGTTTGAGGCGATGAAACCCCAAAGCCTGGAGTGTCCGCCTCTGATCCCCCGGGTGCCCAATACCGCTTTTTACCCAGGTGACTCTCAGCTTAGCCACTCGTTGCCTCCTCGGTGGACCTCGACTTCCGCTTCGCTATTTCCTGTTGAGGATCCTTCAACTGACTGAGTCCTAGTATGGTGGCTCGCACTACGTTTATCTTGTTAGCACTCCTTTGTGACTTGGTAAGGATGTCAGTGATCCCGGCTAGCTCCAGCACTGCCCGTACCCCACCCCCAGCGATCAACCCTGTTCCAGGAGCCGCTGGCTTGAGAAGTACCTTTGCTGCACCATACCTAGCCACTATCTGATAGGGAATTGTTCCATCCTTCATCGGTACACTGATCATTTGCTTCCGGGCAATAGCACCCCCCTTTCGGATTGCTTCGGGTATCTCCTTAGCTTTACCCAATCCAGCGCCCACGTGCCCATTGCCATCGCCTACGACTACCAGTGCGGTAAAGCTGAATCGCCTGCCCCCCTTGACCACCTTAGCCACGCGCTTTATATTAACCAGTTTCTCATTTATTGTTGACTCGCTTTGGTCTATCCCTTCCATTACTTAAACTCCGCTCTTACCTGATCTATAAGGATCCGCCACTTGAGGCCCCCAAACCCACGCTCCGGAAAGACACGCCAGATTTAGAATTTTAGGCCTCCTTCTCTAGCCGCATTTGCCAGGGCTTTCACCCTGCCATGATACTTGTATCCACCACGGTCAAACACCACCCCGCTGATTCCCCGCTCTACTGCCAGCCTGGCTACCAGGCTGCCTACAAGAGCTGCAACTGCCACTTTCTGCTTCCCCTCTAACTCAGACCTTATCCCTGGGTCAAGGGTTGATGCCGAAACAATGGTATTGCCTTGCTCATCATCTATTAACTGGGCATAGATATGGCTCAGGCTACGGAAAACACATAGGCGAGGGTGCTCGGCAGTGCCCGAAACCTTTCTCCGCACCCTTCTATGTTTTCGTTGGCGCGCTGTTCGGAGATCCTTTTTACTCATTATCGTTTTGCACCAACCTTGCCTGATTTTCCTGGCTTGAGGCGGACCCGCTCACCAGCATATCTTATTCCCTTGCCCTTATATCTATCTGGAG
>DAOUEU010000134.1:0-11179 GCA_034430255.1 Dehalococcoidia bacterium | reverse complement strand
GGAACCTGGAGCGCCTGTGGGCCCTGGTAGAATGCCCTACTCCGGCACCTAAGGCTAGATCTCAGAGGGATTCGGTAACCGGTATTTCTGACGCAACGATATCCGTTCGGTAACAGTTTATCTTGACGCAACACGGGATAATGGTTAAGATGGACAGCAAGAGGCGAAGCACAATATAATATGGAGTATGAAAAATGCGACTATCAACCGGGCATGGCAAGCCCTGAGCCCCTACTGGAAACCCGCCGAGCCATTCCTGCTCCACCGCTATCTGGCACTGGCCTCACGAATAGCCCTGGGAGGGGTATTTATCTTCGCCGGCGCGGTTAAGCTAGGCCATATCGAAACCCTGATATGGGAGATCAACCAGTACAATATGTTGCCTCACCAACTGGCCACAGCCTATGGCTATGTTCTGCCACCTCTGGAGATCGCCATGGGTATTTTTCTGGTGGTGGGACTACTGCTCAGGGTTAGCGCCGCGGTTAGCGCATTGGTGGTGCTGAGCTTCGCCGTTGCCAAGATCACGGCTCTCGCCCGTGGACTGAACATTGATATCTGCCCTTGCTTTGGCCCGGCGGTGCCGCTACTTACAGCGTACAGCCTAGCTCTTGATGTCGTGCTTCTGGTGCTGGCACTCCAGATATTTTTTCACCGCGGGGAATTCCTATCGCTGGGCCCCTGGTTCTCCCGAAAAGCGGCTGAGCTGGATGAGCAGGAGGACGAATAACCGCCTTTACCTAAACCACTCCGTCGCCTCCTCAACCCTCCCCAGTTCGACCAGAGCTATCCCTTTATTGAGGTGTGCCCTATTACACCCGGGATGCAACATGAGCGCCCTATCATAGCTCTCGATGGCGCGCTCCAACTTTCCCGAGGCGAACAGATCATTGCCCACGCTATGATAAATATCGGCGATAAGCTCCCGGTCTCCCCACTCCTCCCTCTGCTCAGTACCTAGATGTCCCCGGTAGTCAAAGCCATCAGGGAAGATGTTCTCGATATCGATGGTGCGTTCCCCGGCAGAGAGCACGGTAAAAAGGTGTGGTCCCAGTCCAAAGGCATCCTCCAGGTGAGCCGCTTTCACCTCGAGACCGAACCTCTGGGCCAGCACATTGTAAAGGACGGTGAGCCCCAGACAATTGCCCACTTTTTCTTCACCCCCAAGCTGGGCACCGAGCACATGGGTTAGCCTAAAATTGCCCCCATACTCATAGCGATGGGTCTTTTCTCGCCACAGCCAGTTGAAGATTACTCTTGCCTTTTCACTATCGCTGCCCTTTGGGGGAAGATCTAGGAGCGCCTCAGCGATTCTCCGGCAAAGCCAGTCAATCTTTTCAAGATAGTGGTTCAACTCCTTAACCGTCTCCACCCCAGAGGCTAGAAGCGCCCCATGAGCGAGGTCTATTTCCCCTCCCCTTTCGCTCTTTTCGCCCTCCAAGAGCTTCCTCTCCAGTCTAGCAATCTCCATATTCATGCTGGCCTGCTACCAATTAATCGCCCAATGTAAAAAGGGCGCCTTTTCTAACTCAACATTTATCCCTTTCATATCAGCCACCTATTGATAAATTGTACCATGTTGGATTAAAATCTTTTTGTTGATTTTAAAGGAGGTGAGTGATTGGCAGCAATAGGGAAGCACCTGATACTTGAACTCAATAATTGCGACCGCGATCGCTTGAGCGATCGCGACTTCCTGAAAGATACCCTCCTCTCCGCCTGCAGGGTATCCGGTGCGACTATACTGAGCGAATCCTTTCACTCATTCTCCCCCTATGGTGGGGTTAGCGGCGTGGTGATCATTGCCGAATCCCACTTTTCGGTTCATACCTGGCCCGAGTATGGCTACGCCGCAATAGACATCTTCACCTGCGGCAACTCCCTTCATCCACAAAAGGCAGTTGATCTTCTGGTGAGAGAGCTTCAGGCAAGAGACCACTCTGTTCTAGAACTAAACAGAGGGAATTTTGAACCCTCAGGTGAGTGATGAGTGAAAATGAGTGGTTTCATGACCATATTACACCCGAGATGGTGCAATCATATCGCATCCAAAGGGTTATCCATTCAGAGAGGACAAAGTTCCAATCTGCCCAGATAATCGATTCTGGCAGCCTTGGCCGGTGTCTAATATTGGACGGTAAGATTCAGTCCAGCGAATTGGACGAGTTTATATACCATGAAGCCCTGGTTCACCCCCCGATGATCGCTCACCCCCATCCCCAAAGGGTATTCGTCGCCGGCGGTGGCGAAGGGGCGACACTCAGGGAGGTGCTATCCCATTCCTCGGTGAAGGCGGTGGTCATGGTGGATATCGACGAGGAGGTCATCGATATCTGTCGTCGCTTTCTCCCCTCCTGGCACCAGGGCTCCTTTGAGGATAGCCGCTTGGAACTTCGCTTCGTCGATGCGAGAAACTATCTCCAGGAATGCGTCGACCGCGGTGAGAAATTCGATGTGGTCATCCTGGATCTACCCGAGCCCATAGAGGAGGGTCCAGCCTATCTACTTCACACTAAGGAGTTTTATCAACTTGTTCGAGAAACGTTGGCCACAGATGGCATCATTTCCCTCCAGGCGGGCTCCAGTTCCTGGGGGAATCACCGATGTTTCACCGCGGTTATCAATACCCTGAAGGCTGCGTTTCCCCTCGTTTTTCCCTATGATACGTTCATCCCCAGCTATGGTGGCACCTGGGGCTTCGCCCTGGCCTCACAGAAGTTATCCCTCCCGGATCCCGCAGAGATAGACAGTTTGATCTCATCTGGGCTCAACAAACCTCTTCGCTTCTACGATAGCCTCTCCCACCAGGGCCTCTTCTCCCTACCCAAACACCTCCGCCAAGCTATAGACAGCGAGAAAACAGTCATCACTACCGGGCAGCCCTTCTCCATTTACCAACCCCAGTCCGGATGAGGGTTAGAGCGTTTCCAGGCTGCAAAAGTGGCGCGCAACATCCAGGCGACCCACCTGTGCCCCTCCCAGCCACTGTTGCATCATCTTATTATCCCGCCAGTGTTTTTCCACGTCGGCATCCCTGGTATAGCCATAGGAGCCCATCATCTCCATCGCCCTATTAGCCACCATAATACTGACATCGGCAGCATAGACCTTTGCGATCCTTGCCCTGGCCAGCATCTCGGCCGACCATCTCGCACCATAGGTTTCAGGGCGATCGAACATGTAGGCAGTGTTTAGAATGTAGGTCCTGGCAGTTTCGATCCCGATAGCCATGTCCGCCAGGGTGCAGGCGTTCACACTATGCTCCTTTATCGGCTTGCCCCCGGCCACCCTCTTTGTGGCGTAGTCGGTAACGATTTCAAATACGTTCTGGGCAGTTCCCAGTGACATTGCACCGCTGCCAAGCGAGCCCACCACTATAACCTGATGCAGAAGGTTGGCATCACCACCGGGCCCCGCCGCTCTATACCTCCTTGGAACCCTAACATTGTCGTAGTAAATAGTGCAGTTTGTATCCGCTGTCATCCCCGCCTTATTCTCGAACCTGCCGAAGGACAACCCCTTGATGGGATAGGGAACATAGATGACGGCGACTCCCTCATCTCCCAGATCAGGGTCCGTGGTGCACACGGTGCAGTAGAGGCAGGATGATCCGCTGTTGGTAGGCCATTGCTTGACCCCGTTTATCACCCACTCATCACCATCGAGCCTGGCCCTGGTATGGATCTTACGACCTTCCATCTTAGGATTCTCGATGTCGCAACCCCCTTCAGGCTCAGTCATGGCAAAGCAGCCCAGGGGCAATTCAGCCTCTTCATAAATGGCTACAAATTCCTTCAGCAGATCTGGCCTTTTATACGGCTCATACCAGATGGGTACCAAACACCAGGCGGCACACCCTAGGGCAACAGCTATTCCGCTGTCCCCCCGGGCTATTTCCTCCAGCATCGCGCAGGCATTAACCATAAACCTGATCGGTGACTCTCCATCCAGCATGATGTTTGCCAGGCCGAAGTCCCTCAGTATTTGCTTTATGATAGGATCCACGATTTTAGCGTGATCCTTATCATCATCAACCTGCTGCCTGACCGGAAAGATAAGACCCTCGGTGAACTGCCGCGCTAGCGAACGATACATCTTGGCCTCTTCAGTGGTAAGCTCTTCAACACAGAGATGGTTTGCCATTCTCCGCTCCTTTCCAGTTTCCCTAGTGATGCCCATTTTCGGCAATGTGGGGTGAGATGTCAATACATCGCGCCTTTGTCGGAGCAAACCACAACCCTATTATCAAATCATGGGATGACAACTACAATAGGCGAACGGTGAATTGTTATAAATATTCTGGACGACTACAGTCCTTTGACCAGTCGACAATAGATATGTTATAGTAAATAGGTCGATATGTAGAAATAAGGAGGTTAATCAAAGAAGATGGGCATACTGGATGGCAAGGTTGCAGTTGTAACAGGTGCAGGAAGAGGTTTGGGAAGGTCACATGCCCTGGCACTCGCCGCGGAAGGTGCGAAGGTAGTAGTTAACGACCTCGGAGGCGAGGCGGATGGCAGCGGAGAATCCAAGAGCCCGGCAGACCAGGTAGTAAAGGAGATTAAGGATGCAGGCGGGGAAGCGGTAGTTAACTACAATAGCGTAACTGACTACCAAGCCGCCAAAAAGATTATAGATACCGCCATCAACTCCTTCGGCAAGCTGGACATCCTGGTCAACAACGCCGGTTTCCTCAGGGACAGGATGGTCTTCAAGATGGCCGAAGAGGAGTGGGACAGCGTTATCGCCGTTCACCTCAAGGGAACATTCAACTGCGGTAGATGGGCCTGTCTCTATTTCTATGAGCAGAGTAAAGCAGGGAACCCGATAAACGGGCGACTAATAAACACCGTTTCCCACGCCGGCCTCGGCGGGAATGCAAGTCAGGGTAATTATGGGGCGGCCAAAGGCGGCATTGCATCCCTGACTATGGTATGGGGCAGGGAGATGGGTAAATACAACGTTACCTCCAATGCCGTTGCCCCCATGGCCAGAAGCAGAATGACGCTGGGGGCACCCATGACGGCCCAAATGATGGGCGAGAAGCCACCAGAGGATGGCTCTTTCGATACGTTCGCACCGGAGAACCTCTCCCCTCTCGTGGCCTATCTCGCCAGCGATGCGGCGCAAGACATAACCGGCCGTGTTTTCACCGTTTTTGGGGGCAAAGTCCAGGTGTTTATACCCTGGACACCGGGGAACGCAATCGATATAGGCAGAAGGTGGACGGTTAAGGAGCTGGATGAGAGGATACGCGAGCTTGGAGACCTCTCCATGCCTCCGTTCCCCATGTAAAAAACAGCAAAGGGTCCACCGACAGAAGAGCGGGGTGGCCAGTAATCCCGAAGCCGCAGAGGTTGCCTTTTATCTCCATTGTTCATGCTTCACGTATGTGGAGAGGAAGGCTGTGCCCTTTTTGTGACCGACCTGTAATGCTATAATCTAAGCGTGGATGTTCTTGAAGGCTTAAACCCGGCGCAGCGGGAAGCGGTAGAATCTACCGAGGGGCCCCTGCTTATTCTCGCTGGCCCCGGCAGCGGCAAGACCAGGGTTATTGCCCATCGGATCGCCTACCTGGTCAAGGTCTGGGGAATCAAACCCCATCATATCCTGGCAGTGACCTTTACCAATAAAGCGGCCAGGGAGATGAAGGAGCGTATCTATCACCTCCTGGGCAGCACGGTGGAGGACCTTACCCTGGGCACCTTTCATGCTATTTGTGCCCGCATCCTCAGGCAGGAAGGAGCACACATCGGGCTGGAGCAGAGGTTTGTCATCTACGATGATGACGATCAGCTAAGACTCATCAAGCGAAGCCTCCAGGACCTGGACATCGACCCCAAGCGCTCTCCCCCGAGACCATTCCTCTCTGCCATATCCTCAGCCAAGAGCCGCCTCATAGTGCCACAGGATTATGTAAAGAATAGCTATTTCGATGAAGTGGTGGCGCGGGTTTATCAGCACTACCAGAAACTCCTTGACGAGAGCAAGGCGCTGGACTTCGATGACCTCCTGATGAAGGCAGTCATCCTCTTTCGCCAATGCCCCGAGGTGCTGTCCAAATATCAGCAGCGCTACCATCACGTCCTGGTCGACGAATTCCAGGATACCAATATCGTCCAGTATATTCTGGCCAGGCAAATGGCAGGGAAATACCGCAATATTTGTGTGGTGGGAGATCCGGACCAATCGATATACTCCTGGCGCTTTGCCGACATGAGAAATATCCTCAGCTTCGAGAGCGATTACCCCGATGCCAAGGTAGTATATCTGGAGCAGAACTACCGCTCCACCAAGACCATCCTCGAGGTGGCAGATGGTGTGATATCCGCCAATCGCCAGCGAAAGGAGAAGGGACTGTGGACGGAGAATGAGGTCGGCGTGCCGCTCACCGTTGCCGAGGCATATAATGAGCAGGAGGAAGCCCAGTTCGTGGTGGGTGAGGTGGATAGCCTGCTTGGCCAGGGTTTATTCAAGCCCGGCGACTGCGCAGTGATGTATCGCACCAATGCCCAGTCGCGGGCTATTGAGGAGTCCTTTATCCGCTATGGAATGCCCTATAAACTGGTGGGCGGAACCCGCTTCTATGAGCGGCGCGAGATTAAGGATATAATCGCCTACCTAAGGCTGATCCACAACCCCTATGATAGCGTTAGCCTGGCGCGGGTCATTAATGTGCCGCCAAGGGGGATTGGCTCCCGCACTATCGAGGAGCTGGAGCAGTGGGCTAAAGGTCGCTCGTTACCGGTCTATACCGCCCTTCAGATGATCGCTGATGCAGAGGAAAAAACTCACTTTAACCCCAGGACCAGACGGGTGCTCACCGACTTCCTCACAATTCTTAACCAGCTGATCGCGGTAAGTAGAGAGCTTAACATCGTCGAGCTTTACGACCTGGTACTGGAGAGCTCCGGATATAAAGAATATATACTAGATTGGGAAGATGGTGAGGACAGGTGGGAGAATATCCAGGAGCTGCGAACCGTAGCAAACGACTACCGCCATCTGGCACCCGAGGATAGCCTCTCCTCCTTTCTTGAGGGTGCAGCTTTGGTGTCCGACGTCGATAGCTTTGATGAGAAGGTAGATGCGGTGACGCTGATTACCCTGCATGCCGCAAAGGGCCTGGAGTTTCCGGTGGTTTTCATTGTGGGCATGGAGGAAGGACTACTTCCCCATCGAAAATCCTACGATGACCGGGATCAGATGGAGGAGGAGCGCCGCTTATGCTATGTGGGGGTTACTCGGGCCAAGCAGCGGCTCTATCTCCTGCGCGCCTTCCGCCGCAGCTCCATGGGGAGCACATCGGTAAATATCCCCTCACGCTTCCTCTCAGACATCCCCTCCCATCTGGTGATGCCACCGGGTGATGCCAGGGAAAGCAAGGTGCGGCCTATAGCTTCGCCCTCTACTACTTCTTCTCCCAAGCCTGCCCTTGGTGCCGGTGACCACGTACGCCATACCATGTTCGGCGACGGGATCGTGGTGAACTGCAACCCCACCGGGGAAGACCAGGAGGTCACGGTGGCATTTAAGGGTGACGCCGGGCTGAAGCGGCTGCTATTAAGCCTGGCTCCACTGGAGAAGGTTTAACATGATGGCAATTATATCAGCGTCAGAGGAACGCACGAGAGGCTTGACAATAGTAACCGTGCTGATGTAGACTTTCTCTGGTTGGCGTTCGTAGTTTGCTGTTATTTTGCTTTGGGTCAAATGCTGGGGAGTTCAGAAATGAAAGGGGTTAATCCTAAAAGCCCCTTTTATAAAGTTATAAAGCAGGAAAGCCGGGCAAGGCGTCATAGTCGCCCCGCCTGGCGTTATTATATGTAACTAAAGTATAAGGAGGTAAGTGAATTGACCGAGGGCTCGTTAATTTCCGAGAAGATTACGTCCATGCTAGGGCAGGTATCGCCACCTGCCGTTCTGAAGGTGGAGGCCGGGTCCATAACACGTTACGCCGACGCAATAGATGACCCCAACCCTCTATACCGCGATGTGGAGTATGCCAGAAATAGCAGGTATGGGGAAATAATATGCCCTCCGGGGTTTTTCGGCTGGCCGGTCAAAGGCGGTGGGCTGGAGGCGGGAGAGCTTATGGGTAAGGTGTTGGGCGCTGTGTTTGAGAGTGGCATGATGCGTATCCTTGACGGAGGGGTGGATTTTGATTTCTACCTCCCGGTGCGCGCCGGCGATACCCTGGTGGTCTACGGAAAGTTCGCCGATGCCCGTGAGCGGGTGGGTAAGTCGGGCAAGATGCTCTTTCTCACCATGGAGCAGACCTATCTGAATCAGAATGGCGATATGGTAGCCAAAGCAAGGGCTACATTAATTTGTAGCTAAATAGGAGGAAGCAATGGCAAAAAAACAGCTCTATTATGAAGATATTGAAGTAGGCAGCGAAGTAACCCCGCTTGCTAAGGTGGCTACAACCCAGATGCTGGTTAAGTGGGCCGGTGGCTCGGGCGATTACAACCCCCTACATTACGAGGATAGCTTTGCGGCCTCAATGATGGTCGGCAGTCCCATCGTCCACGGCGCGCTGAAGCGTGCCTGGTTGGGACAGCTCATGACCGATTGGATCGGTGAGGAAGGCAGCCTCAAGAAACTCTCCTGCCAGTACCGGGCCATGGACTACCCTCGAAAAATGAAGACCATGACCGAGCCCCATGAGGGGGATACGTGGTGGTGTAAGGGCACTGTTACCGCTAAGCGGGTGGAGGATAGTGAGAATATCGTAGAGTGCAACATCTGGGTAGAAAACGCGAAAGGTGAGAAGACTACGCCTGGCAGTGCCGTGGTGGTTCTCCCCTCTAAGAAGCGAGGAGGTTGATAATGGGAGAGAGACTGAAGGGAAAGGTTGCTCTGGTAACCGGCGCCGGTCGGGGACTGGGGCGATGCCATGCCCTGGCCCTCGCCGCTGAGGGAGCTAAGGTGGTAATAAACGATCTCGGTGGCGCGTTGGATGGCACCGGTGCGGACAAGACACCCGCCGATGAGGTGGTTTCCGAGATCAAGGGGATGGGAGGCGATGCGGTATCTAATTACGAGAATGTTGTTAGCTTCGAAGGTGCAGAGAGGATGGTTCAGTGCGCCCTCGATAATTTCGGCCGTCTGGATATCCTGATCAATAATGCTGGCGTTCTGCGGGACCGCATGGTTTTTAACATGTCGGAAGAGGAATGGGATACCGTAATAAAGGTTCACCTCTATGGTCACTTCAATTGCGCTAGGCAGGCTAGTGTGGTATTCCGCAAGCAGCGCAACGGGCGGATTGTAAATACCTCCTCCGATGCAGGGTTGGGCAATATGGGGCAGGCAAACTACAGCGCTGCCAAAGAGGGGATTGTCGGCCTCACACGGACACTGGCCCGGGACCTGGGAAGATACGGTGTCACCTGCAATGCCATTCGTCCCATGGCCGGCACAAGGATGACGCTGACACCGGAACTGAAGTCTGCATGGGGCAAGAGTATGGGAATAAGTGGTACCGACCTGGATAACTTCATGAAGACCATATTTACGCCGCCGGAGTTCGTATCCCCCTTAGTCGTATTCCTCTGCACCGATGAGGCGGCGACTATAAATGGCCGTACCTTTTCGGTCAAGGGAGGAGAGATCCACCTCTTCTCTGAGCCCGAGTGTATCAGGTCTATCTATAAGAAAGGGATGTGGACTGTGGACGAGCTTTGTGAGCTCGTGCCCATATCTGTGGCCGCGGGACTGGAGAACCCATCACCACCTAAGACATAAGAGTTTTGTAAACCCAACGGAGCAGGGAGGGCTATCCTTCCTGCTTCTCTTTTTCGGTTTGATCGACCCTGAGCGAGGCATTATGCTGCCAGGAGCTACGATATATCTCCATGGTAATAAAGTTGTTGTGATACCTCCTCCGCCGATTACTACGAACAAAGCCACATTTCCCAAAGCAGCGCTGCGCCCTGATATTCCATTCCAGTGTGTTCAAGTAGACCCGCTCGAGCTTCGTGGTGCTGAAAATATGATCGAGGAGGGTAATGACCACGTCGCTGCCATGACCCTGATCCCAGTATTCGCGGTCGCCTATCATGATCCCCAGTTCCGCCGTCCCCTTACCCTCGTCGATATTGTAGTACATACAGTTGCCGATATGCCTACCGTCCAGGGTTTCAATAGCAAAGCGGCGGCGGCGCCGGCTCGGGTGGGCCAGCTCATCGGCGTAGCTAGCTAAGAAATGGGTGAAGGGTATCCTCAGGGTCGGAGCCGCATCGAGACGGGCGAGCTCATCATCGCTCCGCCATGTATAGTCACTATTGGCATCCTCCAGCCTCTTCTCCCTGAGCACCACCTTGCGACCCTTTAGCATGCCAAACTCCAACTATGTAATTCTGAATGAGAAGGGATCCTTACCGAATCCCAACTCATCCAGGGTATCGTCTGCAGCACCGCGGATGTGCTCATCGGGGTGATTCAGGCACTCGCGGAGTTTCGCCTCTGCCTCGCCGCCGCCGATTTTCCCCAGCGCAGCTATGGCGGCAAGTTGCACCTGGTTATCAGAGTCATGTATAAGCCGCACCAGATGAGGCACCGCCTCCTCTTCACCCATCTGCCCACAGGCCTCCGCCGCTTCAAAGCGCACCTCCGCATCAGGGTTTTCCATCTCCTTCAGCAGCGTTGGGAGCCAGGCGGGATCGCAGTTCGTTCCCATAGCATTAATAGCGCTGACCTGCATTCTGTCATCACCGCTCTGGTAGGCATCCTGAATAATCCTGGTTACCCTGGGCCGGTTAAGGGGTGCTATTGCCTCTACGGCCCGACGCCTCACCTCAAGCTTTTCCCCCTGGTCTCCTATTACCGCTACCAGTGCCTCCTCCACCTTTGCCCCATCATCCGAACTCAATTTCCCCAGCTCGGCAAGCATTGCAAACTTGCCCAGTGCCTGGGCAGCGGCAGCACGAACCGATTCCCCGCCATCCTCCCTGAGCATGGTAATAAAGGGGTCGATAAGGGAGTGGTTCTCATACTCCCACAGGCCCTCAATAGCCCTCATACGAACTATCTCGTCGGGGTCGCGAAGACAGACATAGAAGATGGCATCGAAGTTAAGCAAAGGGTCATCCTCGGCAAGCTCTACAAGCTGACCCGCGATCTGCCTCCGCTTCTCAAATCTCATCTTACCCCATGTCTCGAGAAACAGTGG
>DAOUEU010000133.1:0-21194 GCA_034430255.1 Dehalococcoidia bacterium | reverse complement strand
ACGGGAAGTTCCCAATCAGCTCCAAAGCTATCGGTTTCATTTTTTCCGCCGCAGAAATGATAAATGCCCTGTAGGTGGGGCCTTCTTGCGTCTTTATTATCCCAGTAGTGACTGCACGTGCCTTCGCCAGTCGTTTCTTCGAGAGCAGTCTTGAGTTTATTACTTATCACGCATCCCCTGTTTGGCATTGGTAATAAGTATAGGTCACGGAGTAACGCCTGTATGCGACTTTTATCTCATCGGATACGGTTGTGGGTGGGGGAGAGAAGGTCGTGCATCATGTGTGGTGCTATCACAGTCGGTTAAGTGGCATTAATTGTGGGCCGGGAATACATAATTTACTGGATAATCATGGTACCACTGTGGGGAGGAGGTAGATCCAGAAGTAGTGCTGTCGATGAGAGGAGCAGTCGTTTGCGGGAATGAATGGCCCTTGGGCATACTCGGGTAGGGTGGGTAATAGCAAAAGGGGTAGCTTACGTTAGCTACCCCTTTTGCCAGAGAGGATAGAAAGGTAAGAGCATCTTTCCAGCTTAAGGTTTGCTGGAGCTATTATCTGGGCGCTGCATCACTGCGTCGAGAACCGTGGTGATCTCGGAAATGTCGAAGGGCTTCCGGATAAAAAACATGGGGCCCAGCTCCATCGCCTCAAGAGCGAGGGTATCGTCACCGTGTCCGGTAATGACAGCCACTATGCTTTTATTGTTACGCTCCTTTATAAAACGGAGCACATCTACTCCGGTCAGGCCCGGCAGCATTAGGTCGAGGAAGACGAAGTCGAAGTGCTGCTTATCCAGCTCTTCGATGGCTCTCTCGCCGCTTTCCACGGCGGTAGCCATATAGCCTTCACCCTCGACGACATCCTCCATGAGTTGCCGGATATCGGGGTCATCGTCGACAATGAGGACTGATCCACCCAAGGTTGGCCTAACGGTGGTAATGAATGTATTGAGGTCCTCAGCCCTGAATCTACGATCGCCACGTGGGCCGACGCGGTAGCTTTTAATAAGGCCGAGGTCGCTCCAGCGGCGTGCGGTATTGCTGTGGACGTGCAGCAGTTCAGCCACATCACGGACGGTGAGGAGTCTATCTGGGAACTGGTTTCCTTCCCTGTTATTTCGGTTATTGTTTGAGTTTTCGTTTATCATGGTGCCCGTCCTTATAGTATTAGATTTTCCCGTTCTGGCCACCTACAATATCATAACAGAACATACCAAAATATAATATAACTTAACATATAATAATGTATGATAACATATTATACTATAATTGTCAAGAGGTATATGAAAGGGAGAGGGTTAGGTAACCGATTGAACTAGATTTTGGACTGAGACGTACTGTCACCTGAAGGGCATAATGTGATACCGGTTGTCAGGTATCTACATGGGTAGACCAGGGGGTAGAGTTGCTGGCCGGTCTATTAGATATCGTGAAAAATCGCTATATAAGAGTTATTAGATGAGTCCATTTGCTATACCAGCTCGAGTATGGCAATTAGTCCCTGTCCTTACTCTGGTACTGGCCTAAGGGATGTCCACGTCACACCGTCAGATGCATACCGTCATGGGCAAAGCGTATCATGGGGTTATCCGATTCCAGGGCACGATAGTCATCGTAGCTCCTATTCCAGTATTCCTCCAGGTGAACGAATACCACCATTTTGGCCTGAAGACGCGCAGCTAAATCCATGGTCTGCTCGAAGGTGTAGAGGGTAGTTCTTGAGATATGTTCAGGTGGGTATTTAAAGCCGTGCTTTAGTCCACCTTCGAATATTCCCGGCTGGATTATCAGCAGATCGGCTTTTTGAACCTCATAGCGGTGCTCCGGGAATGGCTTGATGTCGCAGGGAGCGTAGACAACCCTGTGCCCTCTCTTCTCAAAGACGTAGACGAAAGACATCTGGGAGCCTCGGTCGACCGGGATGGCTGTAATCTTCATGTCTTTTATACAGACGTCGTTCTGAAAAAGCTCGAGGCGTATAAATCCGCTTTCACGATAGAAATCGATCAGGGGACCATACTGGGACTGGATATGCCTAACGCGCTCGCTTAACCCTTCGGGCAGAAGCAGGCAGATCTGCTTTTCTGGATAGGCATGCCACGTGCGAAAATCCAGCGTGATCTGCTCTACGATACGTAAGCCTTCAACGTGGTCGGGGTCCAGATGGGTGAAGATCAGGTAGTCGATAGTACGGATGGAAGAACGGTTCAAGAGGGTTATAATCTCCGCGGGCGTGTCGATAAGCAGGTTGATGTCATGAAGGAAACTGGCGGGGCCTGCTCTGGAGTAGGGAACGCCTTTCTCTCGGGCCTCCTGACAGACCCGGCAGCGGCAGAGGGGTTTGGGGATCACCATGCACCCCCCGGAGCCTAAGATTGTCCATTCCATGTGACGCGAGAGCCGGCTTTATATTATCTTGCCCTCTTCCTCTTACTTCCCTGCATGTGCATGCTTAAGGTCACCATCCATGGTGCCCCGGACACGCTCCCTTTCCTCGGCAAAGTCGAAGCCGGTCCAGATTCCTATGGATCCAAGCACCGAGTCCTGGGGACGAAACTGGCGGAAGATTTTAAAGTAGTATGCTGCTTCACGGCTGTTTATAGTAGCCTGGGGATTTTCGGCCTTGATGCGTTCATATTCGTCCTCACTCACCTCACTCAGGGCCAATTTCTCTCCCAGGTCTTCACAGCCTGCTCCTTGAGTGTACTGGACTTTATATCGCCACAGTATATCGTCGGGGAGGTAACCAGTATCCTGGAAGGCCATGCGCAGGATCCATTTCTCGATCTTGGCCCCAACCTTCTCAGACTCGCGAATCTTTAGCTCAGGGGGAATTTTCATGGAAAGGTCAACCATTTCTTCGTCGAGGAAAGGAACCCTGAGCTCCAGGCTGAAATACATCCCCATCCGATCGGCTCGCTGTAAATTGATGTTGTGGAGGTTTCCAATGCAGCGCCTGGCCTCCTTGTTGAGAACGTCAATAGGATAATGCTTCATGTAGTGGTAGCCGGTGAAGAGCTCATCTGCGCCTTCTCCGGTAAGAACAACTGTAACGTAATCGGCAGCGCACTTGCAGGTGAAGTAGCAGGGGACGGCGCAGCGCACCAGAGAGGGATCATAGCTCTCAAGCTTCTTGATAACGGTTGGCAGCGCTTCGTAATAGTCATCCTCGGTAAAAATATATTCGTGGTGTGTCGATCCGATATGTGCCGCTGCAATACGGGATGCCTTGAGGTCATCGCTCTCATCACCAGATTCGTCTATCATACCCACCACGAATGTGTGAAGGTGTGGAATTTCATCGGCGGCTATGGCTGCCACCAGACTACTATCCAGCCCGCCGCTACAGAATGATCCCACATGGATTTCCTTATCTGCCAGCAGCCTTTTCTTAACTGCCCTGATAAAGGTTTCCCGAATCAACTTGCAGGTCTCTTCCACATCGGTTAAAAGGTGGTCTTCAATAGGCGGAACCTCATAGTATTGCACGAACCCCTCTTTGGGGGTGTAATAGTACCCGGAAGGGAATTCGTAGCAATCATCCACACCGGCGAGGGTCATGGCTCCCAGTTCAGAGGTGAAGTAGAGTTTATCCCCCACATAGCCGTAGTAGAGCGGTTTTATCCCAATGGGGTCGCGGGCCAGCATGAAATCATCGCCATCAAAGATGGCAAAAGCGAACATCCCATCAAGATCTCTCACGCAATCAGGACCCTTCTCTCGATAAAGGTGAAGGATGGCCTCAGTGTCGGATTTGGTCTTAAACTGGTACTTGGATATGAGCTTCTGCCTGAGGTCGATGTGATTGTAGATCTCTCCATTGCAGATGATACCGGTCCTGCCGCCGTTGGCCAGGATAGGCTGGTGACCTTTAGCCACATCGACGATAGAAAGCCTGGTGTGACCGAAAACGGTGCTGTTGAAGGTGTGTATTCCGCGGTCATTTGGCCCCCGATGGGGCAACGCATCCAGCATGCGATTGATGGTATCTGTATCCTGTATCCCGAAGCATCCTGCTATTCCGCACATAAAATATTGCCTCACTCTCTAGTATTCAAACTATGCTTTCGCTTTCTGAAAAGACTCGAGCACCTTAACTGCTTCGAACCCATCCACACAGTAGGCATCCGCCCCTATTTTATCGGCATAATCTTTAGATACCGCTGCTCCACCGATCAGTACCTTGACCTTGTCTCTGAGGTTATTCTCTTTCAGGGATTCGAGCACCTCCCCCATTGCCACCATTGTAGTGGTGAGCAGGGCGGAGAGCCCCAGGTAATCGGGTTTATATTCCCTTACAGCCTCCACGATCTTCTCAGTGGGTACATCTGTGCCCAGGTCGTTCACCTCATAGCCAGCCCCTTTGAGCAGGATGGCAACGATATTCTTACCTATATCGTGGATGTCTCCCTTCACAGTCACTATGGCGAATTTACCTTTTATTTGCGCATTTGAAGCCTCGAGGAGGGGCTTCAGGATGTCCATCGCTTCTCCCACTGCCTCGGCTGAGGCCAGCATATCCGGGATGAAATATTCCTTTGTGGAGAACTTTTCTCCCACAACCTGCATTCCCGCAGTGAGGCCTTGCTTTATTATCACATCCGGAGGTATGTTGCTGTCCAGCGCCGCCTGAGTAAGCTCCACCACCCCGGGCCCGGTTAGTTCTTCATCTATCCCCTCGTCATCCTGGGTCTTTCTGCCCTGTATTACATTTTCCTTAAGTAATGCAATGATATCTTCGCTCATCGCTACCTCCCTTCTTGGTATACATTTAGCCTGGGTAGTAAGCCAGGTATTTCCTGGAATATCCTGGATGTGGTGTCCTGGTCTATGTGCTCAACGGGTGTTGCCAGAAGCTCCTGCATCCTCTTGTATGCCAGTGCGATTACCTCATCCCTTTCCCCGTCCCCTTCAAAGGGATAGGGCATAGAGATCTCACCGCTGCGCATCACCTTGCGTATATAGCTTATATACAGTTTCTGCGGTGTGGCCACCACCTCTCTTATTTGTTTCAAGCTCTCAGCGACCTCCGTTTCGTTGATGCGCGGCGGTTTGAGGAAGAACTTAATCATGTGGAAGTGGGCGTCGTCGAGGACAGCCTGGAGCAGGCAAAAAACGGAGTTTCCGTCGAGGAGACCGTAGGCGCAATGCAGGTACTGCGGCCCGCTTAGGGTAACCAGTATATCTGAGAATAGGCGCTCTATCGAGGATTGCGTCCCCGGCGTCTTGGTGTCGCAGACGCCCGCGGTGGAATAGTTGGGCAGCCTGTAGAATCGCGCCATTTGAACGCAGTCGATGTTATACTGGCTGGTTTCGACTGAGCCATAGGAATCGGCAAGGTTGTCCATGCGCGCCCTCACCGGCACACTGCCGTAGATAACCGGTGCCTCCTTGTTTACCAATTGGCCCAGTGTTATGCCGGCCAGGACTTCGGCATTTATTTGCGCCATAATGCCGGCTTCTTTAATGGGCGCGGTGGATCCGGCCTGAGGAGAGGAGGACACCACTATGGGCAGCCCCCTTCTGCAGACCTCGATAAAGGTCTGCGTAGTGTCATCAACAAATTGCAGCGGGCTTTTGACCAGACAGGTGATGAAGGATATGATGGGGTTTTGCTTGAGTTCCTTCTCTCCTCCCACTATAAGCTTTGCCATGTTCACAACATTGTCCAGCTGGGTAAGACTGGTTAGACCCGACATGAAGTGCTTGGTGGTGTTATTCAGGGAGGCGAAGAATTTATTGACATCCTTGTTGTCTTCGGTGATGTCTTCATCCTGGATGTTTACGGTACGGATGTAGCCATCCACGCTTTCTAGGTGTTCGCATACATGCGCTGAGTGGCAAAGGTCGGCAACCGTTGCGCGACGCGGATAAAACTCCGGCACCTGAATCTCGGTATCGGGGTCGGATTTTTTGACATAGGGTACAATACCGACATCCAGCCAGATGTTGGTCTCGGAGCCGGTTATAAAGTACACCCTCGGCTCATCGCCGTGCATTATAAGGCTATTATCGGGGTTTCTGGCACCAAGCTTCACTGTCTTGGGCGAGCTATCCAGGGCATCGAGAGCGAGTTTCTCCGGGATTTTCACGTGCCAGCAGGGGTGGTCGCTGGGTTCAATCGGCGTTACATCCGCACCACTATCCCCGAATATCTCTGCGGCTTCCCTGTTGAAACAGATCAGGCCGGGGTCGCTCAGTATATCCATAGATGCCCGGTGGATTATCTCTACCTGCTCACCGGTAATCCGGGTAAGGGGTGTATCTATCAGGATTCCTTCTCTGCTCACTTTACATCACTCCTCATCTAGTCGCTACACTTAAGCATTTTCGCTACTACACCAATAAGCCTTTTCGGTGTGCCCTGATGAAGCCTTTGCAGGCAGGATCTTTGCCGGTGAGCATATCGGCAACCCTGACAAAGTTCATTACCTTTGCATCGAGGGGATCCAGGATAGCGGCATCGAGCCCCGCGGAGATTGCCATTAACAGGAAGGCCTGGTTCACTATGCTCCGGTTGGGAAGACCGAAGGAAACGTTGCTTAGTCCGATAACAGTGTTTGCGGATGGGTAACGGGATTTAAGCTGCTGGATAGTCTTGAGAGTTACCAGCCCCTGCCCGGTATCCACCGAGATGGGAAGCAACAGGGTGTCAAAGAATAACTGGTCCTCCCTCACACCCAGACGAGTAAGGTGGGTCACTATTAGGTCTGCTGCGGATAGACGCTCCTCCACACTGCCGGGTATACCTCTCTCTCCCATAACCAGGGCCACCAGTGGTGCCTGGCGCTCTGCTGCCAGACGCCCGAGGGGCTCCAGTTTTCCCGGCTCTGCATTGACCGAGTTTATCATGGCTTTGGAGCACTGGTAGTGTGCCATTGCTGCCAGTAGCGCTTGGGGGTCCGAGCTATCCAGGCACAGGGGTAAATCGGTCACACTCTGAACCGTATCTATAGCCCATTTCAGGCTTGCGATCTCTTGCTCCGCGCCCTGCCCCGTTCCGGCGTTCACATCTATGTAGTTTGCACCGGCTTCCGCCTGCTGGAGGGCCAGTTCCTGGATAAGGGCGGCGTCCTTGTTGACGATTGCCTCTGATACTCGCTTGTTGGTTGCGTTTATTTTCTCGCCGATAATAATCATGATAAATTAATCTAGTATACCAGAAATCTCCTTTAAAATCCTTTGTCTTACCTCATCCGGAAGCCGGTAACCGGGAGAGGCAAGGATATCCTCAACCTGGTCCCTGGCACGAGAGAAGGTGTCCCGACTTCCTCTGGCCTGCCATTCCTCCAGGTGCTCCCTATCGCTGAGTGCGGGTTGGTAATGCTCGGTGCGCATGTGCTTCCTGGTATGCCTGGCGGAAACGAAGTTACCCCCGGGCCCTACGACCTTGATGAGGTCAAAGGCAAGGGTATCCTCGTCCACCTTTATGCCCTCTACCGCCCGCATCACCATTCCCAGGATCTCGTTATCCACTACGTACTTCTCATAGCTAGCGCTGAGGGCGAAGTCCAGGAGTCCGGCGGCATCGTGGATGAAGTTGGCTCCGCTCAGGGCACAGAGCAGACTTGAGAGCGCCGACTCATAGCCGCACTGGGCATCGATGGTCTTGGCATCGGACATGCCGGCGGTAGCATAGAAGGGTAGTTTGTAGAACTGGGCTATCTGAGCGCTGGCAGCATTCAGGAGGCCCATTTCGATGGCCCCGGTAATGTATTTCAGGTCGCGGAAATCGGCGATGGAGGCGACCGAGCCAAAGATTGCCGGCGTGCCGGGGTTCACAAGCTGGGCCAGGCATACCTCGGCAAGGGAGTCCACATTCTGGATCACCAGGTTGCTGGCCAGGGTTACCGGAGAGGTCGCGCCGCAGAGTGGCTCCGCAGGGAGCGCTACGGGGATTCCGGTCTGGGCAATGGTTATAAGCATGTCCCCGTAGACTGCATCTATCTTCAGCGGGCTGATGGCGCAGATTATCATAGAGATGAATGGCTCCTGGCGAAGCTTGACCGCTGAGCCGGCGATGGTCTCGGCCATGCGGATTACCCGCTCTATGCCATCCTGTGTGTAAACACCTCCCATTATATGCTTGGAGGTGTTGTCCAGGCCGGCAAAGAAGCGGTTGGCATCTACATCCTCTGCAGGGATATCGTTGGGGTAGGTAGGCAGCAGGAAGAAGTGGATGTTCTCCAGGCTATCGACGAGCTTGGCGATACGCTTCAGGTCGTTTAAGGTAGCCGGGCGGCGTTCCCCAGACTGCGTATCGATTATATGAAGAGCGGTTCCCCCGGTGCCAGCATATACTCTGGTCCCGCCAAGGGTTATACTGTGCTCCGGTTTACGGCCGTAAAGGGTAACCTCCGAGGGTGCCCGGTCGATAAGTTCCATCACTGTCTGCCGGGGCAGCCTCACGATGTTGTCTTCTATCGTAGCCCCGGCATCCCGGAAAAAGGCAAGCGCCTTCTCCGAATTTACCTGAAAGCCCACCTCCTCGAACACCCGCATCGAGGTGTCGTGGATTTGGGATATATCGTCCTCAGATAGCGGCTTGTATTTACCACCTTCAAGTCCTTTCCTGGTCAAATCATCTCCTGTTCTGACAATCCTGCCTAGTGCAGAACTGGCAGGGCGAAAGCCTGAGACGGCGTTTCTCGCCCCAGCCAAGGCCGATGATGCCGGATATCGATTTGCGGGGCAACATCAGGCATTCCCCGGTTAGGTCCACACCAATGGGAGCCGAGTCCATGGCCTCAAAGAGAACCTTCTGCTGGGTGATATCCCAGTCACAATAGCCGGGGCTGTAGCGCAGCGTTATCTCCGCTTCATCCAAATTGGCAAGCTCTCGAACCCTTTCCTGAAGATGGCAGGCTACCTTTTCCGTCGCCTCCGAGCCTATGGCATCAAGCAGGGTAGCTTTAAGCAGATGCCCTTCATCCATAACTTGCTCTGCTCTCTCCTCCAGCCCCTGGCCAATGCTGGCCACGAAGATGACTGCCTTCTTACAGGGGTAGAGCACCCAGCTGAGAACCTCGCTGGTTATGCTAAAAGTTATGCCGTTTACCAGGGTAACCCGGGGTCGACGTATGCGACTTATATCCAGCATCCGGTAGAAGCAAGATGGCTGGATGAGGCTGTAGGCCTCATCTATCTCCTCATCTATCAGCGACGAGATAGACGAAGATGGGCCATGACCATTCTCGTAGCCCAGGTTACGGCACACCTTTGCTTTGTCTATCTCTATCTTGAAGTCTTTTATCGCTTTTACCATGGAACCCTCCTCATATCACCGGCATAATCCAGGCATTGAAAGTTCCCTTACAGGGATTATATCTCGCTTCTATGATTTAGACGCCGGTGCATATCGTCCAGCTCTGCGCTTGTTACTTTCACCGGTTAAATATCAACCAGCATTAAAAATACGCTTTTCCCTGCCTTAACGCACCCACAATCTTCCCATAGCAGTACCGAGTGCGCTACTCACACTGCGTTCGTTAGCTCACTATGCGTGAGCTTTTACTATTGAGCCACTATCGGACTGTGGCTTGGCTATGGGGACATTTAGGGGGACAGTTATGCGCGGGGGAGTAGACATCTCCGGGAGAAATCTGCAGTTAGCATCGGGGTTTTGAGGGAGGACATCACAGGTGCATGCACTTTGCACCTGTGGTAGAGGTATATGCTATAACAAATATTCGATCGACCTACTTTTAAATATCTTTTCTGCATATATGTTACTATATTTGAGGGGTGTCTGTCAAGGCGAGTCTCCAAGTTTAAGAAAAGCGTGCTTGATAGGGAAGGTCTTGGTTAAAGATGGAGAGAATAGGTGATTTCTTAAGCTCAGTTGATGCAAGCGCTTCAAGACGTCTTTATTCTCGCCTCTTTGCCAAATTATAGGTAGCGGCAATTGTGAAAATGGCGGTATTGACAAAGCTACCTGCAGGTGGTAGAAGTAAGCCCGGGGAATCGGTTATTAACAGTACATATTATAGTAACGTTAGGGAATTACAGATGCAAGGCGGGTAAAGCGATAACTGTGCTAATGGGGGTGATATAAAATGACCAAAGCAAATGTGAATGGAGTCACTATCGATTATGATGTTTGCGGTAAGGGAGAGCCTCTGGTCCTGATACAGGGGCTTGGTGGACCTCGATCAGGTTGGATTTTCCAAACACGTGCTTTCAGCAAATACTACCGAGTGATTACCTTCGACAACAGGGGTGTGGGAAAGAGCGATAAACCGAGCCAGCCCTATACCGTCAGGACGATGGCGGATGACACCAGAGCTTTGCTGGACTGTCTCGAGGTTGAAAAAGCTCACGTACTTGGGGCGTCTTTAGGGGGCATGGTCGCACAGGAGATGGCCATTAATTACCCGGATAGGGTGATGAAGCTCATCCTGGCGTGCACTGCTGCAGGGATGGGGCATGCTAACGGTAGTGCCGTAGAAACCGTGGGTCATGGTTCCGCTTTACGTGAGGCTGATATTAAAGACCCCAGAAGTGTAGATATGGGAAGAATAATGAGTGAAGTAATCACGTTATCTTTTAACAAAAGGCTGTCCAAGATATTTTTCGTGCCCTTAGCAAAAACATACCTTAGATTTCGGGAAGTCCAGGCCATTAGCGGACAGATGGAAGCTGCTGTGGCTCATAGTACTCTGGACAGGTTAGGCCAGATAAAAGCTCCTACATTAGTGATAGTGGGAACCGGAGATAGACTGATACCAAGTCAATCTTCAGAGATGCTGGCAAATATGATACCTGGTGCCAGGTTGGTCAAGGTTAATGGTGGATCGCATGCATTTTTTATGGAGATGAGGGGAAGGTTTAATAAAGAGGTCCTGGATTTTCTAAGGGGTAGTTAGAGTGATGATTCTCCTCATGAGTTAGCTAATAACCCGGGCTGTGAGGTTAAATTTTCACACCTATTGACGTAGAGCCGACGAATAAACTCCTTGACAGTTGATCGCAGAGGGTCTATTATCGCCATTGTGGTGTATTAAGAATTAGGCTCCATGTGTTCGCCGTGTGCACCGGAGGTGGCGGAGGGTGGAAGGTATAATTAGATAGCGATGAAAAGGAAAGGAGAAGGATATGAAAGAGAAGACAATCAGAAAAGGAAGCTCATTTTTCATGGAAGAGACGCCTGCTGCAGAGGTTTTTACCCCAGAGGACTTCAGCGAAGAGCATCTGATGCTAATTAAAACCGTTGATAGCTTTATCAGGAATGAGATAGTGCCCAATATGGATGCGCTGGAGAGCGAGGACTGGGATCTTACCCGCAAGCTGATGCAAAAGTCGGGGGAGCTGGGGTTTTTAGGGGTGGATATAGAAGAGGAATACGGCGGCTCGGAGATGGACCATATAGCCTCCCTGCTGGTCTGCGAGTACTCGGCGCTTTCCGGTTCCTTCGGGCTGGCGTTAAATGACCACACCGGCATCGGCTCGATGCCGCTGGTATTCTTTGGCAATAAGGCACAGAAGGAGAAGTACCTTCCCGCTCTAGCCAGTGGTGAAAAGCTCGGGGCCTATGCCCTAACCGAGCCGGAAGCGGGCACCGACGCTATGGCGATACAAACCACGGCGGTTCTCTCGCCCGACGGCAAATACTACAGGCTCAGTGGCACCAAGCAGTATGTCACCAACGGTGGGTTTGCCGATACCATCTTCACCTATGCCAAGATCGATGGAGACAAGATGACTGCCTTTATTTTGGAGAGGGACTTCGAAGGTATATCATTTGGCGCGCAGGAGAAGAAGATGGGGCTTCGCGGCTCATCAACATGCAGCATATTTCTCGATGGTGCCAAGGTGCCCGTAGAGAATGTTGTTTATGAAATCGGCAGGGGACACATAGTGGCCTTCAACATTCTCAACCTGGGTAGATTTAAACTGGGCGCTGGATCGGTGGGGGTAGCCAAGCTGGCTATAGAGTACAGCGTAGGATACTCCAAGGAAAGGGTGCAGTTCGGTAAGCCCATATGCCAGTTCGGGCTGATAAAACACAAGATTGCTGAGATGGCGACAAAGACGTATATGGCGGAGAGCATGGTCTACCGCACCGGTGGGCTCATTGACAGCATATTTGCATCCATGGACCGCACCGCCGAGGATATGGGCCAGCAAAGCGCTAAAAGCATATTTGAGTATGTGGTTGAATGCTCCATCAATAAGGTCTACTGCTCGGAGATACTGGACTATGTGGGCGATGAGGCGGTCCAGATATACGGGGGATACGGGTACTGTGAGGAATACCCGGTGGAAAGGATCTATCGGGATAACCGGATATTCAGGATATTCGAGGGGACAAATGAGATAAACCGGCTCCTTATCATCGGACAGCTTGTGAGGAAGGCGTTGAAGAACGAGATACCCCTGCTGTCCGTGGCGGAGAAGGTGAGAGAGGAGATGCCAGCAATGGAGCCTCTCTACCCCAGTTCGGGCGATGGTCTCCTGGGATACCAGCGCAGGCTTGTCGAGAGGGCAAAGAAGATATTCCTGTTCCTGTGTGGTGGTGCGGCGCAGAAGTACGGAATGGCCCTGGAGGAGGAGCAGGAGATCCTGGGACTGCTGTCTGACATTGCCCAGGAGGTATATGCCATGGAGAGCGGCCTTCTGAGAGCGCTGAAGTCTATCGATTCTTCCGGGGAGCAGCAGTCCAAGATGAAGATTGACATGGTAAGGCTCTACGTAAACGATGCCATGGTTAGAGTAAGGGACTATGCCCGGCAGGTACTCGCGGCAATGGAGATGGGAGAGACTCTTGATAGTCAACTGGCGATGCTGCGGAAGGTCTCACAGTTCACCCCGGTAAACGGCGTTCAGTTGAGGAGGGATATTGCCGGCGGGATCATAGAGGTGGGCAGGTATACCTGCTAACGAGGGAAGACATTCTGTTGGAAGAGATCTCAGATGGCGCAGTTGTCGTCTCTTGCGCTGGCAACATTTTCTTGGCTTGAAGCCTGAAGTTAAAAGGCTACTGTACGGTAGTTTTGATGAAAAAGCTACCGTAACTCAGGATTTTACTAAAACCAAATTGAAGGCATATCAATTCCTGGTGGTGCAGGGGCTTCACTTGATGCCAGGATACCGTTAATAATGAAATACATCCACAAAAAGTAAATACTGCATTGATGAGCCTCTAGAGGTAACCAGCTATTACGCTTCGGTGGGGTGTGGGGGAGGTTGGGTTCCACCCTCAAAAATATGTTAAAGCATACGAGAGGAGGCCACATGGAGAAGATATGGCTTAAAAATTATGACCCTGGGGTGCCTCATGCCATGAATTATCCCAATATCACCCTGCAGCAACTATTGGAGGATTCAGCGCAGGTTTACCCCGATTGTAACGCTATCATCTTCCCCGGGGCTTTTAACGACGAATCGTTTATGACCTACGGGGGACTGGACCGGCAGACTAACAGGCTGGCCAACGCCCTCCTGGAGATGGGAGTCAAGAAGGGTGATAGGGTGGCCCTGCTCCTGCCCAACTGTCCCCAGTTCGTCATCAGCTACTACGCTGTGCTAAAGGTAGGAGCCATAGTGGTAGCCACCAATCCCCTCAACTCACCACGGGAGATGGAGTTGCAGCTCAAAGACTGTGGTGCAGAGACCATCATCGTCCTGAGCCTTTTCTATAAGATAGTCATGGGGCTGAAGGAGCGAACTAGCCTGAAAAACGTGATCGTAACCAATATCAAGGAGTACCTGCCACAGCAGAGCCGGAAGGCGTTTGTGGCTTTTATGGAGCGACAGGAGGGGCATCGTGTCAGAATCCCCAGGGTGAAGGGGATATATAAGTTCCAGGAGCTGTTATTTCGCTTCAGCACCACACCGCCCGCGGTGGAGACGGGCCCTGATGATATAGCTATGTTCCAGTATACTGGGGGTACCACGGGTACCAGTAAGGCTGCGGTAGCCACACACCGTAACGTGGTTGCCAACGTCTACCAGATGAGAGGTTGGTCGCTATCCGTAAACCGCAATCAGGGGGAGGAGGTGGTCATGGGGGTGATGCCACTCTTTCACGTATATGGCATGGTAACGGTAATGCATTTTTCTGTGCTCACTGGCTCTGCTATGGTATTGCTGCCCCGCTTTGAGACAGAGCAGGTGCTTAAGGCCATCAACAAATACCGGCCCGCTTTCTTCCCCGGCGTTCCCACTATGTACGTTGCCATCAACAACTTTGCCGACGTGAGCAAGTATGATTTGCATTCCATTAAGGCCTGCACTAGCGGAGCGGCACCGCTGCCGCTGGAGGTGCAGCAGGAGTTCGAGAGGCTCACTGGAGGCAAGCTGGCGGAGGGCTATGGCCTGAGCGAGGCTCCGGTTGTTGTCACCGCGACACCCATAATGGGAATACGCAAGGTGGGAAGCATAGGGGTGCCTATCCCCAATGTGGAGGTGAAGATAATGGACGCCGAGACTGGCGAGGAGGAGATGCCCCTGGGCGACATAGGAGAGCTGGTAGTCAGGGCACCACAGGTGATGAAGGGGTACTGGAACCGGCCCGAGGAGACGGAGATGGTACTTCGTGGTGGGTGGCTCTATACCGGTGACCTGGCCAGGATGGATGAGGATGGTTTCTTATTTATAGTAGATCGCAAGAAGGAGATAATTATCGCTGGAGGCTTTAATATCTATCCCCGCGATGTAGAGGAGGTCCTCTATGAGCATCCCAAGGTCAGGGAGGCGGCGTGTTATGGCGTCCCCGACCCCTATCGGGGGCAAACGGTGAAGGTGGCTATCGTGCTCAAGGAGGGAGAGAGTGCCACAGAGGATGAGATAACCGAGTTCTGCCGAGCCCGCCTGGCTCGCTACAAGGTGCCCAAGCTCATAGAGTTCACCGATGAGCTGCCCAAGTCCCTGATAGGCAAGGTGCTGCGCCGGGTACTGGTGGAGCAGGAGAAGGCCAAGCATGGCAAGATGCAAAAAGAGCAGCCTGATAAGTAACCATAATTTATCATGCTTGGAGCGCTAAGCCAGCCTTTGTACCGTAATGTAAGAGAGGACGCCTGTAATTGCTCCAGTAGCTTGCCCCCAAATTTTTTAAGATGGGGGCAGCGCTTTTTCAAATACCTTCGAGTCTTATTTATGTGTAAGTTTAGGCTAGGATATTCATTGGCAAATTATAATTGCAAGAGGGAGCATCCGCAGCGGGAGACCTTCAGGGTGACTCTGCGCTATGACTGAAAAGGATAGGCATTTAAAAATGGCGGTAGAAAACGGCGCTACCGGCGATGAAAATGGACTATGACTAATTGACACAACCGTGTTATACCTGTACCTGGGCGTGGGGGTGAGGGTGAAGGTAAAGGTTAACAGGAGTAATGGCAAAGGAGGGATAGAAATGGCACTAAGGACTCGGGAGGAATACATTGAGAGCCTGAGGAGGCAGAAACCTAGGGTCTACCTGGGGGGAGAACAGGTCGAAAACATTGTAGATCACCCTGCATTCAAGGTTGGGATAAACTCGGCGGCGGTGACCTACGAACTGGGGCAGGATCCACAATGCCGTGAACTGGCAACGGTGGTGTCTCCCCTTATCAATGAGGAGACTAGCCGCTGGACCCATCTTATGAGGGATGAGCAGGATGCTATAGCTAAGGTCAGGCTGTGGCGTGCGCTTGGAGACTACCCGTGTCCCTGCACCTACAGGTGTATCACCGCTGATGTGCTGCATGCGGCATGGGCTACCAGCTATGAAATTGACAGAAATCACGGCACCAGTTATCACCGTAATGTTCAGGAGATTGTGAAGGAGGTCCAGAGGAACGATTTGATTATAGGGGGCGGGTTTGTCAGCCCAAAGGGGGACAGAAGCAAGGGGCCTGCCGAGCAGGCGGACCCGGACATGTATTTGCACGTGGTGGAGAAGAGGGAGGACGGCATCGTGGTGAGAGGGGCCAAGGCCCACAGCACAGCGTCTCCCTACACGAATATGCTGTGCGTTATTGAGATGGAGTTCCCGGAGGATTACTATGTGGGCTTCTTTACACCGGTAGATACCGAGGGGATAACCTTTATATGCAGGCCCAGCCACGCCCCCGATGAGCCCAAGGAGATGGAGAATCCCATAAGCTCGAAATTCGGCGGCCATGTCGAGGCAATGATGGTTTTCGACGATGTGTTCGTGCCCTGGGAGCGGGTCTTCATGTGTGGCGAGTATGACTCTGTAATAACTTTCGGGCCGATACTTGGCGCGTCTCATCTCTGGCATAAGTGCATGTGCCGCGCGGGAAACATGGACCTTTCCATCGGGGCCGCTGCACTAATAGCGGATTACAACGGCGTGGGAAATGCTCCCCATATATTTGATAGCCTCTGTGAAATGGCCATGAGCGCTGAGATAATGCGCTCCTGTGTGGTGTCTGCGGCAGTGGAGGGGTGGAGGCATGATTCGGGGGTGTTCGTCCCCAGGCCCTCGCCGGTAGCTGCTGGCAAGGTGTACTCAGCGAGGAAGCTGGGTGAGCACCGCTATTTCATGCAGGACGCCGCCGGTGGACTGGTGGGAACAATGGCAACTGAAAAGGACTATAGGAGTCCCATAACTGGAGGGTACCTGGAGAAATACTATAAGGGGAGAGAGGGGGTGCCCACGGAGGACCGGGTGCGCGCCTTCAAGCTCATCGAAGACCTGACCGCTTCCGAGTTCGCCGGGTGGTATCATGCCATGTGCATCAGCGGAGGGGGATCAGCACTGTCTTTTAAGACGTGGTTAGCCATGGAATATGACTTTGAAAAAAGCAAGCGGAAGGCCAAAAAGGCAGCGGGAATAAAGGTGTAGCGCTTGAGAAGCGCAGTAGCAGCGGTCTTATAAGTCACGATAGTTTCTCTTGTTTATCGTGGTCCGCTAGCTTTTATACAAGTATGTAATAGTCAGGATCGGCTGCTGCAGACGTCATTCGAGTGGATGCAACATACCCCATTTTTGCCGTTCAGCTTTGAACTTAATGCGGTTCGGTGTTAATGACCAGGTCACTCCACATAACCACCGGAGATAACCACATTATCTTACCAATCGCAGGAAGCCTGGCTGAGCGAGGGATTAAACGTTCTTTAGATCTCTGCAACCACTTTAAAGAAGTCTGTCACCTGCATGGCTGGCAAGGTTTGAGTGCTTAACGCTCCCATCATGGATATAGCCGCAGAGCATTTGGCGACTTTAGCCAAGTCCTCAGGGCCTTCTATTACGGCGACAAAATCGTATTGCCCTAGTGTAGAATAAACTGCAGTGATCTTCGCCCCTTCAGCGGCCAGGATCTCGTTGTATTTGGCCAACCTTTTTGGACCATCCTTGAGATTCTTGGCGCCTTCGGGAGTAATCTTCATCAGTACAACATAGTTTGCCATAGCCCCTCCTTTGTTATTTAGATATTTTCATTTATACTATCGACAGTGATTTCCTGTTATGTAATTAGCGTCAATTAGGATGCAATTGGTGAACACCGCTTAATGTGTCTGGTGGTATCGCAGAACAATTGGCGCAACGTTAACGGCAGATTCAGTGGCGTGATGTATCCCCACCCCGTAGCCGCCAGAGTCAACGCCGACATAGAAGAGTCCCCCTATCGGGGCACTGGGCGATGGTTTACGGCTGCCGCATTGTCCCACTATCTGACCTAGGCCAATACACTCGCCACCCTGCCCGGGGACCACGCTATCACGGGTTACCCGGCTGACGTCTGCCGTGGTATAGTCCTCGCGGCGTATCAAGTGTTTGCGGAACTCCGGATTGAACTCGGCTATCTTCTTATCCAGCGCATCCAGCCACCCCTTCATATTCTTCATCTTGGGGTCGGCCGGGCATAGTGTTGCAGTCAGCACCACTTGCTTGCCCTTAGGGGCGAGTTTGGGGTCAAAGCCCTGGGGGTTAAAGATAATGATGAGCATATCCTTGGGGATCTCACCCGCCTTCGCTTTCATGTAGCGTTCCATGTTCCACCAGCTATCGTCAGAGTAGATGATATATGCGCTGTCCTCAAATACCACCTTGTTTAAGAAGTAACGGCTACCCATAAGTCCCAGCGAGGGAACCAGCTCCCTGATGTGGTTGGCATAGCTCTTGTCGAAGTGCTCCTCTCCCACCAGCTTGAGTACCGTGGGCTGGATCCCCGCGTTGCTTACCACGATCGGTGCCTTGAAGGTGCCTTTATCGGTGTACACCCCCTGAACCTGACCGTTTTCGACAATGATCCGCTCCACCCTGGTGCGCAGGCGCAAGTCACCACCATCGCGTTTAAAGGCTTTCATGAAAGTTTCAAATAGCTGAGCCTGGCCGCCGGTGAAATAGGCCGAGCCCAGCTTGGTGGTGAAGTCGTTCATTGTCTTGGCCATCTCCGAAGCGGAAGCTAAGTCGATAGGCTCCACGAAGAGGATATTGACCATCACTGCCAGGTAGCTATACACGGGCTGGGAAATTTTGTAGCGCAAAAGGAAATCGTGGAAGTTGACATCATCCAGGGCATTCATCTCCGCGGGAGTAAGGGCAGCCATGTCACTGAATAAGCGATTGACCTCCTCCGTTTCCTCCTTAGAGAGCCTTTCGGGGATCATGAAGGGGGGCACCAGTATGAAGCTCTCGTATTTCTTTGATTTCGCGGGGCGGTATAGGAAGCCGCCACCCTTGGCGGCGGGCACCAGTTCCGACATTTTTATCTCAACCCCCAACTCCGTTGCCACCTTGTGGAACTTGGTGTCGAGCATTGGCGTTGCCAGCACCGGCCAGAGCTCATAGGTAAAACCGTCTTTATTCATGTTCAGCGATTTACCGCCCACCCGGTCGTTCTTATCCAGCAGCAGGGTCTTCATGCCCCACTTCTGCAGCAGGGCAGCGCAGGCACAGCCTCCGGGTCCGGCTCCCACCACGATTACGTCATATTTTTGAGCAGCCATAGTGAACCCCCTTCCTCTATTGGTGTATTCGTCTCTATAGTGGCATGCCCTTGGCGCGGGCGGCGATCACGTGATCCGGCTCAGGCCACCATTTATCGGCACCAATATCTTTGGCTACCCTATTGGCGGTGCACACCCCTGGACCGAAGGTAACCAGGCCGCCGGAGAAGCTGCTTGCCCCGCCAAGGTAGAGGTTCTTAACCGGTGTTATGTGGTCGGCACACTCCTCATTGGGACGGACATATCCCATCTGAAGGGAATCGTAGGCACCCTGCTTATAGGAGCCCTCGACCATGTTGGCGAACTTGTTCTCGATATCGGCAGGGGTGGTCATGTTCCACCACAGCACCTTATCCTTTGTTATATTGGGGGCATATTTCTGCAGCACAGCCAGTAGTTTTTCGGCACGCTCTTCCTTGAACTTCATACGTAGCCACTTATCCTTGTCTCCGTTAAGTCTGTAGGGTGACATCTGCGATATGAGGCCAGAGCATCGGTTCGGGGGTGCCTGGTAGGGGTCGTGGATGCTGGGGAAGCAGCAGTTAAATCCTTCTATCTCCGCTATTGCGTTGTCATTTATCATGGCGTCCCAGTGCTTCTTAAGGTTGTCGCTGTTCTCGAAGCCCAGGACATAGACGAAGGCATTATTCAGGTCCGGGTTGTTGGCGGCGGCGGAGAATTGTGGCGGCTCCTCGAGCGCCAGGTGGAGGTGACATAAGCTCCAGTGCTCCCACTGCCACGCCTCTATCTTCTCCACGAAATCTGACTCCAGGTTATCCCTACCCACAAGCCTGAGGAATGTCTGGTGTGGATCGATGGTGCTGATTACCGCCTTATTTGCCATATACTGGGTGCCGTCCTCCAGTTCAACGCCCTTGGCGGTTCCGTTCTCTATGATAATCCGCTTTATCTGAGCACTGGTGAGTATCTCCCCGCCATACTCCAGCATGAATCTAGTCAGAGCGTTGGATAGACGATGAGAACCTCCCTTGAGTAGGCGGTAGTTGGTTGCCCGGTTTAAGAGAAGGGGTACGAGGTAGCTCACTCCGCCGGCGTCGTACGGGAGGCCCCAGTGGCAGGCGATGTAGAGCATCAGCGTCTTAACCACGTCGTTCTCGAAAAGCTCGTCTATGATCTCCTCAGGGGTCTTCTCGGTTAGCTCATTGATGTCTTTTCCCTCATCACCACTCTCGTCTAGCTGAATAACCTGCTCGAGGAGCGGCAGTGGGGGGCAGTAGGTGGCAGGGCCCAGGAAATCCTTGACCAGATTCTCGAATCTCTGACTCGCCTGGCGGTAGCTTTCCGCATCCTTTTGCGAGAACTGGGCTATCGAATTGCAGGTCTTGTCCATGTCCCTGTAGATACAGAGGCTTTTACCGTCGCTTAGTGGCATGGCCCACTCGAGCTCGGGGTGGACAAATTCAAGACCATAGCGGCTCTCAACCTCGAAATCCTTAATCGGAGGAGCATAGTCCGCCATCAGGTGGTAGATGGCGTGGGTATTGTGGAAAAAGTCCGGCAGTGTTATCTCCTCCGTAGCCAGCCCGCCTCCCACTTCATACCTCTTCTCCAGAAGTAATACCTTCAGACCTGCCTTGCTCAGGTAGCAGGCAGCGGTTAGCCCGTTAGGGCCAGCCCCGATGATTATAACATCGTAATTCTCGGCCATTTAACCTCCTTTAACTTTATATATTATATATTTACCCTTATATTTAAGGTATTGTTATCACACTACATCAATTCGATTTCGTGGCAATCAGGGTCGACTATAAGCTTCGGCTCGGTCATGCTCTGCACTTCCTCCGGAGTCCATCCCGGGGCCACTTCTTTAAGCACCATCCCCTTGTCGGTTACCTCTATGACGGCGATGTCGGTTATCACCAGGTTGACGCACTCGGGCGTAGTTAAGGGATAGGTGCATTTCTTTAAAATCCGTGGCTCACCTGCTTTGGTGACGTGGTTCATCAGAATTATCTTTCTTTTAGCTCCATAGGCCAGATCCATAGCACCACCGATTACCCCGATCTTCCTTTCCGGAACCATATAGTTAGCCAGATCGCCCTTCTCAGAAACCTGAAATCCCCCCATGACGCTGATGTCTAAATGACCCCCTCGGATCATGGTGAATGATTCTGCATGGCCGAAGCAACTCATTCCCGGTCTGGGGTGCACTGTTTGCCCGCTGGCATTGAGCAGGTCTGGATCCCCTTCGCCGGGGGCGGTTACCTCACCGAAGCCAAGTATACCGTTCTCGGATTGGAACAGTACCTCTCTACCGGCAGGAATGTAGTTTGCGC
>DAOUEU010000132.1:0-2360 GCA_034430255.1 Dehalococcoidia bacterium | reverse complement strand
AAATCAAATTGTCCAAAAACGGACTTAGATAACGGTTCCTGGCTGAAGCCATGATAAGGCATGTCTAGTCGTTCAGTCCATTTCATGTAACCAAAGCGTGGGTGAATAGCGGACAGTTAGCACCACGGCCATCTTTTGCAGCACTAGCCGTCAAAGATGGAAATAGGGGGAAACATGAGCAATGGAACCATTAAGATTGTCTGCTCTTGGTGCAATAGATATATGAGAGAGGAAAACGACCGGGGTGTGGAAGGGATTTCTCATAGTATATGCACAGATTGCCTGCATGACTTGAGAACATTGATGGGAAATGGCTCCAGCGGCGTAGTTAAGCGGTATCAGGGAAGATTACGTTCCAAGAGAACTCGAGCGTTGTTGACATCTAATCAAGCCCCGGGCCCTCGGAAAAGCTCGGGGCCAGCATCCAACTCTGCGTGAAAGGCTACCTCGATTGCCCCCATCACAGTCTGGTGAGGTATATACACAACCTTTTCGGCAGGAAGCTTGAAGCTGCCGAAGGTAGTCTCCTCGAATAATATTACTGCTACCTCCTCCCGGGACAATTGCGTTTGTCGCAGGTCTGGCAGGGATTATAACTCTCCACACCGCGGTCGCACAGTCCGATACCTATGATGCCCGATATTGACTTCTGGGGGACCATCATATACTCATCACTCAGACAAACCCCTGAAGAATCTCCATCCATAGCGCGGAAGACCATCTTCTGCTGACTTATGTCCCAATCGCAGTAGCCCGGGCTGAAGCGGCGGCTTATGCAAAGCCTCTGGGCACGAGCTAAGTCTCCTATCTTGCTCTGCACAACATCTGCCAGGCTCTCAGCGATGGTTGATCCTATCGCGTCCAGCACATACGCCTCGACTATGAGGCCGTCCTCGGCTAGCCTGCCAACCGTTTCCTCCAGGCGACTGCCAATTGTAAGTATGAACACAGCGACCTTCTCACATCGTTCCAACAGCCGGGCTATGACCTGGCTCTTAAACACAACCCTGCCCTTAACAAGAGCTCGGGAGCCCTCGACCCTCCCGATATCGCTTATGAGATATGAGTATGACAGTTCGGTAAGGTGTCCAGCGCTTTCTATGTGCTCGTCGAGCAGCGATGCTATCCGAGCTGACGGCTCGACATCGTCTTTATATCCTAAATTCCGACATATGCTGCTTCTATCGAGGTCAACGTCTATCTTGCCACTAACAACCATTGGTTTCTTCACATTCTTTCAACCTCGGAGTATATAAGGGTACATTGAAGGTGTCTATGCTGCGGTATCTGACCCGTCGCATTTTAGCATACCCGTTATCTCATTTCCAGTTTTACACGGAGGTAGCCCCGGCACAATAATGGGGGTAGGTGGGTAGAAAAACGTCACTAAGAACCTCGCATCCCAAGAATAGCGATTGAAAACCAAGTTGGCGTTGCCACATCCCTATGTCATTGCGAGGACCCCGATTCATCGGGGGTCGAAGCAATCTTGAGTCTATTTGTGGTGAGATTGCTTCGCCTTGCTCGCAATGACACCCAAACCCCAGATTTCTGGAGATAATCGCTGATTTTGGGCCGAATCAGCGACATTGACGCAGGTAGGCGAAAGCTTTAAGATAGCGGCGCGGTCGGTTAATAGGGAAAGCCCTGCCCAAGCTTCAAATAAGGGGAATAGTGGTCATCATAGGAGAGAAGATCAACACCAGCCGAAAGAGGATCGAAGAAGCTGTGGAGAAACGCGATACCGCGTTCATTTCCAAGGTGGCTCGAGAGCAAGCTGAGGCTGGAGCCGACTACATTGATGTGAACGCGGGAACGTTTCTGGCCCACGAGGTCGACTGCCTGTGCTGGCTGGTCGATACTGTGCAAAGTGAAGTAGATTTGCCTTTGTCTCTAGACAGCCCCAACCCCAAGGCCCTTTCCGAAGCTGTGAAACGCCATAAAGGGGAAGCGATGGTCAACTCCATTTCACTGGAGGCAGACCGGTTTCAATTGCTTCTTCCAGTAATCACTTCACAGCCTTGTAGTGTGGTCGCCCTTTGCATGGCGCAAACATCTATGCCTACCACGGTAGAGGGAAGGGTCGAGGTGGGGTCGGAGCTCATCAAGAAGCTCACGGACGAAGGGATACCGCTTGAGAAGATATACGTGGACCCGCTGATTCAGCCGGTCTCTGTAGATACCGGCATGGGGATCGCCGCTCTAGGAGCCATCAATAGGATAATGGGGGATTTTCCGGGCGTGAACACCATTTGTGGCCTCTCCAATGTCTCCTTCGGCCTTCCGCTGCGGCGCCTGATCAACCGCAGTTTCTTAGCCCTTGCCATATCCTACGGCCTATCCGCGGCCATTCTGGACCC
>DAOUEU010000131.1:0-5881 GCA_034430255.1 Dehalococcoidia bacterium | reverse complement strand
GAATGTCTCACTGGAGACGTCTTTGGTAGTTTGAGATGCGATTGTGGGGCTCAAATTCAAATGGCTTTAGAGAGCATAGCTAAAGAAGATCGAGGCGTTTTTCTTTATATGAGACAGGAGGGGAGGGGTATCGGGTTTCACAACAAGCTTCGCGCCTATGCTCTTCAGGATCAGGGAATGGATACCGTGGAGGCTAATATAGCTTTGGGTTTTGGCGCCGATCTGAGAGACTATGGAGTGGGCGCCCAGATTTTAGCTGACTTGGGTGTACATAATATTCGATTGCTTACCAATAATCCCAAGAAGGTGATCGGGTTGGAAAGCTATGGAATCAAAATAGTAGAGACTGTCCCTCTAATAGCCCCAGCTACCCCTTACAACATTCGTTATTTGGAGACCAAGCAAAAGAAATTAGGACATACTCTGAATCTGGGAAAATGACAAAAGGCCAAGCTAGAATATTAGAGAGATAGTCTGGCGTTTGGGCATTTGAACTTGATTTGGAATCTGGATGTTGAAATCTGGAATTTGTTTATAGGAGGCTAAGAATGGCTAAGCATAAGTACGAAGGTGTCCTGATAGGGAAAGGTCTCAAGTTTGCCTTGGTTGTTTCCCGTTTTAATGAGTTAATAACCACAAAGCTGCTTGAGGGAGCAAAGGATGCTTTGCTGCGCCACGGTGTCGCTGAGGGTGAGATCGATGTTGCCTGGACTCCGGGTTGTCTGGAGATCCCTCTTGTAGGCAAAAAACTAGCACAGAGTAATAAGTACGATGCTATAGTATGTCTTGGCGCGGTGATTCGAGGTGGCACTCCTCATTCTGAGTATGTTGCTTCCGAAGTGAATCGGGGAATCGGCAGAGTGAGTTTGGATACCGGTCTACCGATAATACAAGGCATAATCACCGCCGATACTTTGGAACAGGCTATTCAGAGAGCAGGGGCTAAAGAGGGTAATAAAGGCTTTGCTGCTGCAGTAAGTGCTATTGAGATGGCGAATTTGCTTAAGGCTATTCAGTGACTTTGTAAACGCTGTCACCCTGCCTTACCCTATCAGGAACTTTTATGCCCACAAGGTCGCCGGGCTTGCCATCGGTGATATCGACGCGATCAACTTGCATGGACTCTACCGTAAGTTCCATATCTGTAGTGCTGCCCTTGATATGGATTTTATCACCTGTTTTCAATGTGCCGCTTAGCTCTATACCAGCTACAACAGGCTTAGCAAAAAAATCCGTTACCTTACCAATCTCCACTTCGCCCATCTTCGGATACCTCCTTTTGAAAGGATATCATACACTGCTGCCCATCAAAAATCAACCTGGATGACCGGTTACACCTTGACAAGTCACACTGCTAAGCTTATGATAGTAAGTCAAATAAATCTAATGGGAGGTAGTGTACCATGACCGACAGGCCTGAAAGAAAAGTGGGGCAACCATATAGTCCGGAGGAGATACTTTCCTTCGACCGTATTAGACGGGCCATGACAACTAGGGTCTTGGATAGGATAGAAGAATTGTGGCAGGGAAAACAGCCCATAAGTGTTGAACAGGTAAACGAAGTTATCGCGAGTGAATGGCAGAGGGTGAAGGATGCAGTAAGGTCATCACCGGCGGCACGGGAAGCCTTCCGCAAGTATTTGGAACGCACCGTCTCCGAACAAATAGATAAGTTAATGAAAGAGGATAAAACTGAGCTAGAATCATTAGGCGTTGTAGAGAAGAGTCTATAAATTGGTTTCACAGGATAGAGCTAGGGTAAGCAAACAGGTCAGCCAGGACCGAGATATGGGGCAGTTAATGAAGCGCCTGGATATGTTGGATGAGAGGCTGGATAATATTGATTCTATAGTAACATCTCTCATAGAAAGGGTGATGGGAAGACCGCTTGTCATAGAAGTAACCTGCCCTAATTGTGGTCAAACTGTACAGATCAATGTCACCAGTGGTGTAAGGCTGCGGGCAAAAGAATAGCCCTGACATGAATCGTATTCTTTTCAGTGTCTAATTCCTAATCCACCCGATGATAAGTAATCTTCTATTTTTGCACGTTTCCAAAGGTTTGCCCTGTTTAGCTATGTCTGATAGAATCGTCGGACGGGCGGTTAGCTCAGTGGTTAGAGCGCTGCGTTGACATCGCAGAGGTCACTGGTTCAAGTCCAGTACTGCCCACCATAGCATCAGTTCTATCCGAGGAACTGCTGTTGAGAGAATTGTTGGAAGGGGTGCTCGGACCGGAGGGGAGGAGGCGACTGATGTTAAGACACTTGAACAATGATAACCTCTTTGAGATCTACGACAACGACCTGGGGTTGAGGCTGCGAAAGGCTAAGAACCTGAGCGACACTAGAAAGATGCTAACCAGGTTGAAGAATACCTAAACGGCTGTCCACCCTCACCTGAACTGGCCAAGGGATTCTTAAGCCAGTTTGCCAATAGAAAACCCCGAACGCTTCACCGTTATACTCAAATGATCAGGGTTTTCATGAAGTGGTACGGTGATCCAATGGATGGCTTCAAGGTAAAAGTGCCAGAGAATATGCCACCTTATACTGAAAACAGCGATATTGAAAAGCTATTTAGTGCCATTGAGAACAAGAAAACGCACAAAGGCTGCATTAGCAGTGACGGCTTGCTAGTCGAGCTAGCATTGAAAACGGTCATGAGACGCTCTGAGTTGGCCAATTTGGAGCCAGGGGATATACACCCTGACTTCTTGGTGGTTATGAATGGGAAAGGCGGCAAGGATCGGCTTATACCGCTAGCCCAAAGCACCGCCTAAAGGCTACAAAACTTCGTAGGTGATATGAAACCTGATGAAAAGGTATTCAAGCTCAAAGCACCATGCATCGGCAACAAGATAAGGCAGTTAGCCAAAAAGGCAGGACTTGGCGGCTTTCATACTCACACAATGAGGCATAAGTTCGCCACCGACTTGCTTGGGAAGGGAGCCAATATCAGGGAAGTTCAGGAATTACTGGGGCACGAGAATTCAGCCGCTACCCAGGTCTATTTGTCAGTGACAGACCAGGGTCTACGGCGAGCCGTAGAGCTACTTGACGACCAACGTAGCAACAGAGCCAAAAATAGGGCAAAGAGCAGGGGACGAGACCTACAGGGTAGTTCCTTGGCCAACAGTGGAAGATGTGTATGTACCGGAGCCTATAAAGTGAAATACCGCCCCTTTTCCTGATTGAACCTTCCGCTATTTCGTTCAATACCTCATGGAGGCTGGGCTAGTAATGAGTCGTAGTGTTTCAATATTTAGCCTCCTACCCAGTCCAATGCTGGCCTATCAGTACCATGTCCAGGACGTTGATTGCTCCGTCCCTGTTAACATCTTCCCGAATCCAGTGCGCAGCACCAGTCGCCCCCCAGTATTGCCCCACCAAGACCATATCGAGGACATTAACGCTCGAGTCGAGGTTTACGTCCCAATCGTCCCAAAGGTCAATCGTAACGCTTCCATCGCTCACTGTTATAGCCACCGGGATCGCATTTGTGTCTCCCACTTGCACATCGCTCAGATCAAGCGGTGATGTTCCCGTTGACATCTTAGCGGCAAAGCTAATTGTGGCAAACGTTCCCGCCGATGATACTGATTGTCCCACTCCTAAAATGGCGCCGGCAACACCAGTTATGGTCCCGGCTCCGTTGTTTATCGTTCCTGGCATAAAGAAAGTCGAAGCACCGCCCTGTTCCAACAGATTCCCCTCTGTCACGCCATTTGCTGTTAGAAGTGCCGGATCAAAGCTCAAGTTGAACTGTGCGCCGGCTATAGCTACCTTTGGGTCTATCACGACATTGACTGAGAAAGAGTCTCCGCCTGCTACTCCCTGACTCGGCGGCGAAGTGCTAACCTCTGTGGGTTCTGCAGATTCCGATTGGGTGGTAAAATCCCATAGAGGCCCCGTAACGGATGCGCCGTGGTTATCCATAGCCGCTACATACCAGTAGTACTTGGTGCTGTAGTTCAACGTCCCTGGATCACAGGTGCTCCCCGGTTGGTCGTCGGAGAACGGAGGGGGGGTTGCGCTGGTGCCAAAGTAGACATCGTAAGTCACCGTGTCCCCAGCATCGGGGTCTCCCCCTGTCCAGCTCACATCAGCATTGATTGAGATACCGGTGGCGTGGTTCGCTGGCGATGGGTTGGAAGGTGTGTTTGGTTGATTATTTGGCGCTGCCTGGGTGGTAAAGTCCCAGACGGGCCCTGTTGTTGACGCCCCATGGTTGTCTGTAGCAACTATCTTCCAGTAATACTTGGTGAGGCCGGCTAGAGTCCCTGGGTCGTAAGTCGTCCCCGATTGATCATTGGAGACCAGTGGCGGGCTTGAGCTGGTGCCGAAGTAGACATCGTAAGTCACTGTGTCCCCCGCGTCCGGGTCTCCCCCTGTCCAGCTAAGGTCAGTGTTGATTGAACGGCCGGTGGCATGGTTCAGTGGTGAGGGGTTACTGGGCATATTCGGCGGGTTGTTCGCCGGTGAGCCAGTGGTGAAATCCCATATGGGACCACCGTTTGCTGTGCCGTGATTATCCGTAGCCGTTATATACCAGTAGTACTTGGTGTTGTAGGCCAGGGTTGCCGGGTCGTAGGTGGTTGCTGCCTGATTATCAGAGACCAATGGCGGACTCGAGGAGGTGCCGAAGTAGACGTCATAGGTCACGGTATCTCCAGCATCGGGGTCTCCTCCTGTCCAGCTTAGGTCAACATAGATAGAGGTATTGATGGCATGATTTGCTGGTGATGGATTGGAAGGAGTGTTCGGTGGATTGTTGAGTTCGGATAGCAGGATAACAAGTTCACCAGGGTAGCCATCGTACATCTGCGGATTTTGGGGCTCCGATACAGAGTAACTGCTAGCCAGCGGATCAAGATAATTGAATATCTCTTCCAGGGAGATTTCGTCATCGGCGTTAGAGTCCGCTGGCCCTCCTAGCCCTTCAACGAAATAGTAGGTGTACAAACCGTTCTGAAGAGCTTCAAACCCCCAGCTAACCTCATCTTCAGCAGAGGCAGCTAAGGCAACGCCACCTATCATGTCATTAATATCCCTGACGAAACCATCGCCCCTGGCCGGGACGCCCACTGCGGCCAGATATCTGGCTACGTCTCCACCGCTGCCCCTGACTTGACCGCCGCTGTAGCAAGCATCCAGCGACACAGCGACCTTCCTGCTGGGCAGCGCAGCAAGCCACTCTGCAAGCTCATCATCCCATATGGGGTCTGTGGAAGCGTCATACTGGGCCAAATATTCATCCAGGCCATCAGTTTCATCAATGGGGGACTGGTCGGCGTCATTACCTCCATGTCCAGAATAGTGGAAGAACAACAGGTCGTTGCCGTCGCCATTGCTTCCCATCTGAGTGATGGCATTGTGAATATTTGCCTTGGTAGCATCGCTGTCAAGGAGCACGGTGATGTGGCCTTCCTCCCAGTTAGGGCCTGCCAGTAGGGCATCGTGAATATTCCAGGCATCCGCATCGGCATAGTCGACGTCAGGTATCGTCCCGGGATAATCCTCCACGCCGACTATCACTGCCCAGTAATCCACAGGAGAATCGATAACGGTGAAGGGCATAGCATTGCTATCACCTTGGTTCGTGTGCACCGCCACATCGCTGCCAGCTCCCTCGGGGACCCAGGCTACGATCTGGGCGTCGCTCCAGCTACTGACATCGGCATTCACCCCACCGAATGTCGCTATGCTCGCTCCCTGAGTGGGGCCAAAACCGCTCCCGCTAATTACTACCCTGGCGTCCACAGGCCCCTCATTGGGACTGAGACTATCAATGTGTGGCGGAGCACCAGCCACATATTTGCGCAGCACCACATCATCAACAAAAGCACCATAGTAGTCGACTGGATTGCTCCCGTCGCTTT
>DAOUEU010000130.1:0-1849 GCA_034430255.1 Dehalococcoidia bacterium | reverse complement strand
CCATTGAAGTGGATGTTTGAGGGAACTATCCGAATCCCGTAACGCTCTACCATCTCTCTAGTGAAGCAGGCTATGCTATCCGTGACAATGGCAACCTTATCCATAGTAATTGAGACCTCACTGGGTTTGTCCCGCTGTGCTCTAATAGCGGGTGATCGTGATGGCGTCTAAATAATAGCGCGCGAGTCTTTTAAAGCGTTCTCTCCGTTAGTTGAGATAGAAGGCTGGCAATGAGCAGCAGAATAATGATCGCAATCATAGGTGTGATATCCACCATGCCCAGTCGGGGAATGATGCGACGCAGTGGCGCCAGGATAGGCTCGGTTATCCGGTCCAGGAAAAGCACTACCTGGCTATTGGGGGAGGTGGCAAACCATGAGAGAATAGCCCGTACGAAAATAATGATGGCAATCACTTGACATAATATAGTAAGGATTTCGATGAAGGTGTCCATTTATCCACTAAGCGCCTTCGCTTTTTCATATGCGGCAATCACCGCACGCAAGACAAGGTCTCTCAGTCCTCCATCCTCCAGCTTCGATATAGCCTGTGCGGTGGTACCCCCTGGGGATGTTACCATGTCCCTTAGCTCCTTGGGGGGTTTGCCTGTTTCCTTGGCGAGGAGAGATGCCCCAACAACGGTCTCCAGCACCAGTTCCTCTGCCATCTCATTGGGCAGTCCGATGTGCATTGCAGCATCGACTAGCGTCTCGATAACCAAGAATATATAGGCTGGGCCGCTGCCACTAACTGCAGTCGCCATATCGATGTATTTCTCATCGGGAACATATATCTCCCTGCCTAGTGCCCCCAGGATAGACCGGGCAATCTCTTTCTGGCGCTGGCCCACCTCGCTTGACGATGTCCATACGCTCATACCCTCGCCGATCTGAGCGGGGGTATTGGGCATGGCACGGATTACGTAGTGGTGTCCCAAGCCTCCGGTGATGGTTGCTATCGCCGCCCCGGCTACGATGGAGAGAACAAGCTGGCCTTGTTTAAGGTGACCGTGTAGTTGGGGCATGAGCCCGGGTAAATTCTGGGGCTTAACTGCGATAACGATAACATCAGCTCCTTCCACAGCAATGCCGTAGTCATCCGTCACCCCGACCCCGTATGCCTTTTCCAGGCTCGATAGGCGCGCGGGGCTGATATCATTAGCTATGATTCCTTGAGGCGTTGTAAGCCCTTTACCAAGAATACCCCTTATCATTGCCTCCCCCATGACCCCACCGCCTATGAAGGCAATCTTCATATGCTATCCTCACTCCTCCAGTATCTCTCTTATCTCTTCTTTAGATTTATCCTTTAAGGATACGTGCTTTTGACACTGCACGTCACGAAAGCCTACCATTTCCTCATTGGTATTGATCCTGCCCCCTATAAGGATAACTAGGTCGTCGCCCCCTTTATCCTTCAGCCTTTTGGTGTGACTGTAGAGTATATCCGTTAGCATGGCAGTATTGGAATTATGGGTAGAGATCATGACAAAGGCTGCCACCCCTCCACCGCGGAAGGATGTCCCCAGACGCCTCACATCAATGGATACATCTTGAATAGCCTCTAAATCTTGTATCAGGGAATCTGGGGGTGTTTGGTGACCTGTCTGCAGTAAAATTCTTAGCTCACGCCCAGCTACCATTTTCTCCAATTAAATCCCCTTTCAGTTTTGTATATACCATTTTCCTCAACTTCGCTTGCCGAAGATAGCACGCCCGATCCTCACCATGGTTGCTCCCTCTTCCACGGCAACCTCGAAGTCATCGCTCATCCCCATGGAGAGGTGTTTCAGTCTCAAGGAGTCGCCAAGCTCTCGCAGCCTTCGAAAAACGGGTCGTACCTCTTCAGG
>DAOUEU010000129.1:0-3813 GCA_034430255.1 Dehalococcoidia bacterium | reverse complement strand
TTAGCAGTTTCATAAACCCGTCCGATACCGGCAGGACTTCCTTCAATTTGGTGCCAAGTTTAAAGGCTTCACCCATTATAGCCCCCATCTCATTTTCTTTTGGAACCCTGCAGTCTTCAAAAAACATCTCCCCGGTGGATGAGGCTTTCCAACCTATCTTATGCAACTCATTTGTCTCCCACGGAGATATATCCTTTTCCACTATAAAGAATGTCTCTGCACCTGTTTTTGCATCTTTAGCAGCAACAAACGCCGTATCTGCGATTGTTGCGTTGCTTATCCAGGTTTTACTTCCATTGATAACATAGTGATCTCCGTCTAAAACGGCTGTGGTCTTGAGGTTTGCGGTATCACACCCTGCCTCCGGCTCACTTTCGGCAAAGCACCCGATGAACTCACCGCTCTCAAGCCTCGGAATGAGCCTGCTTTTTACCTCATCTGAGGCCAGTGGGATGAACATCGCCGGAATACTCCCCATGCCGAAAATTGGCAGGATGCTTGGCCATACTCCGCCCACTACCTCGGCAAATATCGCGAATATCACCGGGTTTCCGATTAACTCCCTGGTACCCTCCGGGTCGAGGCCAATACCTATCTTTTTGAACTTTTGTATCACCTCAATTGCCTCTTCTCTGGTAAGGGGACCCTTCCGATCCCTTTCATCAACTATTGGTGCGAACTCCCTCTCCATAAGATCTCGCAGGCTCTCCCTGAACATCTTTTCCTCTTCTGTAAATTCGAAATCCATTGCCTTACCTCCTTAAAAGTTTATGACTCCCTCTCAATTATAGTCGCAATACCCTGCCCTCCGCCAACACATGCGGTTGCACACCCGAGTCTGCCATTCTCCCAGGCAAGTATCCGGGCCAGCGTGCCAACGAGCCTTGTCCCCGTTGCCCCCAGGGGATGCCCTATTGCTATTGCCCCTCCTTTGACATTTACCTTTGCTGGATCGATGCCCAGCTCTTTTATGGTGTTTATGGTCACGATGGCAAATGCCTCATTGATCTCCCAGAAATCGATATCCTTCACCTCCAGGCCAGCATGCTTTAGGGCCATCCTGCTAGCGGGGATGGGGCCCAATCCCATGAGGGTCGGATCCACTCCTGCCCACCCCATGGATACGATCTTGGCTAAGGGCTTAAGCTTGTATTCCTTCGCCTTTTCCCTTGACATCAATACCATCGCAGTCGCGGCAGCATTTTGGGGAGCGGAATTACCTGCGGTTATCTGGCCATCCGGCTTAAAAGGCGGCTCTAGATCGGCAAGTGCCTCCAGAGACGTATCCGGCCTGATGCTCACGTCCCGGTCAATGACCTTCTTTGTATCATCTGATAGCTTTACCTCAACCGGCATTATCTCCCCTGTGAAAAACCCCTCTTCCAGTGCTTTCGCGGCCCTATTATGACTTCCAAGCGCCCACTTATCCATGTCTTCTCTACTGAAGCCCGTTTGTTCAAACAGCTTCTCCGCGGTAAGCCCCATCTGAACGGTCGTCCATATATCATATTTCTTATACTCCTTCTCGGTAAAGAGCCTGGAGTTCGGTGATATCTTAATTTTACTGAGGTCAACGCCGGGAGCAAGCATGGGATTATGCGTCATATGTTCGAGCCCGCAAGAGATAACCAGGTCTGAATATCCGAGCATTATTTCCATGGCGCCCTGGTGGATGGTGGACATTGAGGAGCCACACTGTCGGTCTATCTGCTGGGCTGGAACATCAAACGGCAGGCCTGCCAGGAAGGTAATCATTCTTCCTCCGTAGATCCACTGTTCTCCCAGGGGCATGGCAGTTCCGGCCAGGACATCACCTATTTCCTCCGGCTTAATCCCCGTTCGCTTAATGAGTTCCTTAACCAGCATTGCCGCCACATCATCCATTCTCAAGCTATTAAAAATATCCCTCTCCGGCTCCTTTGGTCTCGCTCTGGAAAAGGGGGACCTCAGATAATCAACTATTACTGCATCCTTCACTATAACTGCCTCCTCTCTCAGTTCTCTTGCTCCAAGGGCCTTCTTAGCTACTTAGTTTACCCAGGTTCATGGCATATTATCTATGAACAGACAATACTTGGCAACAATATATTTTAAAACCCTTCCGCAAATAAATATAAAAACGCCAGCCTTATGTAGCTGACGCTTATTTACATAATGGTGGAGACGGGGGAGAGTCGAACTCCCCGTCCAGAAAAGGTTCCTACAGGATGTGCTACAGGCTTAGTCGGCTCTTTGCTCTCACCCAACCTACTCTGCCGACCGGGTACAGTTGAGCAAGTCGATAATCTCTTTGACCACCCTTATCGACGTCTGGATTGCCGCACCTCGATTGCTCGTCGTTCTCCCCAGCCCATCGAGGGAGGTTGGAGGAACGTGCCTCGCTTAGCTAGCGTAGACGTAGTCGTCAGTTACTTTGTTGCCACTTGTTTAGCGAGATGAATGGCACCTCGGCCTGCAATCCCGTAGCGCTCCTCCTCTGTCGAAACCACTCGTCCCCTTTTTTGCTCATCACCGTGGGATACTAGAACCTTTGCTTCGCCAGCTTCATAGCACGCTCCATGTCACGCTCGGCCTGGCGGCGTGACATGGATTCGCGCTTGTCATAAAGCTTCTTTCCTGTAGCAAGGCCCAGTTCCACCTTGGCGACCCCGTTTTTAATGTACAACTTTAAGGGCACTATGGTGAAGCCCTTTTGTGTCACCTTACCGGCAAGCTCATTTATCTGCCTGCGATGAAGCAAAAGCTTCCTCGGGCGTGTCGGTTCGTGATTGTCGCGGCTGCCTGCTTCATATCGGGCAATGTGAGCGTTAAATAGCCATAGCTCACTGCCCTGGGGATGGGCATACGCATCGCGGATGTTTACCTGTCCCGCTCGAACCGACTTAATCTCAGTTCCCGTAAGAACAATACCCGCCTCAACGCTTTCCAGAATGGTGTAATCGTGGTATGCTTTACGATTGAAGCTGATTGTCTTCATAATCTATTTTACCATACATAGCAGTTGTTTTGAAAGCATTTCGGTAACAGTTTTTCTTGACGCAGGATGTGAAAACCGTATCGGCGACCTCTATCATTGACCCTGAAGATACTCGATAGCAGATTCCAGTTGCGGGTCCAGCCCGCTGGAGATGTCCTCTTCGGTGATTTCCACCTCAATATCTGGGGTGATCCCTTCACCCTCTATCAGGTAAAGGCTCGGGGTCAACCACCGGGCGGTGGTTACATAAAGCGCTGAGTTGTCGCTAAGCTGGTAAAGGACATTAACACTGCCCTTACCATATGTTTTTGTGCCAATGAGCGTGGCGCGGCCATGGTCCTGAAGCGCACCGGCGAGCACCTCGCTGCCACTAGCGCTGCCGCCATCGATAAGAACAACGAGGGGCATATCGGTAGCCAGTCCACCTGTGTTTGCCGTCCACTCATTTATTATATCCCCGGCGTTATCGGCTTCGTATAGGACAATGCCGCCGTCGAGAAACTCGCTGGCTACATCTACCACGACGTAAAGGTAACCGCCGGAGTTGCCCCTGAGGTCGAGGATAATACCCCATGCGCCGCTTTGCAGAGCACTATTTAGAGCCGTGTCGAGCTCACCTGGAGTTGTCTCAGCGAAGTAGGTTATCTGGAGGTGGGCGATATTGTCGGGAAGCATATCCAGGTAAACGCTGTCAATCTTGATCTCCTCTCTCACGATCTCGATCTCTATGGGCGTGTCCTCATCCTGGTGCAGTATAAGCAGGGTTACCGTGGTACCCTTTTCACCCCGTATCTTTAGTACCGCGTCCATCAGGCTCATATTCGAGGTAGGCTCGC
>DAOUEU010000128.1:0-4689 GCA_034430255.1 Dehalococcoidia bacterium | reverse complement strand
GAAGGGGCACTGGTACGATGTAGGCCCCAACTTTTTTGACCTTTTTTTCAAGAAAAACTCTGGAAACGGCGATAAGCCGTCAGTTTCAATGATCGGCGATGTGATAACACCCGAGGTGATCTGGGACTGTACTACCTGCGGTGCCTGTCAGGAGGCTTGCCCCGTCTTTGTTGAGCATATCAACAAGATCGTCGATATGCGACGCAACCTGGTACTGGAGCAGGCGGAGATGCCGGAGACTGCAGAGATGGCGCTTAGGTGCATCGAGGAGAGGGGACACACCTGCAAGGGGACCACCGCCTGCAGGACCGACTGGTGTGGCGATATAGAGGGCGCCAAGCTCCTCTCCGAGGATCAAGACATCGAGATCCTTTACTTTGTCGGTTGCTCTGCTGCTCTGGAAGACCGGAATATGAAGGTATCAGCGGCCTTCGGCAGGATTCTGCAGGCAGCGGGGGTCAAGTTTGGCGTTCTTGGTGAAGAGGAGAGCTGCTGTGGCGAGCCGGCTCGCCGCTTGGGCAACGAGTACCTGTTCCAGATGCAGGCGACGAAGAATATCGAGACATTTAAACGCTATGGCGTTAAGAGGATCGTGGTAACGTGCCCCCACGGCTATAACACCCTGAAGAACGAATACCCCCAATTCGGTGGCGAGTTTGAGGTCATTCATCACTCGCAGTATATAGCTGAGTTAATTCAAAGGGGGCGGCTTAAGCTAAAGAATAGTTTGGCCGAGAAAATGACCTACCATGATGCCTGCTACTTAGGCCGTCATAACGATGTCTATGAGGAGCCGAGGCGGGTGGTTAAATCTATCCCCGGGGCGCAGTTCGAGGAGATGGAACGCCGCCGCAGTCGGAGCTTCTGCTGTGGCGCCGGTGGCGGGCATATGTGGATGGAGGAGACAGTAGGCACCAGGATCAGCGAGATGCGCACCGATCAGGCGCTCGCCACCGGGGCTAGTGTCCTGGCTACTGTCTGCCCCTTCTGCCTCCAGATGTTCGAGGATGCAATCAAAGCGAAGGGAGCCGAGGAATCCATACGTGCGATGGACATCGCGGAATTGGTGGCAGCAGCTATAGAGGAAAGGGAACCTGTTATAGCGAAGGCGGTTGAAGAGAAGCCTGCCGAAGCCGGCAGCGGGGTAATTGAAGAAAAACCACAAGATGCCGCTGGTGATGCCACCGAATAATAACGTCAACGATCTGGAAGTTACTTGTATCCTGTAAATAGCGCTTTTTTACCAAGTAAAAGGTTGCTCTATAGGACGATTGTCTGCCCTGGCTCCAGGATGACGATCTCAACACCTGGTGCTTCATTCTTTGCTAACGCAACGAATCTATCGGCGCTCTGTTCCAAGATCGGGAATGTTCTATAGTGCATGGGTATTGCCTTTTTAGGATTGAGCAGTGTGAGCGCTCTGGCTGCCTGAATTGGGTCCATAGTGAAGGCATTACCGATGGGTAGTAATGCCAGGTCTATCGGGTATAACTCACCGAGTATCTTCATGGTAGAAAAGATGCCGGTATCACCGGCGTGGTAGATGGTATAACCGTCCTCCAATTTTACGATGAAGCCGGTGTTGCTCGCAGTTTGCGAGGAGTGGAAGGCCTGGGTCATGGTTATGGTGATGCCATCGATCACCGCGGTGGCACCAATGTTCATCCCCATTCCGAAGTTGACAACGTTGTCTGCCGATAGCCCTAACTGAGATATCATCATTCCTGCTGTTTCCGGCTGAGCTACGAGTGTGCCCCCTGTCTTCTTGACAATTTCTACCGCGTTTCCCAGGTGGTCAAAGTGATCATGGGTGACCAGAACTATGTCTGCCGCTTTAATATCATCAAGGCTGACGGGGCATAGAGGATTTTCTGTAATGAATGGGTCGATATAAATAATCTTGTCCCCAACTGAGGTAACCACAAAATTGGCATGTCCGAGCCATTGGATGGATCCAACCATTTTCACCGCTCCATTTTACCGCTGAAAATTATGGGCGACCCGGTTAGGGCTGTCCGTATTGCTCGCGGAGGGTACGCTTCAAAATCTTTCCCGTGCTGGTGCGGGGCAGCGTATCGACAAAGACCACAGAGCGGGGTCTCTTGAAGCTGGATAGCCGCTCGCGGCAGAACTCCATGAGTTCCTCAGCGGTTGCGGTTTCCCCCTTCTTCAGTGCCACGATTGCCCTGGGCTCCTGGCCCCATTCCGGGTCGGGAACCCCGATCACTGCTACCTCCTCGACTGCGGGGTGAGCATAGAGCGCATTCTCCACCTCTTCCGGTGATATATTCTCCCCGCCCCTGATAATCATATCATCGCCACGACCGGCAAGGAACACGTAACCGTCCTCATCCATATAGCCCATATCGCCGGTGTGTAGCCAGCCATCTTTGGTCATAGTTTTAGCCGTTTTGTCGGCATCCTTCCAGTATCCACTCATCAATCTGGGTCCTCGAGCTACAATCTCACCAATCTCCACGGTGGGCAGGTCATTGCCCTCCTCATCGATGATCTTCATCTCCACATCAGGCATCGGTCTGCCAATAGAGGAGGTAAGCCTCTTCAGCTTCTTGTCCTTCTCCTCCTCCGTTCCCTCTATGATATGGTCTTCCGGCCCCAACGTGGTAATTGTGGAGGCGGTCTCTGTCTGCCCGAATGCATTTATGAAGTTTGCCCCTGGGAAGAGCTCGATGGCCTTCTTGATTACCTCCAAAGGCATCGGGGCTGCCCCATAGGTGATCACCCTCAGGCTGGAGAGGTCGTACTTAGCGAAATCAGGATGATCGATAACCCGCTTTAACATGGTTGGTACCAGCATGGCGCGGTTGGCTTTCTCCTGCTGCACTGTCTCCAGCCACTCGTCAACCTCAAACTGTCTCATCATCGCTAGGGAGCGACCCCCATAGGTAGCTGCCAGCATCGCCTGTATTCCAGCCACATGATAGAGGGGCATGGTCAGGAGATTGGTCTCCTCAATCTCCAGGTCTACCGGATTTACATTCTCCAGCATGTAGACGCTGAAGCTTTTGTGGGGAAGGGGCACCCCTTTGGGCAGTCCGGTTGTGCCTGCAGTATACATAAGAATCGTTATGTCTTCGTCGCCGATCTCGGTAAAGAATTCCTCAGCCGAGGCAGCGGCGAGTAGCTCCTCGTAATCGAGCATGCCCTCATGCTTGCCTTCGATAGAGATGTAATGCTGCACCAGTGGCAACTCGGGGCGCATTTCGTTTACCATCTCGACGTAGCGCTCGCCTATCAGTAGAACGCTTGCCTCCGCGTGGTTGATCATGTGAATGAGCTCATCCTTTTTTGCCCTGAAGTTCAGAGGAACGAGTATGGCCCCGATCTTGGCTACCCCATAGTAGGCCTCTACATATTGATTACAGTTGACCTGTAGGATGGCGACCCGATCGCCCTTTTTTACCCCCAAGCTGTGTAAAGCATTGGCCAGCCGATTAGCCCGTTCATTTAACGAATTGAAGGTGAATCGCTTTCCTTCGAAGACTATAGCTATCCGGTCGGGGCATATGGCCGACGTTATACTGAGAAATTCCGTTGTATTCAACCCTTTCTCCTTTCAAACTTTTTGAGGGCTTGAAGATTTATTTCGCGCACAGATTACCGAGTCAGTGTTATTGAGCCAGCCTGCTTCTCACATCCTCAACAATCTTTGGCAGTATCTTCCCCACAGGTTTATTTATGAGAACCGTAGCATGTTCATCCATAGAGGCGGTGCCGACATTAATTACTATCAGCTTTGCCCCAGCCTCTACGGCATAGATGGGCATGTAGGCAGCGGGATATACCATCAGTGAAGAACCTAGCAGCATAAAAAGATCGCAATCACGGGAGTGCTGCTCAGCCTCACTGGTATCCTTAGTAAGTGGTGTCTCCCCAAAGGAGACAGTTGCTGACTTTAACATTCCGCCACACTCGATACAAGAAGGCTCATCCTCGCCATCCCCTAGTCTCTTGGCGATCTCCTTTACCGGATACCGTCTTTCGCATTTAATGCACTTCAGCCATCTGAGGGAGCCATGAAGCTCAATGACCTTATCCTCTGGTACCCCTGCCTTTTGATGCAACCCATCCACGTTCTGAGTGATCACGCAATCAAGCTTACCCATTTTGTATAGATCAGCGATTGCGTGGTGAACAGGGTTCGGCTGTGCATGTTCTATCATGTGAAACATGTTCCAAGTTTGCCAGCTTCTTCTTCTCGTCGAGGGATTTCCAATAAAGGTAGGAAAATCAGATTGGCTGGAATTAGCAGTAGGGGGGACTCTCGGGCTTGTGGCGTCTTGCGTGCTGGATTCTGTGTTCACTCCTGTCCCTGTGAACAGAACAATCTTCTGGGCATTAATGACCAGTTCTACTGCTTCCTCGATAAGTCCCTGTATTTCCGTCTTCACCAATACGTTTTCCTATCACCACGTTTAAAAAGCAGAACCTTTTAACGAATAGGTGGACTCTTAATTCGCTAAGGCTTTGGTAATCTCAGCAAGCCTTCTTTCCAGTACCAGTCCCTCCTCCAGGGTTAGGTCAAGTCCTCTCGTGACTGCCTCCTTGGCATATCTTACGGCAATAGGGCTATGGGATAGAATCTTTTTTGCTATCCTATCGGCGGAAAGATAGAGCTCCTCCCTGCTCACTACCATATTTACTAGCCCCATACGAAAGGCCTCCTGG
>DAOUEU010000127.1:0-13668 GCA_034430255.1 Dehalococcoidia bacterium | reverse complement strand
ATGCCAAATAGGCTAGCCAACCGTGGCACTATTATTCATCGAGAGGAAGCCTTATTTTTATACTACCAACACCCCAAGGCAGTAATTGGCATCATTATTTGTGAGAAATCCCCGAAACGCTTCGGAATTTAATAAATATAAATAATACAAAGGGGCTTTAAACTGAATGCAGTTTAATAAAAAAGCCATACTGATACTAGAGGATGAGTCAGTATTTGAGGGATACTCCTTCGGTGCTGATGCTTCCGCCTATGGCGAGGTTGTATTCAATACTAGTATGACCGGATACCAAGAGATGCTCACCGACCCCTCCTACGCTGGACAGATAGTCGTTCCCACATATCCCCTTATCGGTAACTACGGCATCAATTCAGAGGATGCACAGTCAAATCGAATACAGGTGAGCGGCTTCGTGGTGCGGGAAGAGTGCCACATGCCCAGCCACTCACGGAGCGTCTCCACCCTGCACGAATATCTACTCTCAAGCAGCATCCCCGGCCTCGCCGGTGTCGATACCCGAGCCATTACGCGTCGCCTGCGCTCAGCGGGGGTGATGATGGGAATGATAACACAAGAGTCTCCCAATGAGGCACTGAAGATGCTTTCGAAGCTACCCCGCTACGACGATACTGATTTTGTGAAGCAGGTTACTACGGAGAAAATGTACAGGTGGGACGCCATGTCAGGGCAATACCCCCTCTATCACATCGTGGTCCTTGACTGCGGATTGAAGTTAAGCATCCTGCGCTACCTGAGTAAACTCGGTTGCGCCTGCACCGTCGTATCCTCCACTACCTCAGCAGAGGACATTCTCGCCCTTCAGCCCGACGGCATCCTGCTGTCCCCTGGCCCGGGCGACCCTGCGCTTCCCTATCTTGAGGAAACCGTACGCAATCTTATCGGCAAGAAGCCGATCATGGGCATCTGCCTGGGTCACCAGCTCATCGGGCGTGCACTGGGGGCAAAGACCTTTAAACTTAAATTTGGCCATAGAGGTGGCAATCACCCTGTTCGCGACCTAGAAACTGGCAAAGTACATATAACCGCCCAGAATCACGGATATGCGTTAGATGCGGACAGTTTAAGTGGGGGATTGGAAGTAAGCCAAATCAACAACAACGATAGTACTGTAGAAGGTGTGAGGCACCGCGAATTTCCACTGCTCTCGATTCAGTATCATGCTGAGGCCTCGCCCGGCCCACAGGACGCCGTACACTGCTTTGAACGCTTTGTTGAGATGGTACATAGAAGCAATGATTAGCAGCAAGAAAGGGAGAGGATATAAGTATGCACGTTAGCCAACTGCTCCCTTGGAAAGTAACGCAATAATTGACAAAGATCGATAGTAACTTAAGCTTGTCAACCAAGGTGTATCTATAGTCAGCCTGGGCATTTCGTTGCTAGCCTTGGCTATTGCCATTCTAGCTTTGATTTTCTGATATCTTGAAAGTTTAGGGAGAAAGGTGTTAAAAATCAACAAAGTCCTCGTACTCGGCTCAGGGCCTATAGTGATCGGGCAGGCGGCTGAGTTCGACTACGCCGGCACACAGGCGTGCAAAGCCCTCCGCGAAGAGGGCGTGACCTCAGTGCTGGTTAACTCCAACCCTGCAACCATCATGACCGATGAGGGCATTGCCGATATCGTCTATATCGAGCCGCTCACTGTCGAGGTGGTATCACGGGTAATCGAGCGGGAGCGCCCCGATGGGATACTACCCACACTGGGCGGACAGACTGGGCTCAACCTAGCCATCGATCTAGCCAATGCAGGTGTTCTGGATAAATACAACGTGCGCTCTCTGGGCACCCCTATCGATACTATTCGTAAGGCTGAGGACCGGGCGCTATTCAAGAGGATGCTGACCGAAATTGAGGAGCCGGTCCCCGAGAGCGCCATAGCCACAACGATGAAGGAAGCGCTAGAGGCGGTCATGAGAATCGGCATGCCTGTAGTGATCCGCCCCGCCTATACATTGGGCGGAACTGGCGGTGGCCACGCCACCACCATGGAGGAGTTCAAACGTATCGCCTCCGGCGGACTAGCGGTCAGCCCGGTTCATCAAATCCTTGTTGAGAAAAGTGTGGTCGGCTGGAAGGAGATTGAGTATGAGGTGATGCGTGACGGGGCTGACAACTGCATTACCATCTGCAATATGGAGAACATCGACCCTATGGGAGTTCACACCGGCGATAGCATCGTGGTCGCGCCATCCCAGACCCTCACCGATAAGGAATACCAGATGCTGCGTTCAGCTGGCCTCAACATCATCCGCTCCCTCGGCATCGAAGGGGGATGCAATATCCAGTTCGCCCTTGCTCCCCATAAGATGGTGGCAGAGCACTGGCCGCCTGGGGGCAGCGGCGAAATCAAACTAAGGAATGGCTACCCCCCATATTATGTCATTGAGGTCAACCCGCGGGTGAGCCGCAGCTCGGCCCTGGCCTCGAAAGCGACGGGTTACCCCATCGCCCGCGTCGCCGCCAAGATAGCGGTTGGCCGGCGCTTGGATGAAATAAAGAACCAGGTCACCAGAAAGACGATGGCGGCCTTCGAGCCGGCACTGGACTACTGTGTGGTCAAGATCCCCCGCTGGCCCTTTGATAAGTTTGCCCTAGGTGACCGGGTTATTGGTACCCAGATGAAGGCCACCGGCGAGGTAATGGCCATTGACCGCGTCTTTGAGGCAGCACTGCAGAAGGCAGTACGCTCCTTGGAGTTAGGTAATAAGTCCCTCCTCTGGGAAGACCCGCACTGGTATGAGAGCGGCTTCTCCCTGGCACCGGCCGACCTCCGCCTCTGGGTCATCATGGCATCACTCAGAAGGGGATTAAGCCCCGATGAGCTATCGCAAAAGACGGGCATTGACCCCTGGTTTATGTACAAGTTCCAAAACATAGTCCAAATGGAGCAGCGTCTGCTTTCCGAGACGCTGGACCCTCAGATTCTGTGGGAAGCCAAACGCCTGGGATTTTCCGATCAGCAAGTCGGCACCCTGGCCGACCGGCTGCCGGAGCAGGTGCGGGCCTTACGCCACAATTGGCAAATCCTCCCTGTCTATAAGATGGTGGACACCTGCGCCGCCGAGTTTGCTGCCGAGACCGCTTACTTCTATAGTACCTATGAAAGTGAGAATGAGGCTGAGCCCCTCGATGGGAACAAGGCTGTCGTTATTGGCTCAGGCCCTATTCGCATCGGACAGGGCATCGAGTTCGACTATTGTAGCGTCCATTCCGCCTGGGCCCTCCATGAGACAGGCTACAGGAGCATCATCATCAATTCCAACCCCGAGACAGTCTCCACCGACTTCGACACCTCAGACCGCCTCTACTTCGAGGCCCTTGACGAGGAAAGCGTACGTGATATCCTGGAGAATGAAGGGGAGGATGGCCTTATCACCTCCTCTATCGTTCAATTTGGCGGGCAAACGGCGATCAACCTTACAGAACCCCTGTTTAGAAGCGGCGTGCCCATCCTGGGCTCCAGTGCCGAGGCCATAGACCAAGCGGAGGACCGCCAGCGCTTTGAGGATCTGATAAATCTGCTGGGCATCCCCCAGCCTCCAGGTGGTACCGCCACCGCAATTGAGGGAGCACTTAATGTGGCCAAGCTCATCGGTTACCCTGTGCTGGTACGCCCCAGCTATGTGCTCGGCGGCCGTGCCATGGAGATCGTACATAATGCCAGCGAGTTGGTTCACTATATGACCCAGGCTATCGAGCTAGACTCAAGACACCCTATACTTATCGACAAGTACCTAGAGGGAAAGGAGGTGGAGGTGGATGCCATCTGCGATGGGGAGCGAGTGCTCATCCCCGGGATCATGGAACATATCGAGCGGGCCGGGGTGCATAGCGGGGATTCCATGGCAGTCTACCCCGGCTTGAACCTGACGGACGAGGAAGTAGACATCATCGTCGACTATTCCATTCAGATCGGTCTGGCGCTTAATGTTATAGGGCTAATGAATGTTCAGTATGTAATTATGGCCAAGGATGATGGCGGATCGGCGGTCTATGTTCTTGAGGTGAATCCCCGGGCCAGTAGAACCGTTCCCTTTATCAGTAAGGTAACCGGGGTGCCCATGGTGCGAGTGGCCACCAAGGTTATGCTGGGACAGAGCCTTTATGAGCAGGGCTACGAGACCGGGCTGTGGCCGACACAGCAGTTGGTCGCGATTAAGGCACCGGTATTCTCCATGTCCAAGCTGAGAGGAGTGGATACATATCTCGGTCCCGAGATGAAATCGACCGGCGAGGTGATGGGTGTGGACTACACATTTGACGCCGCTCTGGCAAAGGCGCTGCTATCAGCTGACATGATGCTCCCTAAAGGGGGGGCAATCCTGCTGAGCATAGCAGACAGAGATAAGCCAGAAGCCTTGTCAATTATCAAGCAGCTATCTTCCTTGGGTTTTAAGCTATATGCCACCGAGGGAACGGCGGCAATGATCCAGGGTATCGCAATCCCGGTAACTTTTATTAGTAAAAAACTGAGCGAGGGATACCCCAACATTGTGGATATTATCCGCGATGGCACTCTATGTGGAGTAGTTAATACAATAACCGGGGAGCGTGGCCCGATAAGCGATGGCTTTGAGATCCGACGCGCCGCGGTGGAGAAGCGGATACCCTGCTTCACCTCCATCGATACTATAAGGTCTGTAATAGATGTATTGCAGAGTGACGAGCAAACCTTTTCAGTCAAGCCGTTGAAGGAATACTTGAGAGGTATACATTGGGGTAAAGAGCATGAGAGAACGACAAAGGTGCTCAGATGAAGCAGAGCATGGCACCGATCCACTCTCATAGAGAGACTGCGCTCTACATCTACCCCTTAAATCCAAGGCTCCCCATGTCATCCGCAACGCCTAGCCCTGTCAGTTTATTATGGTGCGTACCAGTGAAGACCACGGCTCATCGCTCCGACGCCCCATGAGCATACACCGCGGTGGAGAAAACGATGCGCTCGCCCTCATTTAAGGGTTCTCGCATATTGTTAAAAGGTGAGCTTCTCGACACCATCATCCGCTTTTTTAACTGATTGCGTGATCGAGACCATCTGCAGGTGGTGAAGGCGGCTTCGCCTCCGAGGGCTTCAATCAATAGCCAATCTTCCATTCTTAACACAACCGTAACACGCATGTAATCTGTTGGAAACAATACCCATCTATAATCTTTTTTAGGAAATGGATTGAGCAATATAGATTAGGAATCGCTTTGAGGGAATTTTAAATGGCTATCGATACAGGGGATACGGCGTGGATACTGATCTCGGCTGCCTTGGTAATGCTTATGATACCAGGCGTAGCTCTATTCTACGGCGGTATGGTGAGACGGAAGAACGTGCTATCCACACTCATGATGAGCTTCATACTTCTCGGTCTAATCGGCGTCCTCTGGGTGCTTTATGGCTACACTTTGGGCTTTGGACCCGATCTCGGCGGCATAATCGGCAAACTAGATTGGATTGGCCTTAGGGGCGTGGGGCAGGAGCCTTCCGATATCTATGCCTCAACAGTCCCCCACCTCGCCTTCATGATATTCCAGGCTATGTTTGCCATTATTACCGTTGCCTTATGGACAGGCGCTGTAGTAGAGAGGATTAAATTCAGTGCATTCCTCGTTCTCGCGGTCATATGGTTCACCGTAGTCTACTGTCCCGTGGCACACTGGGTGTGGGGCGATGGAGGCTGGCTCGCAAATTTAGGAGCGCTTGATTTCGCCGGTGGCACCGTTGTGCACATAACCGCCGGAATGTCAGCATTAGCCCTGGCGCTGTTACTCGGTCACCGCAAGGGATTCAAGGAAGGGGAGCCGATGGAGCCACATAATATCCCCATGGTGGTGCTGGGTGCTGGCCTCCTCTGGTTCGGCTGGTTTGGTTTCAACGGAGGTAGCGCCCTTACCTCAGGAGGACAGGCAGCCAACGCTTTTGTTACCACAACTGTAGCTGCAGCGGCCGCAACTATAACATGGATGACCCTTAGCTGGATTAATAGACGTCCATCGGCCCTCGGTGTTGCTACTGGCGCCGTAGCCGGGTTGGTAGCCATCACACCTGCTGCTGGCTTTGTGGAGCCCATTATGGCAATCCCAATTGGCATTGGCGCAGCAGCGGTGTGTTACTACTGTATGCTATTCAGGATTAAAAGACAGATAGATGAATCACTAGATGTTTGGGCAGTCCACGGCATGGGCGGCTTGTGGGGTGCCCTGGCAACAGGTATCTTTGCGACGGCGGCTGTTGGCGGAGCCGATGGTCTGATCGGCGGTAATGCTATGCAACTTGCCAAGCAGCTTGCCGCCGTAGGCGCAGTTGGAGGATTTGCCTTCACTGCCACCTGGGTGTTGGGTAAGATAGTCAAGGAAACTATAGGGCTCCGAGTAAAAACTGATGAGGAGGTAGTAGGACTGGACATAGCCCAGCATGGGGAAAGGGCATACGGGGGTACTTTGCCATGAAGAAGATAGAAGCAACTATCAGGCCAGAGAAGCTAGAACCAGTCAGAAGTGCACTTGCTGAACTGGGGATTCTGGGTATGACGGTGACGGAAGTTAGTGGCCGCGGCCGCCAGAGCGGCATCACCTTGCAGTGGAGAGTGGGAGAATATAAGGTGGAGTTTCTGCCCAAGGTGAAGATTGAAATGGTAGTCCTCGACGAGGATATAGGAAAAGCAATCCACGCCATAACTAGAACAGCTAGGACAGGAGAGAGGGGTGATGGTAAAATATTCGTGCTACCAGTAGAGAATGCCGTCCGCATTAGGACCGGTGATGAAGGCGAAAGTGCTATATAAAGCATAAAAAGTAAGTAAAAAGGAGGTTTGAAATGGCGACTAAAAGCAGGAACGAGAGCAAAGAATACGTCCTTAACATGGCAAAGGAGCACGATGTAAAATTTATCAGGCTATGGTTCACCGATATCCTGGGCATGCTCAAGAGCTTTGCCATCACCGTGGAGGAACTGGAGGGGGCGCTGGAGGAGGGGATGGGTTTTGACGGCTCCTCCATTCAGGGGTTCGCCCGCATCGATGAGAGCGATATGGTAGCTCTGCCGGATCCGGATACCTTCCAGTTGCTACCGTGGCGTCCCAAGGAGCACCACGCTGTAGCCCGAATGTTCTGCGACATTTTAAGGCCCGGTGGTGAGCCTTTCGAAGGCGATCCTAGGTATGTACTGAAGGGAAACCTGAAGCGGGCGGCTGATATGGGTTACACATTTTATGTAGGTCCTGAACTGGAGTACTTCTACTTTCGAGACTCCAAGGGAACCGAGCCCCTAGATGAGGGGGGATACTTCGATATGACCCCTCTCGATACTGCTACCGACCTGAGAAGGGAAACGGTGCTCACCTTGGAGGAGATGGGCATAGGGGTCGAGTACTCCCATCACGAGGTTGCCGCCAGCCAGCATGAGATCGATATGAGGTACACCGACGCCCTTACCATGGCCGACAGCGTGATGACCTACCGCCTGGTAGTCAAGCAGATTGCCCTAAGCCACGGCGTCTACGCTACCTTCATGCCCAAGCCAGTTTACGGCATAAATGGCAGCGGCATGCACGTGCATCAATCGCTGTTTAGTGGCGACAGAAATGCCTTTTTCGACAAGGATGATAAGTATCATCTCTCCAAGATAGGCAAGTGCTACATAGCCGGGCTGCTAAAGCACGCTCCTGAAATCACGGCCGTCGCTAACCAGTGGGTTAATTCATATAAGCGCCTGATCCCTGGCTATGAGGCACCGGTATACCTTTCGTGGGCACGTCGCAACCGGGCGGACCTGATTAGAGTTCCCGAGTACAAGCCGGAAAAGGAGAACGCAACAAGGATTGAGTTTAGGTCACCTGACCCTGCCTGCAACCCCTATCTTGCCTTCAGCGTGATGCTGGCCGCTGGGCTGGAGGGGGTCGAGAAGGAATACGAAGTTCCGGATCCTGTAGAAGAAAACGTGTATGAGATGACTGAGGAAGAAAGGGATAGAAGGAATATCGGAACCCTTCCCGGCAGCCTATTAGAGGCTATAAAGCTTACAGAAGAGAGCGAGGTGGTGCGAAAGGCCCTTGGTGACCACGTATTCGATGCCTTTATCAAGAACAAGAAGATCGAGTGGGACATGTACCGGGCTCAGGTGACCGATTATGAACTCAACAGATACTTACCTATCTTGTAGTATAATGTAAAATAGAGCATCAAGAATGCGCTGAATAAAGGAGGTTAGTGATGCCATATGATTGGGGGCCACATTATATTGTTCCTTCCGAGGTTCTGAGAAGCTATTCTGGTAACGTTTCACTGCGGGAGGACTTTGATGAAGATCTGCTAGGCAAGGAATTGCAGGAACTGGGTATTTCCGGACCTATTATGAAAATAACCAATCCCTGGTACTATCGTAAGAAAAACACAGAGAGCTGGATCAAGATTGGGGAGTCCCGCGATAGACATGAGAATTTCGCGACCAGGTGGGACACATCTAGCTTGGAAAACGGCAAATATGAGGTAATGGGGTTAATGCACGTCTTTATTAAAAAGGACGATGAAGAAATTGCCATTGCCCGTCAGAATGTGGTGGAAGTCGCTGTCGAGAACTGACCTATAGCATTTGGCAACAGTGTACATGGCATTATTCAGCAGTGACTACACTGTAATATAATAATAGTAAGGAAAATCTATAACTAATTTAAAGGATGCTCACTCGAAATGTCGGGTTGAGCTAGTTGGCTATGCATCAACGATTAGAATGCTTGATAAGTAATTTTTTATTTGGGAGTTAAAGATTCATGCGGCATTTCCGCATTGGTATGGCACAGATAAACACCACTGTAGGTGACTTCAAAGGAAATACCAAGAAAATCCTTAGGTATATCACTGAAGCCAAATCATTGGAAACTGACTTACTTACCTTCCCTGAGCTATCCATTTGTGGTTACCCACCAGAAGACCTTCTGCTTAAGCCCCACTTCATCGAAGAGAATCTTAGGTGCCTTGACAAAGTCGCCAACCAATCATCTGGAATTACGGTAGTAGTTGGTTTCGTGGATGCAAAGAGCGATATCTATAATGCAGCGGCAGTTATACACGATGGCAAGATTGTGGCTGTCTATCACAAAATATATCTCCCAAATTATGGGGTCTTCGATGAGAATCGATACTTCCAGGCTGGAACGGAATGTCCAATCTACATCATTGCAGGCGTTGGCATCGGTATAAATATATGCGAGGATATCTGGTATGAGGCTGGCCCTTCTACAACGCAGGCTTACACAGGGGCCGAAGTAATTGTTAACATCAGTGCCTCACCATACTATTACGGCCGGGGAAATTTTAGAGAAAAGATGCTTGGAACGCGCGCTGCAGATAATATAGCTATCACAGCATTCAATAACCTGGTGGGGGGACAAGACGAACTGATTTTTGCTGGTCACAGCCTGATTCTCGATGAGAAAGGACATCTCATAGTACAGGGGAGCCAGTTCGCGGAAGACTTGGTAGTGGCCGATCTCGATGTCGATAATGTCTTTCGGACACGTCTCCACGACCCCAGGTGGAGAAAAGAAACGCTATATATTGAAGAGCACCGCTGGCATACTAGTAGTATTGCAGTATCCCATGCGCCTGTTACTACCCAAAAACAAAGGCTATCACGGAGTCAGCCCCAGATTTATGTCTATCCAGATGAGGTCTATAAGGCTTTGGTTCTGGGAACAAGAGATTACGTAACCAAGAATGGCTTTGATAAGGTATTGATTGGGCTCTCCGGAGGTATCGATTCCAGCTTAGTAGCAGCCATCGCAGTCGATGCACTCGGGCCTTCAAACGTGATTGGTGTAGCCATGCCTTCGAGATACTCTTCCACTACGAGTTTATCAGACGCTGAATTGCTAGTGCAGAACCTTGATATAGAACTCTTGACTATCCCTATTGAGCCAGTTTTTCAAGCCTATATAGACGCATTGGCCTCATCATTTAAGGGTGGTGAGCCCAATGTGGCTGAAGAGAATATCCAAGCCCGTATCAGAGGCAATATCTTAATGGCACTGTCAAATAAATTCGGCTGGCTAGTTTTAACGACTGGTAATAAGAGCGAAATTGCAACTGGTTATACAACACTGTATGGTGACATGGCAGGTGGCTTTGCAGTAATCAAGGATGTACCCAAAACCATGGTCTACCAACTCGCCAACTACCGAAACTCGATGGTGGGATCTGAGCAGATACCCTTATCTGTTATAAAAAAGCCACCCTCAGCAGAACTAAGGCCCGAGCAAAAGGATACCGACTCACTACCTTCGTATGACATACTAGATCCTATATTGACCGCATACGTCGAAGAGGATAAAAGCGTGGAGCAAATTATAAATATGGGATTCGATGAGGAGCTTGTGAAGCACGCGGCACGATTGGTAGATAATAGCGAATATAAGCGCCGCCAGGCGCCGCCAGGCATCAAGATAACCCCTAGGGCCTTTGGTCGTGACAGAAGACTTCCTATTACGAACCGCTTCAAAGGCTCATGAACCTAAATTTTTAATTGGAGCAGGCCTTGACATCTCAGGGCCTGCTCAATCGACAATATATCCAGTCTAGCCTTCGAGAATAGCCACTGCCTCTTCCCTGTAGGCATCCATTAGATAGGGTATTCCGGTAACATTGGCACACTCTTCGGTCAGGGACATAAGCTCGCGCCGGGTAATCGCAGGCACGCTGAAGCATCTTGCACCTGCCATTAACTGCTGCAACCCTACCTTGATCTTCTGACCATAGCTGTAGATTCCCACAGCACCGAGAGGGATGTTCTTCATTTCATCAGCACCGACTATATCCTTGACCTCTTCATAGCAGACAAAGATCTCCTCTGGGGTTGAGCCAAATTGGCCTACTGTGTTTGGCAACTTGCCATCCTTGAGCCACTGCTGGATATTCTTGCCAACCATACCAGGAATCATCAAAGCCCGCCCCATGCAAATCGCCTTACAGAATGGTGAACCAAGAGCGATTGCCTTGAATACACCATCTTCGCTGCTGAATGCACCGGCAAATGCTATATCAGGAGGCCGCTGCCCTTTATCGGCCAGCATTTTACAGAAATCATAAGCTGCGGCGTGTAGGTAGAGACTTGGCATACCCCACTCCTCCATCATCCGCCACGGGCTCATACCGGTTCCGCCAGGGGCACCGTCGATCGTAAGTAGGTCGATTTTGGCTTTCGAGCCCCACTTGATTGCCATAGCCAGCTCACGCAGACCATAGGCTCCGGTTTTCAATGTGATGCGTTTGAATCCCAGATCTCTTAAACGTCGAACTTCATCATAGAAACCTTCTTCATCGATAAAGCCAAGCCGGCTATGGCGTTCAAACTCCTTAATAGCGCCAGCCTCAAAGGCTGACTGATTTAGGGAATTCGAAGGATCGGGTGTAATGATGTATCCCCGTTTCTGAAGCTCTATTGCCCGTTCCAAAGTATTGACCTTGATCTCCCCACCAATACACTTCGCTCCCTGCCCCCATTTTAATTCGATAGTTTCCAGACCATGCTTCTTATTAACGTATTCAGCAACACCCAATCTGGTATCCTCTACATTCATCTGCACCAGGATTTCACCATAGCCCTGATGGTAGCGCCGATAGACCTCGATTCGACGGTCCATATCTGGCGATGCAACAACTTTGCCATTTGAATCGAGCTCAAGCTGTGGGTCGATACCGCAAACGTTTTCGCCACAGACCAGTGTAACCCCGCTTATGGCAGCGCCAATGGCGAAATGCTCCCAGTTCTTGCGTGCTATCTCGGTGGAACCCAAAGCGCCAGTAAAGATAGGAACATTCATCTTGACTTTGATGTCCCAGCCATACCCGGTCTCCGTATTTACTGCTGGGAAAATAGCGGTATCGGGACCGCCGATAACGCCAGCGGGTAGTCCTTCCGCTCCCAAGGCATATCCCTGGATATTAAGATGCGAGTAATCAACCGGATAATCTTTATCTCCCCCTGCAGTGATTTCACCGTAGGGTCCGGGATAGATCAGTTCCCTACCGCGGAAGCTTGCCTTGAATACCTCACAGTTTCCGGTGCAGCCATCAAGGCATCGGACGCACAGACCACTCATGGGCACGACATCTTTGGAACGGTTGGTAGTTCCGGTGGCATCGCTTGCGTTTGGTCGTCGCAGATTCATTCTCTATTACTCCTTTGTTCGATTTTGTTTCTATAACTCCCTTACGTTTATTAGTTCATCTAGTTTTCTTACAATACATCTACTCTTACTTTTACATATTCTTCATTCATAATATCTCCTTTACCATACTTTCAACATATCTTGCTATCGCGGGGGCGCTGGTTAAACCTGGTGACTCGATGCCGATTAGGTTTATAAACCCTGGTAGGCCTCTGTCCTGCTCATGTCTAATCACGAAGTCCCGAAAATCATCTCCCGGGCCTTGAAGCTTGGGCCTTATACCCGCCATCTCCGGCTCCAGGTCATCACTCTCTATAAAAGGGAGAAAGGCCTTAACCGAGCTATAGAAAAGTCCTTTTTGTGACTCATCAACCCTGTAATCGATTTCATTTATGTATCGGGCATCTGGCCCCAACCGCATCCTCCCTTCAAGGTCCAGAGTAGCATGGATTCCCAGCCCCCCACCACTAGGCTGGGGCACCGGATAGATGAGCCTCTTAATTAACCTGTTTTTACGGTTACCTACACTGAAATATTCCCCTTTGCAATAGAACAGTTGATACCCTGCTTCGCTTATATCTATTCCCCCAAGCTGCGCTATTCTATCGGAGTATAAGCCAGCACAATTTATCAGGATTTCTGTTTTAAACATAAAGGATCCGGAGCCATTCTCTACCGTCACCTCATATCCATCGGATAGCTTCTCTACTCCAATAACATTTGACTTGTAGGCTATCTTGGCACCTTGTTCTTGCGCCTTGCTGAGAAAGCACCTCATCAAAGTGTATGAGTCTATGGTCCCACTCGAAGGGGATAAAATGGCAGCCACCGCTTCGATATTTGGTTCCAGTTTGTTTATCTCCTCCTTTGAAAGGACTTTTAGTCCCCTAGCTCCATTCCTTCTTCCCCGTTCCAGCAATTCCTCCAGTTTCCCCACCTCCCCGTCCTCGGTCGCCACAATGAGTTTGCCTGTCTTCCTGTGGCCTATACCATACCGCCGGCACATCTCGTACAGCATGGCATTGCCGTCAACACACGTCTCCGCCTTCAACGAACCTTCAGGGTAATAAATGCCTGCATGGATGATCTCGCTATTCCTGCTGCTCGTCTCTTTCCCAAAAGTCTCGTTCTTCTCCAGAACATAAACGTCCTTGCACTTACCAGATACCTGAGCTGCCACGGCCAACCCCACTACCCCCGCTCCGATTACCGTTATCACTGCTCCAGGTGACTCCCTGCCAGACATATCATTACTCTATTTTAATGAAACCAGGAAAACCAGCTCATTTACGCCCTCCAGGTAGTAGGCCTGCGCGGCCCCTACCGGGGACTTGACGCACCTCGGCTCGATAGACTCTATCCCCTTGACTACCCCTCAATTCCCTACATCCAGGCAATCCTCCTACATCGACAGTTCCTCTAGTTTGGTTAAATCCTGGTACTCCATTACAGCGCTCATGGCATGGTTTTCGGCCTCTATGCCAGCCTCCAC
>DAOUEU010000126.1:0-2268 GCA_034430255.1 Dehalococcoidia bacterium | reverse complement strand
TCCAGCGACGTGTTTCGCCGTATCGCCAAGAGGTTCTGGGGAAGCGAACTCGCTGTTGACTTCTCCACCTACGATGGAAAGGCATTGGCGGTGAAGAAGATACAGGATCGCCAGTGCTTAAGGGACAGCCTCGTACTCTGCGATTTCGCACTTAATAATGCGGCAAGCGTAAGGTATTCGGAGAACCATGTAGGTGACCCTACCCTCGAGAGCAAGATGCTGCTGGCGGTTACCGGAAGGGAAATGGGTGAGGAGGAGCTAAACAGGACGGGTGAAAGGATATTCAACCTGCAGAGGGCCATACTTGCGAGGGAAGGACACCGTGATAGAGAGAGCGACGTTCTCGATGAGTCTTTCTATACCAGACCGCTCAGAACTGTGGGTCTCAACCCTGAGTGCCAGGCACCGGGCAAGGACGGGGAGGTGATCTCACGCAAAGGTGAAGTGGTGGACAGGGAGAAGTTTGAGACGATGAAAGACGAATACTATGGGCTGAGAGGATGGGATGTTGCCACCGGCCTTCAGACCAAGTCAACGCTGGAAGGAATCGGACTCGGCGATATTGTAAGCGATCTGGAGCAAGAGCAGCTTATAGCATGATGTCACGCCTATAAAAATTATTGTAAGCAGCACTATTTAAATGTTATTTTACCCTTAAATCTTGTAGTTACCAGTTATACCTCTCCATTTAAATGTCAACAAAATAGAATAAAACTTTGAGAGAGCTATCATGGTAGCGCACCCCTGGTGGGCCCCATGGGCCCTGAACATGATAATTGAACCTCTAATGCGAAATATCAGGATTCGAATTCCTGAGTTTGCTGGCATAAAGGTGGGGGACCGAGCATTGGATATATGCTGCGGTACGGGGGCACTGGCGCTTCATTATGCAAGGATGGGCATTACTGCTGCTGGAATCGATATAGATCCTCGTGTAATAGAGGTGGCAGAAAATAAGAGGATAAAACTAGGCTTGAGCAATGTCTCATTCCAAATAGCGAATGCTCTTGATTTGCCATTTGAGGACAACCTCTTTGATTATGCCTCCATCTCTATGTCACTGCACGAAAAAGAAAGGGCAGATAGAGATAGAATAATTTCCGAAATGAAAAGGGTAGTAAAAGAAGAGGGCGCCCTGGTTTATATTGATTATAAAATCCCTCTACCACGAATCCTAGTTTCATCTACAATCAAAGCAATAGAGTTTATTGCGGGGAGCGAACACTATAGATGCTTCAATGATTATGTTAAGCAAGGCGGGTTGAGTGAATTATTAAAGAAGAATCACCTTCACCAGGATAAAAGGAGTGATTTTGGACCCTTCGCTACTATAAAAACGCCAAACGTCTGATACCGTCATCCGTAGGCAACTACTAGATAAACCAAAGTTCGCGGGTGGTTTTCCACTCTTCTCGCTATTCCTCCAGCGTTATATCCCACACACAGGCGGGCTCGTCCTTGCTCTTGCGGGGAGGCAGCTTTACCGCTGTCCACTTTATCTTGGGATTGAACCAGTCAGCCGACCTCTGGTTATAGGGAATGCACAGCCCGTAGCACGCTTGCTTGAGCAAAGTCTCGTCCCCGTGTTTCTCAAAATAGTCCAGCGCGTTGCAGCGGTTGATAGTGTACCTGCCGTGATTCTTATCCTTGAGCTCGCAATCAATATGGAATAGCCCTCCCAGCGATGCGCTGGTCTGGATGTATTTCATAACAGACTCCACATCATCTCCCCAGATATTAAGTGCCTCACGGGTGCGGCGCACCTCACCCTTGGTGCCCCCTTCCCAAACCGCCACATCATGCTCGAAAGCCACCTGGTCACCATACTTTTGCCTCAATAGTGCCAGCCATATTCCATCTATTCCCAGGTAGTCCTTGCACGCGGCTGCGTATAACCTTATAAGCGCCTCCTTGGAAAAATCCTCAAGTTTTATGTCTTGCTTAAACGGGCCACTATAATCCTTTAACTCTGCCATTTTGAACCTCCTTTTCTACATTATTTTTTATAGAGAGCCTGTTGCACATACTAATAGCCTAAACAAATTCCTACGCCAGGCTGCCAGAATCGCTATTGTAACGGCATAACGGCTCCCCTACTGAGTTAAAGACATGCTTTCTAATGGGCCTACTTCCCCACTATAATGAGATGGTCTTGTTTTGGAGACAAGCTCTGATGAGTGTAACTCTTTATAGTAACAGTTATCCCTTGTCAACACTTACAGTCTGTCAACTATATGGTAATACGCTCTTCGGTACTGCCCTAGCCAT
>DAOUEU010000125.1:0-13336 GCA_034430255.1 Dehalococcoidia bacterium | reverse complement strand
TCAATGCCTCAAGTTTGTCCTGCCTCCTTGCTAGTACAACGATGTTTTTACCATCCTTAGCTAGAAGCTTGGCCAACTCGTAACCGATTCCACTGGAAGCTCCTGTCACGACTGCATATCTCTCTTTATTACCTATCATGGACTTTCCTCCTCGTAGAATTGATTGCCCGAGGTATCAGTTGACATGAGCCGATCCACCAACCAATCACCTCGATTCCAGCATCCTCCGGTGAAGCTGATCGGCTTTACGGAGACTTCCGCTTCCTATTTCGTTATCACCTCTAATTCGGGACATCATGGGTCTGGCAAACCAAATGCTCGCTCACTGTGCCAATAAGGTCTGGCTAACGGTTGCCGTATCCCCGTTCCGTTAAAGCAGAAGTATTCCGGTGAAGGAAAGCTTATCCGAGGTAGCTCCGTTCGTTTCAAATTTCAGTCACCAGGTGACTGATAAAAGTGGCCATGTTTCTCTTAGCCAGCCGCGAGTTTCTGAAGAGGGTAAACACGTTCATGAGATACCAGGGATGCGAAAGGAAACAAGGGACTGCCTTTTTCCAGAGCAATTCGCCATCCGCAGTCAGAATCTGGTCGAATGGCTGCACACTATGCTGCGTATCATCAGAAATGGAGTGGATAACTATGAAAGGAATCTTGCTGGCTGAGGCAATTCTGGCGATCCAGTAGCTTTCGTTATCTACAATATGCGCATGGAAGGTTTCCCTCAACTTATGCATCTTTTGGTAACTGGCTTCCAGGTGCAACGTTGTAACACTGCTGCCAAGACAAGACCTAGTCGCAATGCCCTCTGGCCCTTGCGATGCCAAAGAAAGCAGATGGGCATCAGAAGCGTATACTTCTGCTCTGGAGTCACAATACAGCGTTGAGCATATGACAACATCGCCAATCCTTAGCTCTGGGGCCAGTGCCCCTGCAAAGCCTAGAGAGATTATTGCAGCAACAGGATAGCGCTCCAGAATGAACTTCGTTGCGCTCTCGGCTCGTTCCTTACCCATGCCGGTTTTTACCAGCAGGACGTCCCTGTTTTCGAATTTGCCACGGTACAGCTTACAATGCGGCTCGGCAACGACTTCCTGGATGACCATCCGCCGCCGCAGTTCTGCTATCTCCTGTCCAAATGCACCCAATAGAGCTAGCATCAAAACCTCTAAATAAACGTACTTTATCGGCCTTCCCCGGGCTTGTCAAATGTAACTACACAGATAATGGTATGCGGCCTGATAAGCATAAAGACAGCATACCCAAAATATATAGTACCTGACAGACAGCAGCTCCTCTTAAATCGTAGAAGTGATTTTTAAAGGACACATTTCGTCATATTGTGTGGTGCATTAGGGAGCAAGCCTATAATGGCTTACCCGAAAGAGTAGTGAAGGTGATCGCTCAGATATTGAACAGGAAGGTGATGACATCCCCGTCTTCGACGATGTAGCTCTTCCCTTCGGTGTGAAGCAGCCCCTTCTTCCTACCCTCGGCGATACTGCCGCACTCCATCAGGTCCTCATAGCCAATTACCTCAGCCCTGATGAAGCCCCGCTCCATATCCGTGTGAATCTTACCCGCCGCCTGCACAGCAGTGTTATCTCGGCGGATGGTCCATGCCTTCACCTCGTCGGAGACCACGGTAAAGAATGAGATCAGCCCCAGCAAGTCGTAGGAGAGCTTGATTATACGGTTCAGCGCCGTCTCCGCGATGCCCATGTCGGAGCGGAACTCCCGGGCATCGGCTTCATCAAGCTGCGTTAGCTCCATCTCCAGCTTGCCGCAGAGGGCGGCAACCTCTAGATGCGGGCGATGGTATTTTTTGCGCCACTCGTCCTCCAGGGAGCTTGCCTGGGGCAGCCCTTCCTCCCCGATGTTAAACACCACAAGCAGCGGCTTGGCGCTCAGGAACTGATAGCCGGAGATTGTTTTTCTCTCCTCCTCACTCAGCTCTTGCTCCCGGATAGGCAATTCGCCCTCCAGAGCGCCCTTGAGCCTTCCAAGCAGTGCTTGCTCCCTGGAAAAGGAATCGCGCTCGTGGGCCTTTGCCCCCTTCATGGAAGCCTCTATTTTCTGCAATCTCTTCTCCAGAATAGAGAGATCGGAGAGAGTAAGCTCCAACTCCACCATCTTCACGTCTCTCTCCGGGTCGATGCTACCCTCGCTATGGGGTACCTTCTCATCCTCGAAGGCGCGCACCACTTGGAGCAGGCCATCCGCCTGGCTTAGATGGGCGAGGAGCTCGCTGCCCAGTTCCCGTTTGGTAGGTGCAGCGACATCGATATATTTTACCTCGGCAGGTATTTTCCTCTTGGGCTGAAACATCTCGTTTAAAGCCTCAAGGCGCGGGTCGGGAACCCTGGCCACCCCAATATTCGGTCCCGCCGCGGTATAGGTACCAGTATCCGCCTTTCCCGCGGTGAGGGCATTTAAAAGGGTGGTCTTGCCGCTCTTGGGGAGCCCGATAATCCCGATCTCCATTCCTTCGGCCCTTGCGGTTGTTGGTTCGGACCCCAGTCGCCTTTTCGCTCTTCTACGATCGTCGGCGCAACTTCGGGTCTTTTTTTTCGAAGCTCTCTGGCTTAAGTTCTAACCACGGCTATCATAGCATATTCCTGATAATTTACCCACCCGCCCACCCCATGCCGAGAGTCTAGCCTGGTGTCGGGGGATGCGTTAAAATAGGGGGTGAAAATGCTCTATATACTTTTCGGTCCCGACGACTTCTCGCTTCGGCAGGAACTGGAGCGGATTAAGGACGGACTGGGCGATCGGGAGTCCCTGTCATCCAATACCACAATCTTTGAGGGGAAACAGGCGAGCTTGGGTCAGCTCATGGATGCCTGTACAGCACTGCCCTTTATGGGCTCACACCGTCTGGTTGTTGTTGAGGGACTACTGACGCGCTTTGAGGGTAATAGGGCAGGACTTAAAAAAGGGGTGGCGAATGAGTGGGGCGAGCTTAAGAAAAGGCTTGGCGACATGCCGCCCAGCACAGTTCTCATCCTGGCCGATGGGCCGATAAAAAAGGGTAATGCGCTGCTCAAGGCCCTCACACCTTCGGCCACGGTGAAGGAGTTCCCACTTCTCAGGGGGGCAGCACTTGAGGGGTGGATCAGGAGACGGGTCAAAGAAGGGAAGGGCAGTATCTCCCCTGATGCGGTGAGGATGATTGCCTCACTGGTAGGGGAGAACCTGTGGGTGCTGGCCAGCGAGCTTGAAAAATTGCTCCTTTACAGCGCAGGGCGACGTATCGAGGAGGATGATGTGAATCAGGTGGTAAGCTACTCTCGGGAGGCCAGTGTCTTCGCCATGGTTGATGCCCTTATCGAGGCGAAGGCAGCAAGAGCGGCGCTACTGTTACACCAGTTGCTTCAGGAAGGGGACACCGCGCCCTACCTTCTGGTCATGATCACCAGGCAGCTTCGCCTATTGGTTCAGGCGAAGGATCTTAGACAGCAGGGTCTTTCCTCTGCAGAGATCAAGGCACGGTTGGAGCTCACATCGGACTACGTCCTCAAAAAGGCACTGGAACAGGGCCAGCGATACTCGATGGGGCGCCTGGAGCAGATCTACCGCAAGCTCCTGGATACAGACCTATCCATTAAGAGGGGGTTATGGAGGGGCGAACTGGCCCTGGACATCCTCATCACCGAGCTATGCGCCTGATCTCGGTGCCGGCCTGCCCTTTTTCCCGGCTTAGCGCCCAGCCAGCTGGCGGTTGAGATTCTCCCCGATTTCTGCGGTATCTGCCACCCTGAATCTCCCCGCTTTGAGCTCGACGATTAGCTCTTCAAGGCTGCTAACGTCCCTCCCGAAAAAGGTTGCGGCGCGACCGATGTCTTTAACCTCATGGGAATCGCTACCGGCTACGCCCCTTAGATTTAGTCGATCAGCTAGATCTCTGGAGAAGGCATTCTCCCTCTCTAAACCTCGGGCGTTGAACACCTCCACTGCATCCACCATCCGGTAGAGGGGATTTTCACCGGCGCGGTTAAGCTCTCTATAGTACCGCTCGTCTTCTGTATATTCACCTCTCAGTATCTTGCGGCGGAAGGGGTGAGCCACAATCATCACACCTCCCACCTCATCCACCAGCTCTCTGACAAAGGCGGCACGGGTCATGCCGAGTATCCATTTTTTAAGCCCGAATACAAGCAGGTGCTCCTCCTCAGTATTTATCTCTACTCCGGGCAGGACCAGGAAACGGTGTTTACGGCACAATGCAGCGATATCATCATCGTTCCAGAAAGCGTCATGCTCGGTGAGGCATATGGCATCCAGCCCGGCGCTCTTTGCGTGTGCGATCAGCTCATCTGGTGTCAGCTCGCTGTCATCAGATAGGGGCAGGGTATGAGTATGCAGATCGATGAGCATTTATCAAATTCTTAGATAGTATTTAATTGACTAATGTTTGTGTCGCTCTACCAATACGGCGCCCGGCATCACTTTAAATTTTTTATATCTCTCTGGATATACGGTATCCGTCATCGATTGCCTGTATAATTCTCTGAGCCTGGTTGCAGTCCCCTATAGTGTAGCACTCAGCGACTCTCTCCTTCAGCCTCGAGGCGAGCTCGTCTTGGGGTAAAAGCCCAACTGCAAGCACCACGCTATCCGCAGAGAAAAATTCCCGAGAATCGTCCCGTCTCGCCACCACCCCTTGATCGTTGACCTCCTCCACCTTCGCCCTGGTCTCCAGGGTGATTCCAGCGTTTCTCAGCCGCTGCATAATAACCCACCTGGTGGTCATCCCTATATCGTCCCCTATTCGTTCGAGCATCTCCAGAATGGTTACCTTTTTGCCCATATCGGCAAGATATTCGGCAGCTTCACAGCCAATCATCCCGCCACCAACAATAACCACCTGCGCCCCAACCTCCCTCACACCTCCAAGGACCTCCAGGGCAGTAACAACATTTCCCTGGTTCACACCGGGTATATCGGGTATGAGCGCCGTGGCCCCGGTAGCGACAATGACCACTTCCGGCTCGCCGTCGACAATGGCCTTCTCGCTCATTTCCTGGTTAAGCCTGACCTCGGCACCGCTCCTTTTTAGCCGCGTTTCTAGATAACTGGTAAGACTATTGAGCTCCCACTTATACGAGGGGACCGCAGCCAAGAGAAGGTTCCCTCCCAGTCGGTCCATCTTTTCAAAGAGGGTGACCTCATGTCCCCGCCCCGCCGCCCCCGCTGCAGCCTCCATTCCCGCAGGCCCGCCTCCAATGACAAACACCTTCTTCGGCTTTTTCGCTGGAGCGGCTGCGCGTTCCGCCTCCTTACCAACCTGGGGGTTCACCGCGCATGCGAGCGGTGCACCCAACATGACCACGTCCAAACAGTGCCCGCAAGCAATACAGGGTCTGATCTCATCAAACCTCCCCTCCCTGGCCTTATTAGGGAACTCCGGGTCCGCGATGAGCGCGCGACCCATGCCAACGAGATCGGCACTCCCCTCGGCGATTATACTATCTGCAAGGATAGGGTCATTAATCCGGTAGGCAGCTACTACCGGGATCTTCGCCACCTTTTTAACTTCCTCGGCTAGATAAACGAAGCCTCCCCGCGGTACTGACATATGAACCAAAGGCGTGCGGCATTCATGCCACCCCGCACCTACATTTAGGCAATGAACCCCCGCCCCCTCCAGTATAGGAATAAGCCTCTTAGTATCCTCCAGTTTATGCCCCCCTTCCATAAATTCATCTGCGGAGATTCTACATATCAGGGGGTAATCGCTACCTGCCTTTCTCTTAGATGACTCGATGATTTCGAGGAGAAACCTCATTCTGTTCTCCAGAGACCCTCCATATTGGTCAGTACGCCTGTTGGTGCAAGAGGATATAAAGCGGCTTATCATATATCCGATGCCGCAGTGAAGCTCCACTGCATCGAAGCCTGCCTCCCGTGCCCGGCGTACCCCCTCGCTGTACTCTTCGATTATCTGGTGAATCTCCGCCACGTCGAGTGCCCTCGGTTGAGAGCCACGGCGGGTGGAGACCTCCGAAGGCGCGACCTCTTCCAGTGAAGCGCCCTCTCCCTTGGCCCAAAAATACTGGAGGCTTATCTGGATAGCAATCTTAGCCCCCCCGTCATGCACCACATCTACAAGCTGGTGAAGCCCGGGGATGAACCTATCGTGGTAAATCCCCATTCGGCCGGCAATGGGCCTACCCATACTGGAGGGTAAAATCAGACCTGTAGTTAAGAGCCCCGCTCCGCCCCGGGCCCTCGCCGCGTAGTAATCCTTCTGACGGTCGGTAACCATATCATCATCACCGTAGCCGGTATCGGCTGCTAAGAACACTATACGGTTTTTCAGTTCCAGCCCCGCTACGTTAATCGGCTGAAACAGACTCTTTAGCTCGGTCATTATATCCCCCTCTTGTGATTAATTTAGCAGCCCCGTGCTTAGATCTCGAAGCCAGCGCGGAATCCAGCCGCCATAGCCTCCATGATTCTGCCCGGTTCAGCACAATCACCGATGCTATGAACATGCCATCCTGCCTCTTCCAGCTCCCGTGCAAGTTTATCGTCTGCTACCAGGGGCATAGTCAGCGCCACCGTATCCGCTTCAAAGAACGTCTCGGAATCAGCCACTATAGCTCTTACACCCCTTTCAGTTATCTCCACCACCCTGGCATCCCTCTCCATTCTAACGCCGAAGTTCCACAGTCTCATCCTAACCACCCATCTGGTGGTAATCCCTATATCGTAACCTATACGGTGAGATTGCTCTAAAATGGTTACCTTCTTTCCCCTCTCCGCCAGTATATCCGCCAGCTCACAGCCAGCAAACCCCCCACCAATGATTACTACCCTCTCTCTAAAGGGGAAGCCGAACCTCAGTCCCCATCTGATAAGCGCTGGCTGATACAGGTATCTTAGCGCCAGGGAACCCAGGCGCCAAAGGAGCCGTTGCCGGGTGCCACCTTTCCGTGGAGGACGTATCGTAGCCTCAAGCATGTCGTGACCGAGGAGTACATTATCCCGATGGATACCCGGTATTTCGAAGGGGGGGGATTGGCCCCCCGTTGCTACGATGACCTCATCCGGATGCATCCTCTCAACAAAGGGTGCATCGACCTCCTCATTTAGCCTTATCTCTACAGGGAGCTTTAGCACCTGGCGCGTCTGGTATTTGAGGAACTTTGGTAGCTCCGGATTCATGATGCTGGCAAGCAAGAGTGACCCACCGAGTCTTCGACCCCGGTCGCAAAGCGTCACTCTGTGGCCTCGCAGCGCCGCCACCCTGGCTGCCTCCATGCCTGCTGGCCCACCACCGATTACTAGCACTTTTTTGCTCTCAGAGGCAGGTTCAATTTTATAGACCGCCTCCCTCCCCACCCTGGCGTTGACGGCGCAAGACGGGCATTCACCACCAATAGCAGTATCCAGGCAACGGCAGCAGGCGATGCAGTAATTGATATCCTCAAAACTCCCCTCCCTAGCCTTATTTGGCAGCTCTGGATCAGCCACAAGGGCTCGCGCCATGCCGATGAGGTCAGCCCTCCCCTCGGCAATGATCCTATCCGCCATAACCGGGTCCCATATACGGTAGGCGGTCATCACCGGTATACTTACCACCTTCTTGATCTCCTCGGCCAGGTAAACAAAGGCCCCAGGCTTCACCCACTGCTGGACCATGGGCACCGGGCTCTCGTGCCACCCCGTCTCCACGTCGATAGCCACGATGCTGGCCATCTCCAGTGCTATGGCTATCGGCTTGGTATCCTCCAGCGTGTTGCCACCCTCCACGAAGTCCTCGGCGGAGATGCGGGCGATGATTGGGTAGTCCCTACCCGCCCTTTGCCGGCAGCTCTCCACTATCTCCAGCAGCATGCGCATTCGGTTCTCCACCGGCCCGCCGTACTCGTCGGTGCGTCTGTTGGAGTGCGGCGAGAGGAACTGGTTGAGGAAGTAGCCGATGCCGGCGTGTATCTCGATAGCGTCGAAGCTGGCCTCTCTGGCTATGCGGGCGGCGTCGCCGTACTCCTCCACTATCTGGTGTATCTCCTCAGCGCTTATGCCCCTGGCCTCACCAAGGCGAGCGGGCACATACCCGTCGGAGGCACTGACTAGCTCGGTCGGCCCCTCCTTGTTCGTCCTCCAGTCCCGCTTCCACTCGTAGGTCATCAGCAGTTGCGCTGCGACCCTGGCCCCGGCCTCGTGCATCGTTTTAGTGAACTCGCGCAGCCCGGGGAGGAGCCCCTCGCCGTAGAGGGCAAACTCACGGATTGCCCGCGCCTCCTCTTCGGTCACGTCCCTGCGCCCGCCGTAGAACGTATTCCCCGTCCCCGTGTCGTAGGTGTACATGCCGCCGACAATGAGCAGCCCGCAGCCGCCCTCGGCACGCTCCGCGTAGTACCTCAGCACGTGCTCCCCGCCGCCGCCGCTGGCATTGGCACAGGTCATGACTATTCGGTTCTTCAACTCCAGGCTGCCTATTGTGATCGGCTGGAACAGGTGCTTCAGCTTGATCATTATTCGCTCCGAAACTGGCAAAAAGCCGCCCCCATCCTAAACCCCTGCTATGGATGTATTAATAAGGGCTACCATCCCCTTATCAAGGACCAGACAGTGCTCGGCAGCCTTATTTTGATGGGTGTAGTAGGCAGTTCAAGCTCCCGCTTGCCTCCAGCCCGCGACATATTTACTAGGTCCACCGTGTCCTTGATCTGCGCTAACTGCTCTTCTCGACCAGAATTAACTATCTCGTCGATGCGGTCCAGCATCTCACGAGCAGTGTAGAGACGCTGCGCTGTCTCTTCAGCCATCCCCTTTGAGATAATGCCATACCTTGCCTTGAGGCTGTTAAGTGCAAGCTCCGCCCTGTAGGCACTGGTAACGAGCTGCTGGCGGCTCATCCACTCCGTTTCGTAATTCAGGTGATACTTCCAGCTAGGCGCTTCCAGCGCCCGGCGATGCTCCTCCAGGCTCCGCATCAACAGGCGATAGCCATAGCGCTCCGGGTTCTCGAAGGCGAGGCTCCCCGGGTCGAGGAAGGGAGCCAGTGGTGCCGTGAACGTGAAGACTCGCTTATCTCGGAATTTATCCATTAAATGGCCGCAGTAGTCCACGGTATCCATTACCGATTGCGGGGTCTGCCTGGGCAAGCCAAACATGAAGAAGATGTCCATTCGGCTGCATCCCGCCGCCAGCGCAGACTCAACAGTATCCTCCAGGGCATCGGTGGAATAGTCCCGCCCACAGGCCTTTCTTATTTCGGGGTCATGAGACTCCGGGGAGATCTCCAGGCAGAAGCCGGGGCAGGCTTCTCCCATCTTTTTTAGCAGCTCCGGCGGAGCGGGGCCGAAGAGCTCCAGGATAAGCTGGTTTTTCGCCCGCTCCCGGCCCAGAAGTTCGAGAAGTTGGTATGCATAGTCCTCACCCGCCTGGAGGATGTCCCCCAGGATGAATATGGGGCCGTTGCTCAAGCGCCCGATGCGTTTCACATCATGGACAACCGCCTCCGGGGTGCGGAAGGCGGGACGCTCCCGGTTATAGCACTGGCGAAATGCTGCCGCTGAGCCGCCGCAGATTAGGCAGTTGTGGGTGCAGCCCCGGCATGTAAGCACCGCGGTGATGGGATAGCGCAGCCAGCGCCGGTAGGGGAGGTAACTGGACAGATCACGGTAGCGGACTACCGAGCGCACAGTATGGTCATAGTGGTTAACAAATACATCACTGAGCTCATCGGGTACATGTGACAGAGGGTTTTGGTGCACCTCCCCACTACCATCCCGCCAGGAAAGATTGGGCACTTCGGTCGGTTCTCTGTTACTTATGATGCACTCCATTAACTGGCGAAGTGGCTCCTCGGTGGAGTCACCGCGGAGCACATAATCGATCTCGGGGTAATCTAGAAGCTCCCGGTGATAGTAGGAGGCAGAGAGCCCACCGAGTATTAGTTTGGACTCCGGGTGGTGCCTTTTCACCATCCGGCTTATCTCGATGGCACCATGGGCATGGAGCAGCCAGTGAAGGTCGATGCCGAACACTGTTGCTTTCAGGCTCTTTATCAGCTTCTCTGCATCGAATTTCGGGTCTCGAAGCATGCGAACCGCCAGGTTGACGATGCGCACCCGGTAACCAGCACGCCCCAGATACTCCGCAATGCTGGTAAAGCCTATAGGATAGAGCTCGAAAATAGGGGATGAGGGGATGAGGTCACTTGTTGGACCAAAGAGGATCGTCTTCTGGCGAAAGTCATAGACGCTGGGTGGATGAAGTAAAACTAGGTCAGTATGGGGCACCAGTGATGCTCCTTTGATGGGCGTAGTCTAATGATAACTGACCTCAAGGATTAGGTCAATGGCCTGTGCTCCTCCAGCACATTAGATAAATTCTGACTCATCCCCCGATAATGCTGAGCGAGGCGAGTAATCTAGACCTCCGCCTTATTGGATAGGTTTCTCGGTAGCTTTGCTCCCTCAGTATGCCAGAAATAGAAGGGGCCAGAGTGCTATATAGATTACCCAGGGCGGCATTTATCTGCCCGAACGAGAGCATAGTCTTTCTTTCTGATGAGACATATGTATCTTATGGTTCATCGAGTGGGGTATTTACTGGGAAGCTTCGGTTACGAGGGGATTTCGGTTATAGCTTCTATTGGTTTCGCTATCCTCTATGCCATTTCAGTCTCTTCCCTCTTACTACCTACTCTGGCGAGCTTTGCTAGCAAGTAGCCAAACCCATAGAGGAGGATGATTGGACCAGCTACAAGGCTCTGATTGAGCGGGTCGAATGTGGGGGTAATGACACCACCGAGGATAAAAGCAATGACTACAGCATACCTCCACTTCCGGCGAATCCACCCTGGGCTAATCACACCGATCTTGCTTAAGAAGAACATTAGTATCGGTATTTCGAACACCACGCCTATCCAGAAGAGGAGTCTGGTGACTATGGAAACGTAATTATCCACTGTCCACAACGGCTGTATCTCACCACCGACATACTCTGAAAACGAGTAGTACAGAAAATTTAGCGCCGGGGGCAGGAGTACAAAGTAGCAAAACATGACCCCCCCGAAGAAGAGAATAAGAACTCCTGGTAAAAGCGTATAAAAATACCCTTTCTCCCTGCGAGTAAGCGCTGGATTAATGAACATTACTAACTGGTAGAGCAGAAAAGGCCCTGCGAGGACGAGGCCACCATAGAGGCTGACTTTCATGTAACTCCCTATTAATCCGGTTACCTCGGTGTAATAAAGCTCAATGCCGGGGAGGGGAGTCATTAAGATGGGGTAGATATATCGTGCTAGTGGGAAACAAATAACGATGCAGATGACAACAGCTATTAAGGACTTGAACAGGCGCCCCCGCACTTCATCCAGATGGCTTAAAACCGTGAGTTTTTTCTCTTCTTCCATCGGCCGTGCGGCGTCTCATTGGCTAGCAACCGTGCTATGCCTGTGTCTTCGGTTCCTCCGCCTCGCCCTGGGGAGTCTCATCTTCCTTAGTAGGGGCATCATCTACTGCTTTAGTCAGCGATGATTTAAGATCTATGGCCGCCTTTTTCAGGGAATCCAGGGGATTCTCATCCTTTTTTAAAGGGGTGCCCTCCACTTCCTTGGTCAGCGCCGATGTGAGATCATGGGAAGCCATCTTCAGCCGGCGAAACAACGTCCCCAATCTGCCAGCGATCTCAGGCAGCCTTCTCGGACCCAATACCGCTATGATGACAACAAATACTAGAAGTATCTCCCAGAAACCTATACCTAAGAAGCCATCAACCATCCATCACCACCCGCTTAGCCAATCCTTGCAGAGAAGGGATGTCATTTCCTCTCAATTCCCGAGAAGAAGATGCTATGAGGGTATACCAGAGGCTAGCTTTTCTTTTCGTCGGCGGTATCTTTTTCCTTGGCAGTCTCTTCCTTCTTGGACTTAGACTCCATAGATTCCGTATCTACATCCTCGCCCGCCGACGCCTTACGGAAGCTACGGATGCCCTTGCCAAGAGAGCCCAACGTCTGTGGCAGCTTCCCCACCCCAAAGACGATCAACACGACCACCACTATGATAAGGAACTCCCATCCGTGCAGTGGCATACTCCCCTCCTCCAGAGCCTTTTGCGGCCCCTCTTTCTATTTCATGCCCGGGTTAAATCCCCAGCGCTATATCCCAACTCGTACGCCTGTCTATCTAAATCCAGTGTAGCTACCCATTCCAAAGGCAGCAGCACCTCTGATGCTTCCTGGCGCAGATCAATGGCCTTAAGATAGCTCTTACATCGTTCACAAATATAGACCCGATATTTCCCCTTATCATCGGTAAAGTAAGCCAAGCTCTTCTGCTCCTCGATACCGCAGAAGGGACACTTCAACCGCTGGAACAGCCATTCGGCATCACAGCGAGCGCAGATTAACCACCTGGCCCCTTCCTGCTCTTTAGAGAGGAAGGCGAAGTTCGGACTACCACCGCATATAGGACAATATCCTCGCCGCCACCCCTTCTGGTTAACTTCATGTAATAACGCGCTCGCGTGTGCAGCTAAAAATGGCTTCAGAGCAGTATGAAGGGCTACGTACAACGTATCCGTATCTATTCCCAGCTTCGGCAATGGCTTCCCTTCGTACCATGCCCTGGCAGTATCTTCCAAGGGAATGTCGCTCTGTGGATCCACCGAATCAAAATACTCGCTTATTGCCAAGAGCGCTTCCCTGAATAGGTTTTCCATCTTGGACCAGTCGAGATCCAGGTCGCCGAAGGTCAGTAATGGAACATGTAGGCTCTTGCGCTCAGCGATAATATCAGGAGACAGTTGTGACTTCTGGACCGTTATCTGCAATTTGGCTTCGATCTGAATACGCATCAACCGGATATAGAGTTCTATGGGACCAGGCGGTGAGTCCTTCTCCCATGCATCAAGTTTACTCAGTACTTTGCTATCGATCTCTCTACTCATATGACCTTTAATCATACCATGCTTCGACCATACCTTTCAAGGGCATGTCGCGCGTTCTAACAGGAGGAATAAAAAGACTCAACCGCCGATACCGATTGAGTCTTTCATTACATTATATTTGGTTTGCCCTTAGCCTAAAAAGCGCCGAATTATGACCCCTTTTTTACCTTGTCATACCATTTCTTGTGGTGCGACTCGGCGTATCTGGCAGAGACCGTCCCCCTCCACATCGACCAGAAGATCCCGCGCATCTTGGGATGAAAAGCCGACAGGTATACATGAAGAAAGGCAAAGCTCAGCAAGGCGATGAACCCAACATCATGGAAAAAGGCACTCCATAAAAAGGCATCGGCAGAGATGATGTCTTTGAAAAACCACATCAACGCCCCAGTGATAATCATCAACCCACCTGCCCCAAGTACTG
>DAOUEU010000124.1:0-2308 GCA_034430255.1 Dehalococcoidia bacterium | reverse complement strand
GTGGATTATATCCATCGATGGTACCCTATTTATAATCTAGCCAGACATAGAGACCTACGCTCGATGTAGAGAACTGCACTAGTATACCAAATTATATAGGGAAAATGATACCTCCAAGGCTTCTCCTATAATCCCATAGACCATCAGAATGTGTAAAAGCCGCGATCCAGTCTTTAAACATCTTGGGGTAAATGAATTTGGTAAATCGGTGTGAGTTATATAGAATCGGCTACCCTTGGAGTTTCGCACATCCCTAGGAGGTGTTCTTCGTGGTTCTCCGATGGTGCTCGTGGATCTACCTGCCGATCTCTGAATACCAGCGAACGGTCTCGCTGAGGCCCTGGTCGAAGGGAACACTTGGCTTCCAGCCCAGCTCACGCCTTATCTTATCGCTGCTCAGGGCGTAGCGCCTGTCATGACCGGGGCGGTCTGGGACAGACTGAAGCAGAGCTACTGGTTTGCCGGTGACCTCCAGGATCTTTCGCGCAAGCTCGATATTGGCCCATTCATTGTCGCCACCGATGTTATAGACCTCGCCAGACTTTCCTCTCTGCAGGATGAGGTCTATCGCCCGGCAGTGGTCAAGGACGTGAATCCAGTCCCGAACATAGAGGCCATCGCCGTATATGGGGACCGGCCTGTCCCGCAGGGCACTGAGAGTGACCGTGGGGATGAACTTCTCAGCATGTTGCCTCGGTCCGTAGTTATTGGTGCAGCGGGATATAACAACGGGCAGCCCGTAGGTTCGGTGGTATGCCTTGACCAGGAGGTCGGCGGAGGCCTTGCTGGCGGAGTAGGGCGAGTTGGGACGTATGGGAGATTCCTCGGTGAATCTCTCCGCCGAGTCAAGCTCAACGGCTCCATAAACCTCGTCGGTTGAAATCTGGCAGAAAAGCTTGACCCCATGCCTTAGCGCCGCATCGAGCAAGACCTGAGTCCCCAGGACATTGGTCTTAATAAATACCTGCGGCTCAACGATGCTTCTATCGACATGGGACTCGGCGGCAAAGTTAATGACCGCATCAATACCCGGCATAAGCCCGTCTACCAGCTTGCCATTCTCGATCCTGCCTTGAACAAACCTGTGGCCGGGACTGTCCACTATCCCTTTCAGGTTCTCAAGGTTTCCAGCATAGGTGAGAGCATCGAGGTCCAGTATCTCATAGTCGGGATGCTGCCCAAGCATATAGTGAACGAAATTGGAGCCGATAAAGCCCGCGCCTCCGGTTATAAGTAGCCTCATTTGATTAATCTCACCCCCTGTCCCCTCCGCCCTGCGGAGTCCGTTTACCGACCTCTCCGCTATCAGTGGTCACTCTTATCATTGCCAGCCGGGGCCGTGATTCGAGCGAAGGGTCAGCGAAGCAGTCTCGCTTAGGCTTCCGCCTTTTTTCGACACTTTATAAAATATGCCGGCATTGGTCCAGCGAATTTCTAGTAGGGAGCATAGACATTCACTGCAGAAATGTCAATACTCTCTATTCTCTATTCCGTTCAGGCCTCATAATCCCCGGATTCATCCTGTCCATTGGCGAAAACTTCCTTTACTGAACCCTGACCTGGTCTGAGGCTAGGGTTACACAGCTTCTCAACATCTACAGCCTGATGTGGCCAGGGCTCTCCCGAAGTGAGAAGGCATCGCCGTAGTCTTATGTTATCCCCACTTGCCACACATCCGCAGCTTGACAATAGTGAACTCCGCTTGCTAGAATCGAACGCTACATCGTAATGGGAGGAGAATGTAAAAATGCCAGGTGACGCTTACAAGCGACTAAAAAACGGCCTACTGGAGCTTGACATGGATGCTGCGGTAGATGCTGCTAAGTCGATAGTGCAGACAGGCGACCCCCAGGCTGTTAAAGGTGCTGTAGATGCGGTTACCGAGGCGTTGCAGACTGTGGGTAAAAGGTTCCAAGAGGGGGAGTGGTATCTGGCTGAGCTGGTATATGCAGGTGAGATATCCAAGGAAACGATGAATATCCTATCGCCTATGATGGAGGCCGGAGCGATGGAGGCAGCAGGGACCATAGTGACAGGCACTGTAGCAGGCGATTTGCACGACCTTGGCAAGAATATCTTCATAAACTATGCTAAGAGCGCAGGCTTTAATATGATCGATCTCGGTACCGATGTGCCTGCTCAGAAATTCGTTGATGCTGTCAGGGAGCACAGTCCCCTTGCCCTCGGGATGTCCTGTCTCCTGACATCAACGGACATGGAGATAGGAAAGGTTGTGGAAGAACTGAGGAGTCAGAACCTTAGGGACAGGGTCAAAGTCGTGATTGGCGGAGCCGCGCTAACGCAGCAG
>DAOUEU010000123.1:0-9222 GCA_034430255.1 Dehalococcoidia bacterium | reverse complement strand
GCGCCCTAACTATAGCCTGGTTTCTCCACTACCTGTGTTTCATCTTCGGCTTAGTAGGTATGATAGTCGCAGTGACATGGCGAAAGAGGATAACCTGTGCTCTGCCCCAGGGAGCCATCGCCAGTTTCGCACCGGTGTGTATCGGCTATATCGCGATCAGCCACCAGCTAGATTTGACCCTTCTCCTTCTCTGCGTCCTGATCACTATTTGGACGCCCCTGCACGTCTGGAGCGTGATGATTGCCAATCGGGAGGACTATAGCCAGGCCGGGATCACCTACTTCCCCATCTCATGGGAGGTCAAACATGCCATAAAGGTGCTCCTGCTGCTCGCCGTGCTCCTCCTAGGGAGCTCCATCTCCCTCTACTACTTTGGCGATAGTGGTTTAGGAATGCCCTATCTGGTGGTGGCGAGCATCCTGGGGACACTCACGGTTTTTACCACCGCCCGCCTGGTGCTCACCGGCATTTCACACGATGCCTGGCGAGTCTATAAGCTGACCGCTTTCCCTTACCTGGGGATTCTCTTCTTCACCATGGTCTTAGACCTCTGGCTACTATGAGGAGACTGTAATGATAACTAGAAAAGGGCTTCAACCTATTCCAGCCTCAGTTAACACCAAAAACAGGCTTCAATATGGAAAAACCTTCATAGAGTTCGACAAGGGTATTAAAATTTCTGTAAGTAAGAATAAGAGGCCTTAATGTGGTCTGACCTCCATATAGTGTTAGAAAGGCATATTTTTTACAGCATTGGCAGGTTTTAATGCAATACAACATCTACAGAGGGTGAAATATGGACTTTAATCTGGGCGAGCATGAAAAAATGATCCAGCGCACTGCCAGGGACTTTGCCCATAAGTCTGTAAGGCCGGTGGCGATGGAGATCGATCGCAAGTGCGATTTCCCGTTCGAGCTTGCTGGAGAGCTGGGCAGCATGGGATACTTCGGGCTGCCCTATCCCCCCGGATACGGGGGCGCGGGCGCGGGGTACATCGGCTACGTACTGGTTATCGAGCAACTCTGCCGCATTGCCATGGTTGCCGGAGCCATTATCGGGGTAAACAGCCTGGCTGAGGAGAGCATCTTCCGCCACGGCAGCGAAGAGCAAAAACAGGGATTCCTCGTTCCCCTTACCAAAGGAGAGAGGCTCTCCTCCTTCGCCTTCACCGAGGCGGCAACCGGCTCTGACCCCAGGGCCATTGAGACCCGGGCCCGACCCGATGGCGATGACTTCATTATCAGCGGTCAGAAGCAGTTTGTCGCTCTTGCCCCCGCGTCTCAGGTGGCGGTGGTCTTTGCCAGGAACGAGAAGGATGAAAAGGGTCGGTTGAGCGCCTTTATCGTAGATACTTCCTCCCCGGGATACAATATGCGCCAACCCTGCGAGACCCTGGGGGTGAGGGGTCTCTCCCCTGCGGTGATTTATCTCGACGATGTTCGGGTGCCCAGGGGGAACCTGCTGGGTGAGACAGCCGCAGGGTATGGGATCATGCTGGAGGCGATAAGCGTGGGGAAACTGGCGGTGGCGGCCGAGGCGGTCGGGGTGGGACAGGGCGCCCTGGAGCTCGCCCTAAACTATGCGAAGGATAGGAAAGCCCATGGTAATCCTATAGCAGAGCTGCTCTCAATAAAGTGGCTGCTCGCCGAGATGACCTCGCGAGTAGAGGCTTCACGGTGGCTGACCTATAGGACAGCTTCTCTCTGCGACGCAGGAAATAAAATAGCTAAGGAATCGGCAACAGCGAAGCTTTTCGCCTCCCAGGCAGCAGTCGAGGTTACCAGAATGGCGATGCAGGTCCACGGGGCTTACGGCTATATGAAGGATATGGAGATCGAACGGCTGTATCGAGATGCCAAGCTTACCGAGATCTATGAAGGGGTCTCCGAGATACAGCGGGTAATCATTGCCGATCACCTCCTGCAGGAAAAGGGATGATCCCTGGTACCGATAAAGAAAGGTTAAATACATAAATTAGGGCTGAGAGTTGAGCTTTGAGGTAATAAAATCCTGCCCCCGTACCGGGGCGCGCGTCGGCATGCTCTCTACCCCCCACGGCGTGGTGCCGACCCCTGTTTTCGTTCCGGTGGGCAGCCAGGCAACGGTAAAATCCCTTACCCCCCAGGAGTTCTCCGCCCTCGGTACAAATATGGTTCTCGGGAACACCTACCATCTCTATCTCAGGCCTGGAATCGCGGTCATCGAGAAGCTGGGGGGTCTGCATCACTTCATGAGCTGGTCCGGTCCCCTGCTTACCGATAGCGGAGGCTACCAGGTCCACAGCCTAGCCCACCTTCGCCAGGTAAGCGACGATGGGGTGCGCTTCCGCTCCCATATCGATGGCAGCGAGCACTTCGTCACCCCGGAGCTCTCCATACAGTTCCAGGAGGCACTGGGTGCCGATATTATCATGGCCTTCGATGAGTGCCCCCCTTATACCGACGACCGCAACGCGGTACGGGAGGCGGTAGAAAGAACCCATCTCTGGGCAGAGAGGTGCCAGAGGAGCAGGCAAAGGGTAGACCAAGCCCTCTATGGGATAGTTCAGGGAGGCGCCTTTAAAGAGCTTCGCCGCCATTCAGCGAACTTCCTTACCGCATCAGGCTTTGACGGCTATGCCATCGGGGGGCTGAGCATTGGCGAGCCCAAGCAGGTAACCAACTCTATCGTGGAGGAGACAGTATCACTGCTCCCCGAGGACAAGCCTCGCTATCTAATGGGTGTAGGCTCACCTGAAGACCTCATCGCTGGCGTCTCGATGGGTATTGACATCTTCGATAGCGCCCTGCCCACCCGCATTGCCAGAAACGGAGGCTTCTTCACCCGTAACGGCAGAAAAATCATAAGGAACGCTCACTTCAGGGATCGTGACATCCCTCTGGATGAGGGGTGCGACTGCTATACCTGCCAAAACTTCTCCACAGCCTACATTCATCACCTTTTCCGCTGCGAGGAGCTTCTGGCCTACCGGCTCGCCACCATCCACAACCTGCGCTTTATAATGAGGCTTATGGAAGAGATGCGGATGAGCATATCTGACGGGAGCTTTCCTTCATTTAAGGATTCATTCCTCGCCAGCTACCAGCCTACCGACGAAGCGGTGAGGCTATCCCAAAGAGAGAAGGGGATGAAGTGGCGAGGAAAAAAGTCTGGTATTGACGCAAGCACTGGAGATGCTTAACTATGATCAATTCACTAATGGTGAGTCTATCTATAGATTACCCGCTCGGCAACCAGCTCCTAGGTGGAGGTGAGTTTCACCTGCCGCTTCGCTATCTAACCGACCCATCACGCCTTCTCTGACACTACAGCGCCCCTGATAAAGTCTACAATCTCCTGTGAGGGGGTGCCAGGACCGAAGACGGCACTAACTCCTATCTGCTCAAGCAAGGGAATATCATCCTCCGGTATTATTCCACCCGCAACCACTGTGACATCCAGCCCTCTTTCTTTGAGCCGCTCCATAATGGCGGGGAAGAGGTCCCGGTGCGCACCGGAAAGAATACTGAGACCCACAACATTCACGTCCTCCTGCAGGGCAGTTTCAGCAATCATCTCCGGTGTCTGGCGAAGCCCACTATAGATAACTTCCATACCTGCATCTCGCAGGATACGCACCACGTACTTGGCTCCCCGGTCGTGTCCATCCAGGCCCGGCTTGCTAATCAACACTCTGATCGTTTCTGCCATGATAATCCTCTCTATCTCAGACCTTCTGAACCAGTTCGATGAGCACCCCTTTGGTGGAACGGGGATGCAGGAAGCCGATCTTACCCGCTAGTCCCTCTCTTGCATGCCTATCAATAAGCTCCACGCCCTTTGCCGCCAGTGACTTGAGTTCCTCATCGATGTTGTCCACCTCGATACAGATATGATGAATTCCCTCCCCTTTCCTTTCGATGAATTTAGCCACTCCCCCCTGGGGGTCAATGGGCTCCAGAAACTCGATACAGGTGTCGCCCACGTGGACAGTCGCCGCCTTAACCCCCTGGTCAGGGATATCCTGGATATGCTCTACCTTTAGCCCCAGGGCGCTGTCAAAGACCCCCAGTGCTTCATAGAGACTCTTTACCGCAATCGCTATATGATCAACCTTTTTTAGCACCTGCTGCCTCCTCTTTTTCGCCTTTTTCGCGCGTAGGTTACCTGCATCCAAGATACTTGATTTGCTTCACCTGCATTATCTTTTCATAAAGCAATCAAGTTGAAACACTTCGCAGCTTAGCGCCGACAACTTCCTCTCCTTCCACACTCTATTCATACGACAAAACACCTAGAATGCAGCGATTTCCCGCTGCTCCCCGAAGACGCCCCGCAGCACATCGCATATCTCGCCAATGGTAGCATAGGCTGCCACACACTCCAGAAAAGCAGGCATGGTATTCTCTGTTCCGCGAGCAGCCCCTTCAAGCTTCTTCAGGGCAGCGCCCACTGCATCGCCGTCCCGTTCCTGTTTCACCCGGGTCAGGCGTTCCTTCTGCCGCTTCGCCACCTCGGGATCGAGACGAAGCAGACCGCTCGGCTTGGGATATGAGGAGACGAACTTGTTAACCCCGACCACGACCCGCTTCTCGCTCTCGATATCCTTCTGATAGCGATATGAGCTTTCCTGAATCTCCCGTTGCGGGAATCCCTGCTCGATGGCCGCCAGCGCGCCGCCCATACTATCTATCCTCTCGATATATTCTATCGCCTCCGCCTCCAGCGTATCGGTCAGCGACTCCACAAAATACGAGCCCGCCAGCGGGTCCACGCTGTCGGCAACCCCGCTCTCATAGGCCAGCACCTGCTGAGTTCTCAGGGCAATGGTTACCGCCTCCTCGCTGGGCGTGGCATAGGCCTCATCGCGGGAGTTGGTATGCAGCGACTGTGTCCCCCCCAGGACAGCGGCCAGCGCCTGCATCGTTGTGCGGATGACATTATTATCGGGCTGCTGTGCGGTGAGAGTGCAGCCACCGGTCTGGGTATGAAAACGTAACATCCAGGAGCGGGGATCCTTAGCGCCGAAGCGCTCCTTCATGAGCCTGGCCCATAAGCGGCGCGCCGCCCGAAACTTGGCTACCTCCTCGAACAGGTTGTTGTGGCTGGCAAAGAAGAATGAAAGCCTGCCGGCGAAGTTATCCACGTCGAGTCCTACGTCAATGGCAGCCTGAACATAGGCGATGCCATTGGCCAGGGTGAAGGCCAGCTCCTGAGCTGCCGTGGCCCCCGCTTCCCTTATGTGATATCCGCTAATGCTGATGGTGTTCCAGCGCGGCACATGCTCCCCGCAGTACTTGAATATATCGGTGATCAACCTCATCGAGGGGCGGGGCGGCAATATATAAGTACCGCGGGCAACATACTCCTTAAGTATATCGTTCTGAATGGTGCCATTGAGCTTCGCCGGGTCAACCCCCTGCTTTTGCGCCAGGGCAAGATACATCGCCAGCAGGACAGGGGCAGTGGAATTTATCGTCATCGATGTGCTCACCCTATCCAGGGGGATCTGCTGAAACAACACCTCCATATCACCCAGCGTGTCGATAGCGACACCGACCTTTCCGATCTCCCCCTGGGCAAGCGGATGGTCGGAATCATAGCCGATCTGGGTGGGAAGATCAAAGGCAATGCTGAGCCCGGTTTGCCCCTGCTCCAGCAGATAGCGATATCGCTCGTTTGACTCCTCGGCGGAGGCAAACCCGGCGTATTGCCGCATCGTCCAAAGCCTTCCCCGATACATAGTAGGCTGGATGCCACGGGTGAACGGGTACTCGCCAGGGTAGCCAATGCGCTCACTGTAGTCCTGCCCATCTAGGTCCTCAGGGGCATACAGGGCTTTAATTTCCGTTCCCGATGTAAACTCGAAGCGCTCCTGTCGCTCTGGGGCCTTCTCTAGCGCCTTGGCCAGTGTAGTATCCTGCCATTCACGTTTGCTTTTACTCGGCATAGCACCTCCCACTTGTAGATTGTGAACGAATTAACTGGCTTGAGTTTATCCTATCTTTACAGAGGTGTCAATCGGGGAATATACGGGGTCTTGCTCTCATACTTCTCCCACTCCATAGCCTAAAAAGAGCATAGAATTTCCTGGACACCGCACAACAATCGTTTGATTAATGGTAGTCAAATTATTATAATAAATCGATGTCTTCACAAGATGGCACGGAGCGAGTTGTATCTGGGAAGCCCAGGGAAGAGGATGTCTCCCTGGACACCACACTACGCCCCAAGCGTCTTACCGATTTTCTGGGGCAGGAGAAGGTAAAAGATAACCTGAAGATCGCCATCGCCGCCGCCCAGGGCAGGGGTGAGCCCCTGGATCATATACTGCTATACGGACCCCCAGGCCTGGGTAAAACCACACTGGCCAACATCATCGCCGCCGAGATGAGGGTAAACATCAGGACCACCTCAGGACCAGCAGTGGAGCGCACCGGAGATATCGCCGCCATCATCACCAGCCTCAAGGAGAATGATGTCTTATTCATTGACGAGATCCACCGCCTTAACCGGACGGTGGAGGAGAAACTCTACCCAACGATGGAGGACTTCGTGCTTGACCTCATCCTGGGTAAGGGGCCTGGGGCAAGGAACCTGCGACTCAATCTGCCCTACTTCACCCTGATCGGGGCCACCACTCGCTTCGCCATGCTAAGTCCACCGCTCAGGGACAGGTTTGGAGTGGTCTATCGCCTCGATTTCTACAATGAGGAGTCCATTGCGGCAATAATCAGGCGCTCGGCGCGTATACTGGGAATCGAGGCCGAGGAGGGTGGCATCAGTGAGATAGCGCGACGCTCCCGGGGCACACCCAGGGTGGCGAATCGCCTGCTCAGGAGGGTCAGGGACTACGCCCAGGTGATAGCGGAGGGTGTGATCACCCAGAAGGTGTCTCTCGATGCACTATCCCGGCTTGAGGTGGACCAACTGGGGTTGGATGAACTGGACCACAAGGTGCTGCTGACCATCATACAGAAATTCGATGGCGGGCCGGTGGGGCTCGACACTATCGCCGCCTCCATAAGCGAGGAGGCCGATACTATTATGGATGTCTACGAGCCATACCTTTTGCAGTTGGGCTTTCTGGAGCGAACCCCCAGGGGAAGGGCGGTGACCCGCCATGCATACGAGCACCTGGGGCTGCCCTATAAAAAGACACCACAGCTGGGCCTGTTCGAGCAAACATGAATTTGCGAGACTTTCTAAGTAACCTTTACAACTACTGTCAAGGGTAAATCTAAATTCCGAGACACGAAATGAACCACCCCTCAGCTTGCTGAGGGGTATCCTAAAGCTCTTTGAACATGCGTAATTATAAGAAGTTATCCTCATGGTTTTGACATTCAACATGAGAATGCTGAAAAAGAGGTGCAGGATACTTCCTGACAGGGGTCTGGGGGTGTCCCCCAGCTTTAAAAAGTCCCCCAAGATTGGGGGATTAGGGGGTTGATTGAGACTATTTCATCAGTCTCAATATATTTACTCCTGTAATTCAGTATCGAGACCGGGTGGTACTTAAGGTCAAAAACAGCATGTTTCGTCATTCTAATCCCCACGCTGCCGTTAAATACGATAAGGCCTTACTAAGGCAAGCGCTACTAACTCGACTTTCGGGGAGCCACTATCCTCCATCAAGCAAGCCGATATTTATACATCAGGAGGTTCTATGAACCAACTCCTGCTTCATTGCTGCTGCGGCCCCTGTGCCACCTATACGGTGAACCGGCTCAGAGAGGAGGGATTTCAGGTAACCGCTTTCTGGTACAACCCCAACATCCACCCCTTCACCGAGCACCGTAGTCGCCTGGAGTCGATGCGCAACCTGGCACAGTTAATGGAGCTACCGCTCATCGTCGAAGAGGGCTATGATATAATAGCCTACTTCCGGGCGGTGGTGGGACACGAGGAGGAGCGCTGCGGAGACTGCTTCACGATGCGTCTCAGAAGGACCGCCGCAGCTGCCCGCGAGAAGGGTTTTACCAGCTTCACCACCACGCTGCTGATCAGCCCCTATCAGAAGCATGAGCTGCTGCGCGATGTCGCTGAAACGGCGGCTAAAGAGCAGGGGGTAGTATTTCACTACGAGGATTTTCGAACTGGCTTCAGGGAAAGCCAGCGCCTATCGAGGGAGTTGAATCTATACCACCAGAAGTACTGCGGCTGCGTCTATAGCGAGTGGGAACGCTTCGGAAAACGCGCCCGCTGATTCGAAAGGTATACGGGGAAATAATTACATTGTACTATATGAGACCGCTGAAAAAGAGGTGTAGGATACTTCCTGACGGGGGTCTGGGGGTGTCCCCCAGCTTTAAAAAGTCCCCCAAGATTGGGGGATTAGGGGGTTGATTGAGACCATTTCAGCAGTCTCTATCTTTGAAACCATGTTTATTTAATTGAAAGGAGACGCGTGGAGATGAAACGTATAACTAACTTGGGTCTGGCACGCCTTGACCGAGAGCGAGGCTTCACCCTAATTGAGCTCCTGATCGTGCTGATAATAATATCCATCCTCGCCAGTATAGTAGTCCTATCCGCTGGTGGTATAGCCGACCGGGCCCGTCAAATCGCTTACGACGAGGTCAGATCTCAAATACAGAACGCAGTCATAGTCCACCTGATCTCGTCCTCGAGTTTTCCCGTAACCGGCACTACAGTAAATATAGATGGAGACACCTACAACATTATTGACATCTGCACGCTGACCGGCTCAGAAGGACTACTAGTAGAGGTGCCTACCGGTTGTTGGCAAGGCGCCGCTGAGGATGACGACAACTGCGATGGGCCAGAAAATGTAAGTTGCACCGGCTGTGAGACTGAGGCGCACTACATTTGGGCTATCGGAACCAGGGGAGAGGTGATCTCCGTGTGCAAGAATACCGATGCCAATGGTGGCGGTTGCAGCAGCGAGGCATCTGATGACTACCAGGGTGTTTGGCCGTAATCGCCAATGTGTGATGAAATAGGCTGAAGAGGCAATCGAGCGCGCTGGACATAGCCATCACTTTGTCGGGTGGGTAATCCATCCTCTGCCGGGTGTAGGCTATAGAGTTGGCGTAGGCTGTGGCGTGGGTGTTGGCTCTGGCATCGGTGTAGGCGTAGGCTCTGGCGTAGGCGTCGGCTCTGGAGTAGGTGTGGGCTCCGGCGTGGGCGTAGGCTCCGGCGTTGGTGTCGGCCTAGGTGTAGGCGTTGGCTCTGGAGTAGGTGTCATCGTGGGCGTCGGCGTTGGCTCTGGAGTAGGT
>DAOUEU010000122.1:0-6712 GCA_034430255.1 Dehalococcoidia bacterium | reverse complement strand
GCCGAGCTTTTATGCCAGATACTCAGGAACGCTGGGATGGAGGTCATCTACACCGGCAGGTACCAGACCTCGGAAATGATCGTGAGCGCTGCAATTGCGGAAGATGTGGATGTTGTGTGCCTTAGCTCGCTTGCGTGGTCACAAGAGCAATATTATGTTGAAGTTGCTAATATGCTAAAAGAAAGAGACTCGGATATATGTGTGGTAGGTGGAGGAATTATTTCTAAAAAGGCTATACCCAAGCTGCAGGCGGCCGGCGTTACCGGGCTATATGGTCCGGGCACTCCTTATCAGGAGATAATCGATCACATTGAGCAACGGGTTAAGAAGGAACGATGGCATGAGAATTAGCTCCAAATCTCAGTTTAATGAGATTTACAAGGAGGCAATATAATGCAAGCGGAGCAGCGCTTTACAGCATCAGGGATTCCGGTAAAGAATATTTATACCCCTGAGGATACAGAGGACCTTGACTACGACAAAGACCTCGGCATGGCGGGAGAACCTCCATTTACCCGGGGTCCGTATGCCACAATGTATCGCGGGCAGGTATGGACCATCAGGAGGTTAAGCGGGTTCAATACCCCTGAAGATTCCAATAAGCTCTACCGCGAGCAATATGAGTTGGGACAGACCGGTTTCTCGGTGGCACCGGATATCACCACTGCCGTTGGTGTGGATGCTGACAATCCCATTGTCGAATACGAGATCGGCCATTCTGGGCTGCCGCTGAATACAATTGAGGATGTGGAAGTGGCCTTTGATGGTCTGCCTATAGACCGCGTCACTACGTATCTTGCGGAGAGAGGCCCCATAACCACCATGTATTTCGCCATGGCTGAGAAGAGGGGAATAGACCTTAAGCAGATAAGAGGAACCACCTCCGGCTGCATGCTGAGTTGGGCTTGTTTAAATATCCCCCTCCAGCCAACACCTAAAGGATACCTGAGATACGGAGTAGACTTTATCGAGTGGTGCAGCGAGATAGCCCCCAAGTGGAATCCAATTAATCATGACTCCTACAACCCTCGCGACCTGGGGCTCAATGCCTACGAGGAGCTGGGCCTGCTTTTCGCTGCGGCCATCGATTACGTCGAGGAAGAGAAACGGCGTGGGAGGGTTCCTCTAGATCGCTTCGTGAGGCGTTTCTCCTTTAATACAGCGGCCCATAATGACTTCTTTGAGGAGATAGCCAAGCTGCGGGCAGCGCGGCGTATCTGGTATAAGATCGTTACCGATAGATACGGAATACAGGATGCTAATTGTGCCAAGTTCCGCGTTCACGTCCAGTCTTCGGGCTCCACCCATACTGCCCAGGAGCCGTATAATAACCTCGTTCGCATTGCCTATCAGACGCTTGCCGCTGTTCTGGGGGGTGCGCAATCAATACATGCCAACGGATACGATGAGGCAGTCTGCCTGCCTACAGACCAGTCGATGCTGCTCGCTATCAGGACTGAGCAGATCGCTGCCCTTGAGACCAACGTTACAAATACCATTGACCCTCTAGGTGGTTCCTATTACATTGAGTCGCTGACCAATGAGCTGGAGGAGAAAACCTGGGAATACATCAAGATGATCGAAGATATGGGAGGAATGGCACAGGCTATGGAGGACGGCTGGTACCACAAGCTTCTCAGGGACAAGCCGATTGAGCGGCAAAAAAAGGTGGATTCTGGCGAGATCCCGATTGTTGGAGTGAATAAATTCCGCTCCGAAAAGGAGCCCTACAAGGTGCCTATTTTCAAGCCCGATCCGGCAACGTCCCGGGAAATACAGGCTGAGAAGCTGAGGAAGTTCCGGGCAAAGCGTGATAAGGCAAAGCACGCTGAGGCTATGAAGAGGCTGGTGGATGCGTGTAATAGCGACGAGAATGCTTACCCGTATACTTTCGAGGCGGTCAAAGCCGGCGCCACCTTTGGAGAGGTCATGAAGGCACAACTCGATGCCTATGGGGAATGGCCCTATCCAGTTGGGCTATAAACGAGGACTGCGATATGGATAAGCGTAAAGTCAAGATATTAATGGTTAAGGCGGGGCTTGAGGGGCACTGGGTTGGGCTGATCGTGGTCAGCAATGCGCTTAGAGATGCCGGCTTTGAGGTCATCTATGGTGGGAACATGACTCCAGCGGAGATCGCTGCCACGGCCCTACAGGAGGATGTCGATGTTGTAGGGATCAGTAGCCTTACAGCAAACTATATGCTAACGGTTCCGGCAGTAATCAAGGGAATAAAGGAGCGGGGCAAGGGGGATGTACTCGTGATACTGGGCGGGATAATCTACGAGGATGATTTCGATGCACTCAAGAAAATCGGCGTTGCGGGGATCTTTATTCCGGGAACGCCCATGGAGGAAATCATTAACTTTGTCCGCGATAAAACCTCGGCCTTGGTAAAATAGAGGTCAGCACACTGGGAAGCTGACATCTGATGATAGAACGGCTATCAATTCGATAGCCGTTTGACATTTTGACATACTATTAACCGATTTTAGCCTTTGGAAACGATTTTAAAATTGCATTTTGGGTGCGCTAGGTGGTAGCGAGAGAATTGAGTGAGCGTCAGGAAAGTATCACTGTTCAGGTGCAGCCCAATGCCCGGCGTAACGAAGTGCTGGGGTTTAAGGACGATATTTTACACGTCAAGATAGCAGCACCGCCGGTAAAGGGGAAGGCCAATAGAGAGCTTATAGAGTTATTGAGTCAGATCCTCGGGGTGAGCAAGGGCGGAATAACAATAGAACGCGGGATTACCGGCAGAAGAAAGGTCATCGCCATTGCCGGGCTCGACCGGGAATATATTGTAGCACGGCTGGGAGCACGGAGATGAGCTCCTATCATTGCACCGCGCACCGCCCTGGGTTTATAATATGGGTGAATACCGCTAGGAGGGGTAACGATGAGCGTTCAAGTAGGTAAGCAAGCACCCGATTTCACCGCCAAGGCGTACCATGAGGGCACAGCCAAGGAGATTAAGCTATCAGACTATCGCGGTAAGTGGATGATGCTGTGCTTCTACCCCGCCGACTTCACCTGCGTGTGACCCACCGAGCTGTCGGCAGTTGCCGTCAAGTATCCCGAGTTCAAGGAGTTGGGGGTGGAGGTGCTGGCAGTCAGCGTGGACAGCAATTTCTCCCACAAGGTGTGGCAGGAGGTGGAGCTGTCCAAGATGGTGAAGGGGGCCATCCCCTACCCCATGCTGTCCGACCCCGGAGGCAAGATCGGTAGCCTGTACGGGGTTTACGATGAGGACAAGGGGGTGGATGTCCGCGGCCGCTTCCTCATCGACCCCGAAGGGGTGGTCCAGGCCATGGAGGTGCTGACCCCGCCGGTGGGCCGCAACGTGGCCGAGGTGATCCGCCAGCTAAGGGCGTTCCAGCACCACCAAGCTACCGGTGAGCTTATGCCATCCGGTTGGCAGCCGGGCAAGCCCACCCTGCCGCCGGAGTCCGAGACCCTAAAGATGGCGGGTAAGGTGTGGGAGATATGGAAGCCAGACATGGCCTTCTGATAGTCCGGATTGAACTGCGATAAACGATCGGATGAGGATCCTTCACTTCGCCGACCTGCACCTTGGGGTAGAGAGCTATAGCGGGGGAATAAACCCCGAGACAGGGCTATCATGGCGCCTACACGATTTCCTCGGTGCCATCGATGAGGTAGTGGCATACGCACTGGAAAGTGACATTGACCTCGTTCTCTTCTGCGGCGATGCCTACAAGAGCCGCGAGCCGTCGCAGACCCACCAGCGGGAGTTCGCCCGTCGCATCTGGCGGCTGGCATCGGCTGGCACCCCGGTCTTCCTCCTCATCGGTAACCACGACCTCCCCAACGCTATCGGTCGCGCCACCACCATGGAGATTTTTCGCACACTGGAAATTGAGAATGTTACAGTGGCCAATGCCCCAGGTAATTACCGAGTGGAAACGAAGGCGGGGCCTCTTCAGGTGGTCGCCTTGCCCTGGGCCAGGAGGAGCGCTCTGCTGAGCCGGGAGGAGACCAAGAACCTAACCATCGATGAGGTAAACGAGCGGCTGGAGGGGATAATCACCGAGCGCCTCAACCTGGAGGTCGCTGCTCTAGACCCGAGCCTGCCTGCCATCCTCGCTGCCCATGTATCCCTCTCCAATGCGAGGTCTGGCTCGGAGCGGGGCATGATAATGGGGCACGATTATGTGCTGCTCCAGAGCAATGTGGCAAACCCCGCTTTCGATTATATTGCCCTGGGTCATATCCATAAGAAGCAGGTGCTGGGTGAAAATCCTCCCGTGGTCTACCCGGGAAGTCTCCAGCGCATTGACTTCAGTGAGGAGGAGGACGAAAAGGGGTTCTTCGTTGTGGAGATTTCTACGCAGGAGCAAGGAAGGCGGGTGTGCTACGAGTTCCATCCGGTGAGGGCGCGGCGCTTCCTCAGCATCAGGGTAAATATTGGCGTTCAGGAGGCCGACCCCACCGAGGCGGTGCTCGGTGCTATCGCCCGCCATGACATAGCGGATGCCATCGTGCGGGTACAGGTGGCGATCCCGGAACAGCTTGTAGGGGAACTCAAGGAGGGGGAGATCCGCAGGGCGCTAAAGGATGCCCACTTCATTGCTGCCGTTGCGCTGGATGTGGCCCGTGAGCGCCGCACCCGTATAGCGGGATGGTCTGCAGAGGGGGTCACGCCGCTGGAGGCACTAGAGGAGTATCTCAAGGTTAAAAAGACTGAGGTTGAGCCTCGATTACTTCTGGAGTATGGCGAGAGGCTTATCAGGGAGAGCGAATCTGAGGAATGATGGGAGATAGTAAGAGGAAGGGGTAGAGCGGAGAAGGCCTATAGTCCAGCTACTATCCTGTCGTAGCCCTCAACGATGTTTCTTACAACATCACCGGCGCTTACAATCTCATTGATCATCCCCGCCACCGCACCACATATCATCTGTTTGGGAGCGATATCTGCCTCTGCGATCTGTTGTCCCTGTGTTATTAGCTCGCTTTTCAAGCCCCTTATTGGCATCGATCCACGCCCTGTAATTATGGTAGCTGTATCGTTAGCAGCCACGATGGCGTCTTTGTAGTCCTGGTCAGCAATGCATTCCTTGGTAGCAATGAATACTGTCCCCATCTGCACCCCCTCCGCTCCCAGGGCCAGGGCGGCAGCGAAGCCCCGGGCATCGCCGATGCCGCCAGCGGCAATAACCGGGATGCTCACTGCATCCACTACCTGAGGGACGAGGACAAAACTAGTAAGCTCATCTGGGCTATTTATCCCACCCGATTCGTATCCCTCAGCAATCACAGCATCCACACCACTTTTCTCAGCCCCCTTTGCATGTTTTACTGAGGCTACTAAATGGAGGACCCTGACGTGATGCTCCTGTAGGTAGCCGGTATGCAGTGACGGGCTTCCAGCCCCCGTTGTGACCACACGGACGCCCTCCTCGATGGCGATATCGAGCAGGCTTCTATCCTGCCCCAATATATGTATGGGGAAATTCACCCCGAAGGGTTTATCGGTTAGGCTTTTAGCCTTTCGAATCTGGCTCCTGAGGTTCCCCCGGACCTTCGTCCAGTCGGGCTCTCCTGCGTTGGGGCTTATTATGCCCAGCCCTCCAGCATTGGAGACGGCGGCCGCCAGCTCAGCATTGGCGATAAGGCTCATCCCCCCTTGAATTATGGGATAATCGATACACAGAAGCTCAGAGACCCTGGTCTTCTTCACCTGCCCCCCCTTTTAGCTCAATTGTTTTAGACTGGCTGCCACCCCGGAGTAACCATCCACGATATTTCGCACTACATCGCCCGCGCTCATGATCTCGCTTATCATTCCAGAGATAGCACCGCAGTATAGCTCGCCTTCTTGCATCTTGCCCTTCAACTGGCCGATCCTTGACGGGGCAAAGCCGATGAAAGCGAAAAGCTCCTCAGCGGTGGCACCCTGCTGCTCCATCTCGTCGACCTTTGCCAGGAAATCGTTTTTAAGCCCCCGTGTGGGGGCAAGCCTTCTGCCGGTGACCATTGTCCCGGTGTCAGTAGCGTCTATGATGCCGTCCTTGAAGTTACCGTGAGCGATGCATTCGTGGGTGGCGATAAAGCGGGTGCCCATCTGTACCCCCTCCCCTCCTAGAGCTAGGGCAGCAAGAAAGCCGCGCGCGTCGGCGATGCCGCCGGCGGCAACCACCGGGATGCTCACCGCATCTACCACTTGCGGGACGAGGACCAGTGTGGGAATCTCATCTAAGCCGTTATGCCCGCCGGCCTCATAGCCCTCGGCAATCACCGCATCCACCCCGCTTCTTTCCGCGCTTCTGGCCTGTCTTACCGAGGCTACCAGGTGAAGCACCGTCATCCCGGCTTCCTTCAGGAGGGGGGTATAGGTGGCAGGGTTGCCCGCAGAGGTAGTTACCACCTCTATCCCCTCTTCTATTATTACACCGATCAGATCCTCAATCCCCGGGATCTGCACTACAAGGTTTACACCGAAGGGCTTATCGGTGAGGCTTTTCGCCGTCCTTATCTGGCTCCTCAGGTTCGCTAACAGGTCATCCTCCAGCCCCATGGATGCGTTTGGGCTTATTATGCCCAGCCCTCCGGCACTGGAGACGGCAGCGGCCAGCTCTGCGTTGGCTATCCAGGTCATGCCCCCTTGTATTATTGGGTACTCTATACCCAGCAATTCGCAAATCCTCGTCTTTTTCACAAATACCAATCCTTCACTGGCTCTCAAGCATTC
>DAOUEU010000121.1:0-9528 GCA_034430255.1 Dehalococcoidia bacterium | reverse complement strand
CGAACCCTTTGCCATTGATATCTTCAATGGTGAAGTCCCTGACGCCAAAGGGTTCGTCCTTGATATCAGCTACGATTTTGACGCCCTTACTCTTCAATTCAGCATAATACTCATCGATGTCGCCATCGATCTCCATATACAGGTGCACACCGATGCCCAGCTTTTCCTCAATGCCAATGCCGTGGCCTTTAGCAGGTATAAACATCAGCACCATCCCGTCCTTTGAAAGGTCGGCATATTCCGGGTTGTCCGCATTGGGGAAAGCCATCCCCATCTTGAATCCAAGGGTATTCTTATAGAATTCAATCGTCTCCTTCATATTCCTGACTGCCAGAAGAGGGGAAAGATAGCCCATTTTTTCCACCTTTTGAATTATTTCTATAGGAAACTGTATCTAATATGCTGACCCATTTAAACTATGTGGGCGTAGCCCTTTAGTCCTCTACACGGACGAAGTTCGAGATCTCACGCACTACGTCGAGCCGTTCGATCTCCCCCATCGCCTGCTGCATCGCCTGCTCATTTGCCGGGTAGGTCATGAGCACGATCTCCGCCACATCAGCTGAGATATCGCTCTCCTTTTGAATAACCGATGAGATGCTAATTTGGTTATCAGCCATTACCTTGGAGATCTTGGCCAGCACGCCGGGTCGGTCGACAGTGCCCATCCTGAGATAGTACCGGGTCTCGATCTCGGAGATGGGCTTGATCCGCTTTGTGGGGTCGAATTGGAGTGTGGGGGTGATACGCACCCCGCTGCTTATCCGCTGTGCCACATCGATCACATCGGCGATCACGGCGCTTGAGGTGGGAGAGGGGCCGGCCCCTTGCCCGTAGAACAGCACTCGTCCCACCAGGTCGCCCTCTACCTGAACCGCATTGTAGACGCCGTCCACCTTGGCCAGGAGGAGGTCACAGGGAAGGAAAACGGGGTGGACCCGAACCTCAACGGCACCATCCTGCTCTTTGGCGATGGCGAGGAGCTTTATCTCGTAGCCCAGTTCCTTTGCATAGCGGAAGTCGCGGTATGAGAGACGGGAAATGCCCTCCCGGTAGACATCATCGGGCCGCACCTGGACATGAAAGGCGAGGGCGGCAAGGATGACGAGCTTATAGGCCGCGTCTATCCCTTCGATGTCGTTTGTCGGGTCGGCTTCGGCGTAGCCTAGCTGTTGCGCCTCCTTCAGCGCGGAGGAGAAATCGATCCCCTCGGATGCCATCCTGGTAAGGATGTAGTTGGTGGTACCATTAATGATGGCGCAAATAGTCGAGATATTATTGGCTGAAAGGTCCTGCTTGAAAGGGGCGATCAGGGGGATGCCCCCGCCTACACTGGCCTCGTAGAGAATATCCACTCCCTTCTCTTTGGCCAGGGAGAGGAACTCGGGGAAGTGCTTTGCCATCACCTCCTTATTGGAGGTGACCACATATTTACCCCTACTCAGGGCCTCGTTGATAAACTCCATGGCGGGGTGCTCGCCGCCGATAACCTCGATTACTATATCTATCTCCGGGTCGGCTATAACCTCTGCAGGGTCGGTGGTGAAGAGATCGGGGTCCATCTTAGAAGCGCGTGCCTTGGCCAGGTCTTTCTCCGCTATCTTCTTCAGCCGTAGCGGGCAGCCCACCTGGGCATCGAGAGCCTTCGCCCGCTCCGATAGCGCACGTGCCACACCGCTGCCTATTACACCCAGCCCCAAGAGTCCGATGCCGATGCTCCCCTTTTTAGCCAATTGTCGGCTCCTCCGCTAACCGATTTCGTCCAGGGCCCACTCATAGAGGTCCTGTAAATTCTCTGCATATTCTGAGTTGTCTGGATCATACTTCCAGCTGCGCTCTACCTTACTCTCTCTCTCATCCTCAAGCCAGCTAGAAAACGCAATGGCTGCAAGCTGATCCCGCATCACCTCGTCGATTGCCCTATTTTTCTCCTGCTCCAAGACCCTGATTATGTAGTAGCCATTAGCAGTTGAGAAGGGCTCACACACAATATTGAGAGCAAGGTCAGGGTCGAAGGCAACATCGTCAAACTCCTCGCCCATTATCCCCCGTGGCAGCCAACCCAGGTCGCCACCCCCTAACCTCGCTGCTATGGAGGCGAAGTCCTCACCTTCAGACAGGTTCCCCATCACCTCCGCTGCCACCTCCTCGGTGACTCCCAGTATCGCCTCCACATGAACCTGCTCGGCGGATTGCAGAGACTGATCCAGAAAATAGTCGCTCAGTTTATCTTGTATTAGTCCTGTCTTCACTACCTCTCGATATTCATCTTCCGAAAGCTCAATGCTGCTGAGCAACTGCTGGTATATCTCTTCGAACTCGTCATCGGTAAGCGGTTTCCCTTTTTCCTCTTCGATCATGTCCCTGATCCCTTGAGTGACATCATTATCGGTGATGATGAAGTTGAAATACGCGGCGCCCTGCCACAAAATCTCTATATCCTCTAAAGCCTCTAATGTTTCAAGGGGAGGATTGACAGAATCTGCTGAAGGGGGATATAGACGCAGCGTCCTTACGTAGTCATCCGTGTTAAAATCCCTACCTCCTACTGTGGTGACCAGCTCCCTTCCCGGGGCGATGCTAGTGGCATAGAATCCATAGCCTATGATCGCAAGGACTAGGGCAATTACCAGTGTGCCTGCGGTAATAATGATACGTCGCCTGCGCCTCTCTCGTTGCCATCGCGCCAGGCGACGCTTGGTGACCTCCCGTCCTGGTGTCGCCTTCTCTTTTTTCGCCATTTTTCGTAATATAGCGCTCTCGATGGCTTTCGAAGCTGGAAAGGGGGTTTGGATAGTGGGAAAGCGTTATTCTCGTGAGCCCGTGCTGCTGGCCTGGTGAATGTGGGCTGGGGTAAATGGTAGTAGCGCCAGATGCCGCGCCCGCTTTATCGCCATGGCTAAAGCCCTTTGGTGCTTTGCACATGTGCCGGTACGGCGACGTGGCTCTATCTTTCCCCGGTCCGATATATAGCGACGGAGCATGACGGGATCCTTGTAATCGATAGTTTCAACATGAGCAACGCAGAAGGAGCAGACCTTGCGCTTGGGGAAAAACCTCCTGCCCCCGCCCCGTTCTTTTCCTTTCGATGATCTTGCGGGCTTTCTAGTGGGCATTTTATAAAAATCCTCTCTAGTTCCTTTAGAAGGGGAGATCCTCCGCCTGTATGTCTTCCGCTCCCACCTCTTCCGTCTCCTCGGGAAGCGGCGCTGCTCCAGGTCGATCGAGGAAGATCACACGGTTGGCAGATATCTCAGTGTTGAAGTGTTTCTGGCCGTCCTGCCCCTCCCAGGAGCGGGTTCTAAGCCTACCCTCAACATAAGCGCGCCTACCCTTGGCGAGGAATTGATTGCAGGTCTCCGCCTGCTTGCCCCAGGCAGTCACAGTAAACCACTCCGTCTCCTGCTTTCTCTCCCCTTCAGAGGTGGTGTAGTTCTGCGTGGCAGCGATACGAAACGAGGTAACCTGTTTGCCGCTGGGGGTAAAACGCATCTCGGGGTCAGTGCCCAGGTTTCCAATAACCATAATCTTATTCAGGCTTGCCATATCCAAACTCCTTTCACTAGTCACTCAACCTGACCAGCAGATGGCGCAGAACCTCATCCCAGAGCTCCAGGCTTGCTTCAAGCTCCGCAGTTAGCTTGGGGTCCATTTTGAACTGTGTGAGAACATAATTCCCTTCGGTAAAATCCTTTATGGGGTAGGCAAGCTTCCTTCTACCCCACTGATTAACCTCGGTGGTTAAACCACTCCGCTCGCTGATAAATTGATTTATCTTCTCTATGGTAGCGGAAACCTCATCATCGGTAACCGATGGGCTGATAATCACTACCAGTTCGTAGTCTCGCAATAAATTACCTCCAGGCTTTTTACATACTCCGTAATTACAGCCTGGATTATAACATGAAAAGGCTACGGCAACAACTAAACCAGCCCGGGCACGGGGAAACGATGGGAAATCTCCTCCACCGCTTGACGCACCTCCCGGTAGGCTTGCTCATCACCGAGATTCGAGAGCACCTTAACGATGAGCTGAGCAATGCTCTTCATCTCATCAGGGCCGAAGCCGCGCGTGGTTACCGCAGGGGTTCCCAGTCTAATACCGCTGGTAAGCTGGGGCGGGTGACTATCGAAGGGGATGGCATTCCGGTTGACCGTGATCCACACCGAGTCCAGGGCTTCCTCTGCTTTCTTGCCAGTTAACCCCATGGGGGAGAGGTCGATGAGCAGGAGATGGTTGTCGGTACCCCCGGAGACGATGCGCATCCCCTGCTGCTGAAGCTCGCTTGCCAGGATGCGGGCATTCTCCACCACCGAACGCTGGTAAATTTTAAACTCTGGCTTCATCGCCTCGCCGAATGCGACGGCCTTGGCTGCGATAGCGTGCATCAAGGGGCCACCCTGCACACCGGGGAAGACTGTCTCGTCCAATAAGGAGGCAAACCGTGCCCGGGATAGGATGAAGCCGCCTCGCGGCCCCCGCAGTGTCTTGTGGGTGGTTGAGGTGACGATGTCAGCATGGGGCACAGGGGATGGATGCACCCCGGCGGCGACCAGCCCAGCCAGGTGCGCCATGTCCACCATGAGATTGGCACCAACAAGTTGGGCGATCTGGCGAAAGCGCCTAAAGTCTATAACCCTGGGATAGGAACTGGCGCCTGCTACGATAAGCTTGGGTCGGTGCTCTCGGGCGATCCGCTCTATCTCGTCGTAGTCCATCAGCTCCGTCTCACGGCTCACCCCATAATGGATGAAGCGATAGAGCCTGCCGGAGAAGCTAACCGCGCTGCCGTGGGTAAGGTGTCCACCGTGGGCTAAGCTCATCGCCATCACGGTATCCCCCGGTTCGAGCAGGGTGAAATACGCCGCCATGTTCGCCTGGGCACCGCTGTGGGGCTGTACATTGGCGTGCTCGGCACCGTAGAGCTGCTTCGCCCGCTCTATGGCCAGTTCCTCCACCAGGTCCACCGCCTGGCAACCTCCGTAGTAGCGGCGGTTGGGGTAGCCCTCGGCGTACTTGTCGGTGAGCACCGACCCCTGGGCCTCCAGGACTGCCGCTGAGGTATGGTTCTCGGCGGCTATGAGCTCGATATTCCTCTGCTGGCGCTCCGCCTCGCCGCGAATCGCCCGCCAAATCTCCGGGTCGCTATTTTCGACTGCGCTGCCCTGGTTGATAAAATGTTTCTTCATGATTCTTGGTATGCGATAGTTATAGTAGGATAAAAAAATGAGCCCTCGTCATCATCCGGCGGTCGTTAGTTTACTTCACTGCCCTTTCGCTGTCAATAACCTTGCTATTGACCCTGACGGGCGATATCGATGAGGGCGAGTATTCCGCCGTCAAGTTCGAATGCCTCCATGTTGAAAACCTGTAATTAACCCGAGCGTGCTACCTCGATGAGGGCGAGAAGACCGCCAGATACCAGGGAGTGTCCCCCGAGGATGATGGGGATGGGTGCCTCCTGGGCCTGCCGGGTGAATTCACGGGCAAAGGGGTTATCTACCTTCTGGTACTGTCCCAGGTCGGAGTTGAAGCGGTCGGCAAGTGTGAGATTCAGCCCAAAGTGGGTGAAGAGCACCCTGGTGTCGATAAAGGCAGCATCGCCTAGCCGGGACAGGGTTTCGAAGAAGCGCTTAGCTCCCACCTCCTCCAGATAAAAGCCCAGGATGGTGCACACCTCACCCCGCAGCTCGCGCCTATCGGCATGCAGGCTCCTCTCCTCGGAGAGCATGCGCACGCGGCAGGAGGTCTCTCCCTCCAGTTGGGACCAGACATGGCTGCCCACCCGTCCGGCCACAAGAACCTGAGCATTCCCATCGGTAAAGAGGCTCACCGCCTGCTCCAGGCGTGAGGTATCCAGGTCGAGCCCTTCAAGATACGCTCTGGTATGGCGACCGGTCCCGGGATGGAGCTTTAGAGTGAATAGGTCTGTAGGGGTATCCACATCGAACTGATAGCAAGCGGTGTGCGGTAGCGAGACCTCACCCAGCTTGGCCTGCCGAACCAGAAGCTGTGCTAAGGGATTATCGGTCTGAGGAAGCTCGATGGCGCCGATGGCAGTCCCTGGGGTGAAGGCGACCAGGTCGGCGGAGAAGGGGTTATTAGTGATCACAGTATTTTTCACCGAGGAAAGCTGCTCACCGAGTGCCCTCAGCCTGTCGGAGGAGAGAAGTGGAGTACTCCCACCGCCTATATAAAACGGCGCTTCGACATCATATTTCTGGATAATCTCTTTGAGCCTTTTACCGAAGTGAAATGGGTGCCCGCCTGGCTCTATAACCACAGAGTTGTCGGGCTGTTCTCCATCAGTGACCAGTATCACCCCGTCGAATATATCGGCCTGCCGCGCTCGCTCTATGGTATCCCGGGCGATGGCACGGTGGCAACCGGCCACCATCTCAGCCGCTGCACTGCCCCCGATGCCGCCGAGGAAGAGGATTACGTGTAGCTTAGCCACCGTCTCACACATCCCTCGCCAGCGTCAGGCCCCATACCGAGGCGGCTCCTGCCCTTTTCAGGGCGGTGGCGCAGGCATCGAGGGTGGCGCCTGAGGTGCATACATCATCGATGAGGAGGACGCGCCTCCCACTCAGGCGTCGCCCCAGGCAGCTAAATGCACCGGCCACATTTTGCCGGCGCTCCTCTGCGCTCTTGGTTTTCGTTTGGGGAGGGGTATTTTTAATACGAAGGAGCGCTCCCTCAACTACAGGCCACGAGGTAAGCCTGCCCAGTTCCGCGGCCAGTAGTGAGGACTGATTATAGCCCCGCTCCCGCAGGCGTCGGGGGTGAAGTGGCACCGGCACCAGGGTATCGGCATGCATACGGTGCACTCTAAGATACTCCCCCATTAGCTCAGCCAGTGGTGCAGCGAGCGCCTTCACATTCTGATACTTAAACTGGAGGACCGCCTGGCGCACCACCCCGTTTAAGGGGAAGAGTGAGCGGATGCCCTCGATCTCCCTTTGGTAGTTTTTACAGGCGTAACAATAGCTACCCGCAGGGAGCGGTATGCCACACCTGGGGCACAGCGGAGGGTGGAGGTGGGCCAGCGCTGATTTGCATCGGGAACAGAGGAAACTACCTTCGCTCCCACATCCAACGCACCGAGGGGGGAAAAGGAGGTCAAGAACAGAAGCCTTGAGCTTATTCAATGCAGCGACCGAGTTCACCGTAGGACGTGAGACCGCTTTTCTCTATGTCGAACTTTTAAGCCAAAGCCCTTTTATTTAGCGCGTCTTTACATTATGCCCTGCGCCGCTCATGATGGGTTCGTTCAGATAAAGGTCGCCGTTCCTGATCTTGATATTGTAGCCACAATCGGGGTTGGTGCAAACCCAGGCCTTGTAGTGTATCGGTGCCCCCTGACTGCCAAAGTCCGAAAGGGGGACCAGCACTCCAATATTACACTTCTGGCAACTGGGGAATTCATTGTTCTCCAAAGAGCCACCTCCCATCCTATTATTAAAAGTAGTATACACTAAAGATAACCGGTTGGCAATACATGCTGCTCACTGTGGGCGAGCGATAGCATCTATCTATTCTATTGATTGTATTCACCAATCTCTAATAAGCTTTCTGTCCCCAGTGGGGGAGCTCACTATTTACCTAGCAGGTTACGCTTTTCCAGTTCGTCAGCTACATCCTTGAGATCCATTTCTTCCAGCTTTAACCTGGTCGGCAATCCGTCCTGGTCCCAGCCTTTCAGTTGATAGTAAATGCCCATCAGGTCGTTAAACTTCTCTCTGTCCACCGGGGGGCTGTTACCGGGGCTTGGATTATCGAAGAAGTGGTCTGGGAGCACGTCGTGGTCATGGCGCATATCCTTGGTACCCATCTCCCTCACCATCACTGCCCTCATCAGGTTGTGGATCCTCTCACCCGCTTTGTTCAGCTCCCCTTCGGTCGTGTCGATGCCAGTGGCGGCTGAGAACAACCTGCTCTCCAGAGAGGTGTCTCCGATATAAGCCGGGGTCCTCTCCTCGTAGGGGCTGACGTACATGGGCCAGCTCCAGAGGCAGACCGTTAATGCGTCGTTTACACAAGAACGTTGGGCCTCTATAGCCGCCGCCTGACCCTCGGCTTGGCAGTATTTGGGCTCCCCTTTGGGATGGATAGCCTCCTCCAACCCGTAAATTACTGCAGCTATGGGTCTTTGCAGCTCGATCGGCAGGGAGGAAAAGTGTGCCAGCACATAATAGCTGGTGACAGGGGGTTCCCGGTGATGTACGGCGTTGAACACCCCCGATACTATCCAGTTGCGAGGGTCACATTCCCCGCAGAAACCATGCCCTCCGTATGAGCACCAGGAGCCGAGTAGCTCTGCTGGAACGGGTAAAAACTCGGCCAACTCTTCTTTACACAGGGCATCGTAAACGCCCAGCTTTTTAGCAGCCCTCACCGTCCCCTCGGCTAGGGTGTCTCCGAAACCCTCTCTGAAAGCGATCTTGTCGAACAGAGCGCGGACAAATGCCTCCCCAGGGTCGGCAGAGAAAGGGATCCCTGTCCCCTCTTCGGTTACTATTCCCTTTTGATATAGGCTCCTTAGCCACGGAATCATAAGGTGTAGATCTATCAGATTGATACAGTACCTATCGCCGAAGTCCTTGGCCCGGAAACCGTCCGTGCTACCCACGCCGATAACCCCGGCGCTGTACTTGGAACACATCACAGAGCCCATGCCCACGCCTGGGACATCGTACTGGTCATAGCATGCGAGAGGGCAGTCTCCCGCCCTTCCCACATGATGTATTTTTAGCTCCGGGCTCATAAACTTGCCGATATCCGACTTCTGCCAGTGCCCGAAGTGGGACGCAGAATGTGGGTCAACTCCGGGGTTCCAAAACATAGAGTTGGGATTACAAGCCAGTGGCGTAAGTAAGTAAAGTGCCTCTCTAACCACTTTTTGGAATTCATTAGGCTTAGCTATGCTCATTGCAGCCATCCCCTGTGTTCCCCTTACTGCGATGGCCTTCAGTTTCTTAGAGCCCATGACAGCGCCGAATCCGCCCTCAGCTGCTGCGTGATCGCCGCGTCCCCGGCTGACTATACAGGCTATTCTGACCAGGTTTTCCCCTGCCTGTCCGGTGGCAGCCACCTGTATATAGCCATCTTGTAGCTCCTCCCTTATCATCCTGGGGGTTTCATAGGCATCCAGTCCCCATAGGCTGCTGGCGTCCCTTATCTCCGCCTGTCCGTCGTGTATCCACAGATAGACTGGCTCGGCTGATTTGCCATGAATGACCACTGCATCATAACCGGCAAATTTAAGCTCGGGCCCGAAAGGCCCTCCCATCACACTTGATGTGGTCAGCGACTTTTCTGGCACGCTATGCTCATATACCTGCGGGCTCTTTGAGACCACCGCCGTCCTTGTCGCGCCTGGCGCCTCAGTGCCTACCAGCGGGCCTGTAGCGAATACGATCCTGTTTTCAGGGTCAAATGCGTCTATCTCCGGGGGCACTTCGTCCCACATCACCTTGAAGCCGATACCTACGCCGCCGATGTATCTTTGGTATTTCGGTATCGTA
>DAOUEU010000120.1:0-11618 GCA_034430255.1 Dehalococcoidia bacterium | reverse complement strand
GCTCCCCTGGAGCATCTCGCTCTTCCTCTCTCTCTTAGGGAAGAATACCTTTACCACGCGGGTGGGGGAGCCGGCGATGCCGGCCTTGTCTTCCTCGACGCCTATATCGTCGGCTGACCATACGGGTATCTGGGCTGTCTTGGCCTTCATCGACCCGCGCAGCGATGGCAGGCGGGGCACGTTTATCTCTTTAACTACAGTGATTACAGCGGGAAGAGCCATCTCGATGGTCTCATAACCCTCCTCGACCATCCGCTGAACCCTGATATACCCATCCCTTATCTCCTCCACCCTGTTCACATAAGCGACAAATGGTATCCCAAGCATCTCGGAAAGCCCGGGACCTACCTGGCCGGTGTCCCCGTCCAGCGTCTGCCTGCCGCAGATAATGATATCGTAGTCAGCTATCCTGGCCATAGCCCTGGAGAGGACATAGGCGGTGGCCCAGGTATCGGAGCCGGCGAAGGCTCGGTCGCTTAGCAGGATAGTCTCATCGGCGCCGAGGGAGATGGTTTCCCTTAATGCCTCCTCCGCCTGGGGAGGCCCCATGCTTATGACGGTGACCTTACCGCCGCACCTTTCCCGCAGGCGAACAGCTTCCTCCAGGGCATAACAATCGAACGGGTTGATGATGCTCGGTACTCCCTCGCGGACAAGCGTGTTGGTCTCGGGGTCTATCTTGATCTCCGTCGTGCCCGGCACCTGCTTAATACAGACCACGATATTCATTCGCGCTGCGCCTTCCTTTTTAGTAGCTGGAGGGCGATAACGTTTCTCAGCACCTGATTGGTGCCCTCGTATATCTGGTTTATCTTGGCGTCGCGCATCATCTTCTCCGCAGGGTAGTCGCGCATGTAGCCTACGCCGCCGAATACCTGCAGCGCGTCCGTGGTTACCTTCATCGCCATGTCTGTGGCGAACACCTTGGCCATGGCCCCTTCCTCGGTGAAGTTCCTGGCTCCGCTGTCTATGGTTTTAGCTGCAGCATAGACCAGCGCCCTTGCCGCTTCCAGCTCCATAGCCATATTGGCCAGCATGTGCTGAACTGCCTGGAAGGCGGAGACCGGCTGCCCGAACTGTCTCCGCTGTTGGGCATAGGCTACCGCCGCTTCTAGTGCCCCCTGGGCCAGCCCAACCGACAGGGCACCGACACCGGGGCGGGATACGTCCAGGGTTTTCATGGTCACGATAAACCCCAGTCCCTCTTTGCCCACTAGGTTCTCCCCGGGCACCCGGCAGTTGTGGAAGACAAGCTCACGGGTGGCAGTGGTGCGGATTCCCATCTTCTGCTCCTTCTTGCCGAAGGTGAACCCGGGCATTCCTTTCTCTACAATGAAGGCGCTGGAGCCGCGGTTGCCCCTTGAGGGGTCGGTCAGCGCGATGATGGTGTATATCTCAGCCTCGCCGCCATTGGTTATGAACTGCTTGGTACCGTTGATGAGGTAATCGTCGCCATCGCGGGTGGCGGTTGTCTTTATCGCAGCAGCGTCGCTTCCCGCTCCGGACTCGGTCAGGCCAAAGCCGGTAAGCTTGGTTCCAGCGGCAATATCGGGGAGGTACTTCTGCTTCTGTTCGTCACTTCCGTAGAGCAGTATGGGCAAAGAGCCCAGTGCGTCTGCAGCGTAGGTCAGGGCAACGCCGCAGCAGGCCCGACTCAGCTCCTCAACGGCTATGCACAGGGCGAAGCTGCCCTCTCCCAGACCCTCATACTGCTCGGGTATGAAGACCCTGAACAGGTCTGAATTGGCCATGTCCTTGACGATTGCCCAGGGAAACTCCTCGTTCTGGTCCAGCTCGGCCCGCACCGGCAGTATCCTTTCCTCGGCAATCCTTCGGGCCAGGCTCTTCACGAGCTTTTGCTGCTCAGTTAAGTAATACTCCAAGCTAACTCTCCTTTATGGGTGATAGAATGTATTGTAGCCAGTTTTTAAAGCTTATCAATCATCTATATCTATCTAAACGAGATTCGTCTCCTTGGGGCGAAGGCGGCGGCTCCCTAGCCCGGGTGGTGTTTCTGGGTGCTCGCCTGGCGTTGGTTGTTTTGCCAGCCCTTTATTATGGGGGAGCCCCGCCAGCCTAAGGATTTAGGGTAAGGATCTTCCTCGCCTCCTCGGGGTGGCTGGCGATGAACCAAAGCTCATCGTCGGTGAGTGGCAGTTGGGTATGGGCGCTGGCGAACTGCACCAGTTCCAGGATAGGTTTGGCACTCTCGTCGTCGGGAAAGGTTATGCCGATCTGCTCGTAGACATGGCGGAACCCGGCGATGCCGCCAAACTCGCCGGTGGTGATTATGCGGCCGGTTGGGATACGCGCATCCTCCCCCCGCCCCAGTATCTCGTACTCGAAAAGCTCATAGTTGCGGCGGTCCTTCAGGGCGCCATCGGCGTGGATGCCGGCCTCATGGGCGAAAATATTGAACCCTACCCCGGGCTGGTTTATGGGGATGGGGATGCCAAATGCATAGGAGACATATTTAGCCAGCTTGTCGGCCACTGTGAGATCGAGGGAGTCGGCGATCTCACAGTCTTGCATATCCCGGCCAAACTTGAGGGCCAGGATGCAGCTTATGAGGTCCGACTGCCCCGCTCGCTCGCCAACCCCGTTCACCGAGGTATTGATATAGCTATCCACGCCGGCGTCGAGCGCTCCTTTAGCCCCGGCAATAGAGTTGGCTACCGCCATGCCCAGGTCATTGTGGCAATGGAGTTCAATGGGTATCTTCACCTTTTCCGCCAGTGCTTTTATCCGCTCATAGATGCTCATCGGGGTATCGTAGCCCAGGGTATCGCAGTATCTAATGCGGTCGGCCCCGGCCTCCCTGGCTGCCTGGGCGAACTCGGTGAGATAACCCATATCGGTGCGTGAAGCGTCCTCGGCATTCACCCCCAGGGTCTTTACCCCGTTGCTCTTGGCGTAGCTTGCGGCCTCCGTCATCTCCTTAATAACCTGCTCCCGGTCCAGCTTGCCGCGGAACTTGTGAAGGATCATTTGGTCCGAAGTGGAGATGGAGATGTTGAGGTCGCGTACACCGGAGGCAAAGGAATCCTTCACATCCCCAACGATGGCACGGCACCAGCCCTCCAGCACCAGGTCTCCGAAAATCCCCTGCTCTTTTAGCTCCAGATTACCCTGAATATAGTTTCGCTCGTGTCTTACCGTGGGGAAGGCGAACTCCGATTGATGGATGCCCATCTCTGCGAGGTAGAAGTTGAGCATGGTCTTTTGTAGCTTGGCCATGATGATACGCGATGCCTGTACCGCATCCCGATTGGTCACATCAAGAAAATATAATTTTGGCATTTAATCCTCCTTAGCTTGACTTGCCAAGTAATAATGCCTTATGTTAGCATACAGGAGTATGGTTGGCAACTACACTTGACAGGTGGTAGTGTTGTAGCTATAATAAGCCAACTCTACTGAAGAGCCATGGTAATCGATGTCTCGCAGCAGCTTAAGGAGATGGTAGGCTCTGAGCGCCATTATAGTGTAAGCGAAAGCGGCGACTACCCCATTCAGGGGGAGGTGAGCCTGCACCGTACCGATCGCGGCATTTTTGTCAGGGGAACCATCGAGACCACACTCAAGGTGGTTTGCAGCCGATGCCTCTGTTCCTTTGGCCAGCCCTCGACCCTGAGGATAGAGGAGGAGTATTTATCGGAGGCTGAGGGGGACGCTTTTACCATAGATAAGCACAAGGAGATTGACCTGAATGAGGCGGTGCGCCAGTATTCGCTTCTGGCTCAACCGATGAAGCCTCTCTGCCGTAAGGATTGCGCCGGCCTATGCCCTCGTTGTGGGCACAACCTGAATCTTGGCCCCTGTGATTGTTCCAATAGCGAAGTCGAAGACGGTTTGGCACCGGTAGTGGTCTACGGTTTGCCGGATAAATCTGGGTGAGATTGAGAAGATGCCGATTTTCCATGAATAAACTTTCTATAGGGGATTGGACTAAAGGAAGAGAGAGTGGCACTACCAAAAAAGAAGACGGCTAAGGCGCGTCAGGGAAAGCGGCGTGCGCACCAGTCGTTGCGTTTGCCACCCATCGATTACTGCCCCCAGTGCCACAGCCCTAAGCTGGCGCACCATGTTTGCCTCACGTGCGGAACCTATGTGGGGCGGGAAGTGATCGAGATAAAAGCAAAGAAGAAGGAATAAATATGCGCACCGCATTTTCAGGGGTGGACTTTGGCTGAGCAACGAGGCAATCTCGCCTATGTCTTCCCTGGGCAGGGCTCGCAGCGGGTGGGGATGGGGCGTGACCTTTATGATACCTTTATTCCGGCCAGGGAGGTTTTTGAGGAGGCAGACGATGCGCTTGGGTTACCCCTATCCCGGCTTTGCTTTGAGGGACCTGCGGAGGAGCTCGCGCAAACAATTAATGCCCAGCCGGCGATACTCACCGTGAGCGTGGCCTGCCTGAAAGGCGCTTCCTGCATAGCCGGGGGGCTGCTCTTTCCCGCGTTTATGGCGGGGCATAGCCTTGGTGAGTATACCGCCCTGGTAGCCTCCGGGGTGCTCGATTTCAAGGAAGCAGTTCAGCTTACTAGGCAAAGGGGGAGGTTGATGCAGGAGGCCGGGGAGAGGGTCCCCGGGGGTATGGCGGCAATCATAGGCCTCGACGAGTTATCCGTTGAGGCGGTATGCCAGGAGACTGGGGCTCAGATCGCCAACCTGAACTCCCCCTCTCAGATCGTGATCGGGGGTTCTAGGGAAACGCTGGTTCGGGCTATGGACCTGGCCCGGGCTATGGGGGCACGACGTATAGTGCCGCTCAATGTAAGCGGTGCCTTCCACTCCAACCTGATGCAGCCCGCCGCTGAGGGGATGGCTCAGGAGATCTCCCAGTTTAACTTCCGCGATTCCAGCGTGCCCATCGTGGTAAATAGCACCGCTCGGCCAGTGACCGACGCTGCTGAAATTAAGCAGGAGCTCCTTCTGCAGCTCTCCAGTTGTGTGCAATGGCAGAAGAGCGTAGAGTATATGGTGAGCGCGGGAGTTTCCACCTTTGTTGAGATCGGTCCCGGACAGGTTTTGAATGGGCTGATCAAGAGGATTAACCAGGAAGCGCAGATTTTAAACGTCGAGGATACAAGCTCGTTAAGGGTGATGAGCATCTAGAGGCCCCTTCATATTATCTGCTAGACCGATTTCGCCATGAGCATGCCTGCTAGAACGATTGTCATATTGGCGTGGTGTGCTGGGGGCCAAAGCCAGTATCCAGAGGTCCGGCGAGCAGATAAATAGGGCGAAGATGGGTATCAGGAGAAAGGCGAGGGTTATTGCGCTTCAGGCACTATTCGAGGTGGACTCGGTAGGCCATGATATCGAGGGGGCGGTATCGAGGCTGGTGGCGGACTCGTCGCTGCCTGATGATGGGGTGGTATTTGTTTGGGAACTGGTGGATGGCGTGTTGACAAACAAAGACAGGATTGATAGCATGATTCAGACCTATGCCCCCGCATGGCCGGTGGCACAACTGGCGACTATCGATAGGAACATCCTGAGGCTTGCCATCTTCGAGATTTTGTTTAATAATGAGGTGCCCGTAAGAGCGGCCATTAATGAGGCCGTAGAGCTGGCCAAGACCTTTGGCAGCGACAATTCCCCGAAATTCATAAACGGGGTTTTAGGCACGGTGAGTGCCCAGTCAAGTGGAGAAAGGGGGTGAAAAGGTGGCCACCGTCTTCGAAAGGCTGAAGAAAATCATCGTCGATCAGCTAGGCGTCGAGGAGAATCAGGTGGAGCCCGCTGTCTCCTTTGTCGATGACCTTAACGCTGACTCCCTGGACCTGGTGGAGCTTATTATGGCCATGGAGGAGGAGTTCAGCGATGACAGCAGGGAGATACGGATACCGGACGAGGAAGCGGAGGGGATAAAGACGGTGCAGGAAGCTGTCGATTATATTAAGGAGCTGGGGATAGAGGACGAGTAGTTAAGCAGGTTGAATTAAGCTCACGTCCCCGTTCCTAAGCATGCCATTGCTGGTGCTCCTATAGTTTAGGCTGGAATTTTTCCCAGTACGTGGATTGTATCAGGAAATCAGGAAAAGCGAATACCTCGGTGTAGAACTTCAGAAAAACGTACCTCGTAATATATCATGCCGCTTGCCAACGTCACTACCGATGATGAAAACGGGTATTATGGTGGTGATGGAGGTGGTGCGGCATTTCAATTCCCCCATGAGGGTTGCTTATATCCCTATGTCATTGCGAGCCGTAGTCGGCACAAATAAAATCATCATTAGGGGATGCTGAAACAGGTTCGGCATGAAAATGGGTAGGCTGGCCGATTGCCCGATCAAGTTGGGCAACAGGCTTGGCCAGCCTACCAGGCGTATCGAGGTCACGCGGCGGATGTTGGGTCTCAGTGGGGAATACTTTATGCCCGCGCCATCGCTCCAGACTCCCTTAAAACGCACCAAATTTAAAGAATTTAACGCTTACAATTATCTTTACATTCTCTAACATTGCCTACGTCGGATACAATAGCATGGAGCATACCGCCGTGGGTGGACGCGATATCATGTCGCTAAAGGTTGTATTAACAGAGTACCTCCTGGGGCGGCCAATATATGAAGTAACGACGCGGCAATACTTCTAGTGGCGAGAATTCGCCCAGATTTAAAAACTGGATTTTATCCACTGCGATTGCCCGACTCTCTGGTGAAGCACTGTCTTAGAGGTGCTGAAGAGAATCTTCGTAGATCAGTTATGTGTATCTGGTAAAGCGCGATGTCTTCCACGTCTGTGGCCTAAATTCTGACTGCCTATACCCGTTGGGGCTTATTATGGCCGTGGGGCATAGGTTAAGGGACAACAGCCGTAAGGTAAATAGTAGCAGGGGAGGATGGATAGGGAATGAAAGCGGTGCAGCTTTTATCTTCTTTCTTAAGTAGAGGGGTACGTACTATGAGAAGTGAAAGGATTATTTCTGTTCGGCAAGGAATTTATCTGCTGAGAGGGCAGCGGTAGCCCCATCCCCGGCGGCGGTGATAGCCTGTCGTGCTGAGCTTTGACGGATATCGCCCGCAGCAAAGATACCCCCTATCTCCGTTTCCAGCCGCCCGTCGGTGGGAATGCGCCCCTCTTCGTCCAGTTTGATGAGATCCCCCAGGCATTCTGTGTTGGGGCTTTGTCCCACGTAGATAAAGGCCCCGGATATATCCAGTCTGGAGCAATCTCCGGTTTTTACGTTACGCACGGCGAGCCCGGTGACCCGGTCATTGCCCAGGATCTCGTCTACCACGCTGTCCCAGAGGAAGGTCATTTTCTTACTGGCGAAGGCTCTCTCCTGGAGCAGCCTTGAGGCGCGGAGCCGATCGCGGCGGTGAATCAGGATTACCCTGGAGGCGAATCTCGTGAGCACCAGCCCTTCCTCCACCGCTGAGTCCCCGCCACCTATTACCGCTACCACCCCATCCTTGAAGAAGGGGCCATCGCAGGTGGCACAATAGGAGACCCCTCTGCCCGAGAGCTGTTCCTCCCCGGCGACCCCCAGCCTTTTAAGTTCCGCACCTGCGGCGACTATCACCGCCCTTGCGGTAAAATCGCCCTCGGTGGTTTCGATTGTGTTTCCACCGCCCTCACGCCCGATCCGGTGCACCTCGGCGGTGATGGTCTCCAGACCATGTTGTATCGCCTGCCGGTGCATGAGCTCGCCCAGCTCCAGCCCGGATATACCTTCGGGGAAGCCGGGGTAGTTCTCCACATGCGGGGCATTGGTGATCTGACCGCCAAAGATCACCTTTTCGATCAGCAGGCTGTGCAACCTGGCCCGTGAGGCATATAGCCCAGCGGTCAACCCCGCCGGCCCGCCCCCGACAATGATCACATCATAGGCTCTGTCCGTAGCTAACTCCCTTTGGTGTAACTAATTGGTGCTTGAGCCGCCATTTCCCTCTGGCATCAGGTGAGTATTTCGTCCAAAGCCTTCTTGAGCTCGGCTTTGGGTCTGAAGCCCACTATCTGACCTGCCGGCTTGCCATCCTTAAAAAGGAGCATGGTTGGAATGGCGGAAATGCCGTACTTGGTGGCACTTCGTGGACCCTCATCCACATTGAGCCTGGCGATGCCTAGCCGCCCCTTGTACTCCTCTGCCAGGTCGTCCAGTATGGGGGCCACCGCTTTACATGGGGCGCACCAGGGTGCCCAGAAGTCCACCAGCATCGGCGTTTTTGCCTGAAGCACACTCTGGTCGAAGGTGTTGTCATCGACTTCGACTGGTTTTTCCATGATTACCCCTTTCCGTTAGCTAACCCCCGTCTTTATTGCTTCCACCACGTCCTGTTCCACCGACCTTTTAGCAATAAAGACGGCGTTCTTAATCGCCTTGGCCTCGCTGTGCCCATGGGCGATGATCACATTACCGTTTACCCCTAGGAGGGGCACCCCACCGTGCTCGGCGTAGTCCAGGGACTGGATGGCGCTGCGCAGTGTACGCTTCAGCGTAAAGCCGATCGCCTTGATGTGGAAGCGTCGCATGACCGCATGATGCAGCAACTCGAGTACCATCTCACCGATCCCCTCGCCAGTCTTGAGCACCACATTGCCGGTGAAACCATCGGTGACGATAACGTCGGCGATACTGCGGGGTATATCATTTCCCTCCACATTCCCTATAAAGTTAAGTCCGGTGTCCTTCAGCAGCCGGTGGGTCTCGTTCACCAGAAGGTTCCCCTTGGTCTCTTCCTCCCCGTTAGAGAGGAGTCCAATCCTGGGGCGCGATAGCCCGAAGATCCTTTCCATATAAACGCTTCCCATTTTCGCAAACTGTATCATCTGGCTCGGCTTGCAGTCGGCGTTGGCTCCCACATCGATGAGGAGCACGGAGTGCCAGGGGAGGACAAAGAGGAAGCCCAAAGCGGGACGCTCAATCCCCTTGATACGCTTCAGCATAAGCGTGGCGGCGGCCATCACCGCCCCGGTACTGCCCGCCGAGACGAAGGCGGATGCCTCGCCTTTTATCAGAAGGTTCATGCCCACCACAATGGATGAATCCTGCTTATGGCGTACCGCCTGAGCGGGGCGATCGGCGAACTCCACCACCTCGCTGGCATCTACAATGGAGATATTGGAGCGATGGTTTCCCATCTCCGCCTCGATAGCGCTACGCTTGCCTACCAGAACTACCTCAACGCCCTGCTCTCGGGCTGCCGCCACCGCTCCCCGTACCACCTCACGGGGAGCATTTTCTCCACCCATGGCATCTAGGGCGATTCTCATCTCAAGTCCTCATGCCTTCCCACAGGTCGCATCGCCCACCCCATCTGGCAAGCACCTTTCCGTCCCTGAAGACCTGGGAGATCTCGCATACACCGGTGCAGGCCTTGCATTCGAAGGAGGAGGTACTAAAATCGGCTTCTGCAGCGGCGAAACCGCTGAAGCTCGTCCCGTTGCCCCCGATCGACATCTCCTCATGGGTAAGAAGCGCCGCCCCGATAGCCCCCATCACCTCATGGTGGGGTGGCACAATCACCCCGGTGCCCAGGGCTTCCTCAAAAGCCCTCACCATGCCCCGGTTGAAGGCGACACCCCCCTGAAACACGATGGGAGGCCGAGTCTCCATCCCCAGGCCGACATTGTTAAGGAAATTACGTGCCAGGGCCAGGCAGAGTCCGTAGGCAATATCGGCGATGCTGTGCCCCATTTGCTGCTTGTGAATCATATCCGACTCGGCAAAGACGGTGCACCTACCGGTGATGCTAACCGGTTTCTTGCTCTTAAGTGCCTCCCGGCCGAAATCCTCGATGGGCATATTCAGGCGCTGTGCCTGCTGGTCCAGGAAGCTTCCCGTACCCGCAGCGCAAACGGTGTTCATCCCAAATTGGCTAACCAGACCATCTCTAATAACAATCATCTTTGAGTCCTGCCCCCCGATCTCGATAACCGTCTTCACATCGGGGACGAAGTGGAGGGCTGACACCGCTTGGGCGGTTATCTCGTTCTTGACCACATCGGCGCTCAATATGACCCCCGCCAGGTAGCGTGCGCTCCCGGTGGTGCCTACGCCTTTTATCTGTACCCCTGGAGGTAGCTTTTTCGCCAGCTCCCTAAGCCCCTGCTGGATCATGGCAATGGGCCTGCCCTGGGTTCGCAGATAGAGGGAGGTAACCAGCCGGTCCTGTTCATCGAGCGCGGCAAACTTGGTGGTTACCGATCCCACATCGATGCCGAGGTATATCCCGTTACCTGGTGGCAAGAAACTCCTCCTTGATCCGGTCCATTATACCCGATTGGGTAACCAGGTCCACCACCGTCGCCGCCAGTGCCTTTGCCCCATCGATGAGACCGCGATTTCCCTCCTCCGAGGCTGCCGCCGCTGCGAACTCCGGGGAGTGGGGCAAGACGTCCAGTGGGGCTATTCTTACCATGGGGTGAATGGTAGGCACCAGCAGGCTTACATTTCCCACATCGCTTGAACCAAGCGCTCTCTCTAGGTCGGGGGCTAGATTACGCCCCAGGGCCTCCATATTCCGGGTGAAAACCTCTGCCAGGACAGAGTTGGTATTGAGCGGGGCATAGTATGTTGTCCACTTATACTCCAGGCTAGCTCCTGTAGCCAGGGCTGCTGCCTTAAAACAGTTTAGCACTTTACGCTTGAGTTCATCAAGGTAGGCCTCATCCACGGCTCTTACCAGGAAGCTCCCCGCGGTATAGGCTGGCACGACGTTTGCTGCATCGCCGCCACGGGTGATGATGCCGTGGATGCGTGCCCTCTCCCTGATATGCTGCCTGAGGGAATTGATCCCGTTAAAGGCCTGGATCATCGCCTCCAGGGCATTGACCCCTTCTTGGGGAAAGGCGGCGGCGTGGGCCGCTTTGCCCCTGAACTCCACCTCCAGACCGATACAGGCAAGTGCCTGGATGCTTACCATGTCCACCACGCTGGGGTGCACGATCATGGCGGCATCTATATCGTCAAAGGCGCCCCGTTCCGCCATGAGAACCTTGCCACCGTATAGCTCCTCGGCGGGTGTTCCGATAACAACCACGCTACCCCCTGCCTGGTCGATCATACCCTTCAGGGCAACGGCAGCGCCCACTGCAGCGGTAGCGATTATATTGTGTCCACAGGCATGTCCCACCTCTGGCAGTGCATCGTATTCGGCAAGAAGGGCGATGGTCGGTTTACCCGAGCCATATCTCCCGCGAAAGGCGGTTGGCAACTGGCAAATCCCCCTTTCGACCTCGAAAGCGTTTCTTTCCAGGTATTCGGTAAGCCAACCCGATGCCTTTACCTCCTGGAAGCCCAGCTCTGGGTTACGGTGAATCCTCAGGCTCAGCTCGATAAGCTCCTCCCGGCGGGCATCCACCCCCTCGATAGTAAGCGCTTTCAGCTTCTCCATAGCCAATTTTTCACCCTTAACCCACTTTTTAAGAAATCTCCGTTGAAACTAGAGCCAGGCTTTTTATAACGGAGCGCTGGGAACAAAATGTCGCTAGCGATTATTATAAACCGACGAGGGTGATATTTCTAGCGCCTGTGTTCGAGCCCAGATGAACGGTGGTTCCTCAACACTAATTCCTAAAGCGGGGTCCGGGGGTAGGCTGGCCAAGCCTGTTGCCCGACCTGTCCGAATGAAATAGGCCGAGTGTCGGCCGACCAGTCGGCCTCGGAC
>DAOUEU010000119.1:0-12002 GCA_034430255.1 Dehalococcoidia bacterium | reverse complement strand
CCCATAATCTTCCACACGTCTGATCCGAAACCTGTGGTATTCGATATGGTGGTAAGGTTCCTCACGCCCTTTCTATCCAGTGCTTCCATAAGAAGGCTGGGACAGCTGGCCACCGTGCCGAAGCCGCCTACCATTATAGTAGCACCGTCTTGGATATCGGCCACCGCTTCATCGAAGCTGGCTAGTATCTTGTTTATCGCCATAGGCTTCCTCCTCGATATTTCAAGTGGCTGCTTGACGCATGGTATGGTAACGGTGCACTAACCTGGCGCCCTTCATACCCGATTCCCCTGACTGGTGAGTGCCCATGCCCCTACCGCCGGCGTCGGCGCCAACGATAAAAAGGCCGGCGATGGGTGTCTTCTGGGAGGGCTTGTGCTTTCCGCACTGGCCTACTATCTGTGCCAGCCCGACTGCCTCCCCCCCCTGACCTAGTAGAACGCTATCGCGCGTGGCCGCCGATACCTCCGCCGGTCCCGTGGCCTGCCTTTCGTAACAGGCGTCCATGAAACCGGGAAAGATCCGGTCAAGCATCTGGTCTACCTTATCGTTCTGCATCTTTATCTCGGGTGCCTTGGGATCGGGTGAGCATATGGTGCCGGCGATGACGCACTGCTTGTCCGCTGGCGCCATGCTGGGGTCGTAGTTGGACGGGACGGTGAAGAACACCAGCACTTCCTCGGGGACATGGCCGCCCCTGATTTTTTGAAATCGCTCCATGTTTAACCATGTCTCGTCGGCATAGATCATGGCCATCTGCTCTTTCACCACCTTCTTGTTAAGGAAGTACCTCACTGCTGTAAAGGCCCAGCCGGGAACCAGGTCCCTTATATAGTTCACATAGCTTCTATCGAACTCATTTTCCCCCACCAGCTTGAGCACGGTGGGCTGAATGCCGACGTCGCTAACAACTATGGAAGCATCGAAGTCTCCTTTGTCACTAGCTATCCCAGTTACACGGCCGTTGGAGACTTTTATCTTCTCCACATGTGTTCCCATTTTTATCTTGCCACCGTTGGCCTTGATGTAATCGGCAATGACCCCGAGCATTCGACCGAAGCCACCTTTGTAGTATCCACCGCCCCCGGCGGTGGCGATATGCTGCATGATCGCGCCCTGCTCTGAGGCGGAAACCAGGTCGATGGGCTCCGCCAGTGAGCCATTAGCGTGCATACAGAAGAAGCTGTACACGCCCCACGGGACATTCCGCTGCTTCAACCATTCATCGAAGGTCATGTCGTCCATGGCGTCAAGCTGCTCGGGTGTGAGGAAGGCAAGCTCGGCAAGTATGGGAATAGCCTGATCTCCTTCCTTTTCATCCAGTCCCCAAAGGTCAAACAGTGGTTTGGGGTCCTGTCCTGTCTGCCCCAAGACCGCGGTCTTGTACTTATCTGCTGACTTATTCCTATAAGATAGGGAGACTGTGTCACAAAGAATAGCGCCCAACTGGTCCTCGATGCCTAGCTCGGTATACAATTGCGGGAAGGCTGATCCGGTCATCGGCACCTGAAGCTTGGGCTCCAGGTCGTACTTGAAACCATTACGCTCTACAGTTATTGCCTTGCCGCCGGGTATTGTATTTTTATCCACGAGCAAGGTCTTTAGACCCCACTTGCACAGGAGAGCCGTGCAGCAGAGGCCTCCGGGGCCTGCACCCACTACGATAACATCGTATTTAGGACTTGCCATGATGCTCCTCCTTTAAAACTGTGGAACAAGAGCTATTTCGGATTTGCCTTACCCGCCTCCTCCAGCTTGTTCATAACCCAGTTGAACTGCTGGAAAAGGGATTCCGGCTCCTCTTTCCCTGGCTCCTGCCACGGGCCTGGCAGGTTCATATCCTTGGCGATTACTTTGTAGCAGTTATACGACTCTGTAGAACCTGAGTTAGCCCCCAGGTGCCATGCGGCCCCGGTAGCATACAGATTCTTTATGGGGGTTCTATGGTTTGCCAGCTCAGGTGTCGGTCGCTTATCCTCGACCTGGTGCGGCACCCGGTCTAGGACCCCAATACTACTGTCGGGCGCCAGGTTCTTCATCCGCAGGCAGTCGTATGGGCTGTTGGAATCGACGCCGATGATATTGTCCCATGTCATATTAGGGGCATGTCGCTGCCAGACGGTTATAAGGTCCTCGGCGTACTTCTTCTTTATCTCCAGCCACTCCCTCTCGGTGTGAGCTCTGACGGGTGGCCCTAACTGCTCGTTGTTTGCGGTATGGAATCCTGGTGGTGCGTAGGAGGGGTCAGGTATGCTATGGCACCAGACCGTAGGGCAGAAGTCCTCCAGCGGGGGGAACTTCTGCAGCCTGGCCCAGTAGCACTCCCGGGCAACGTGCATGGGGTCGTTATCCTCGGCTAGCCCCAGCCAGTATGCATCATGTATATCGGGATTGAAAGCTTCGGCTTCATACTTTGGGGCATCATGGAGGGCAAAGGTGTACCACATCAGGCAGCCGAATCCGGTCTCCAGAAGCTCGATACGGCGTGTTAGCACATCATCGAGATACTCTCTGCCGATCAGGTCGAAGCAGAGCTGCTCCGGGTTTAAGGTGCTTACCACGAGTTTATTGGCCTTGATCTCGCTGCCGTCGGTAAGGCGGATGCCTTTGGCTTCGCCATTTTCGATGATTGCCTTATCAACCTCTGCACCGAGGAAGAACTTTGCCCCGTCGCGTACCAGTATCTTGTGGGCAGCATGGGCTACCTGGTGCGTCCCTCCTTTAATGAAGGCTATGGATGGCATCATAGAGGCGTAACCGAACGTCCAGGCGCCGGCCCCGGTTTGGTTCACGTCCATTGTCGATGAGAGGACAAATCGCAGGTTGATATACGCCATCTCCGAGCTTTCCCAGCACTCCTGTGCGTTATGAACGTGGGTAGCCGACATGAGGAGCGAATCCGGGTTTATGCCAGGTCCACATTCAACGAGCCCTGGGTATACCGCCAGCTGTCGCCCACCGATGTCGGGGTCGATGGCGCGGACCTCCGCTGGGTTGAACATCATATCCATCTGCACGTGCTGCATCTCACGGCTGAGCCATAAGTTCCTCATCTTCAGCCACTTCTCGGCGTCCTTCTCAGAGAAGCGGGCGATCTCCTTAGCCGTGCGCGTTTGATCCATATCATATTTTTCGCTATAGATGCCCAGGCAGGTCTGATTATTTTTAAAGACGGCGCCAGAGGCGCAGATATGCTGCTCCATCTCGGCTCCATAGTCCCAGAACTCGGGCCAATCACGCCACAGGGGCAGGTAGTAGAAGGGCAGCTGGATGGTGGCGTGGGTATTTCCACGGAACCCCGGTGCGGCGATCTCCTCTGTGGCGAGGCACCCGCCGATCTCGTGCCGCCTCTCAAATATGCCGACACTCATGTTGGCATATTTAATCAGGTACATAGCAAGGAATAAGGCCTTGTTCCCTCCACCAACTATTACTGCATCAAAGGTTTCGTCAGCCAAAATATCCTCCTTTATTTAATAACCATCGTGAAAAAAGATGGTCTTAGAATTTGATTATGCTCTTAATTGCCTCACCTTTTTCCAGTGCCTCAAAGGCTTCGTTAATCTGTTCCAGCTTGTAGCTCTTGGTGATGAGCTTGTCGATGGGGAGCTTGCCTGCCATGAATAGATCGATATACTTAGGTATATCGATTGATGGTATTACGTCGCCCTGGGTACTCCCCTTAACGGTCTTACCCAAGAGGAAGTGAAAGGGAGCGACGGTGAGCGAATCAGCGAGAGGCGCCATTCCGGCCAGAATGCATGTTCCTCCGGTTCGAATTGAGCCCAGGGCTTGTACCATAACGTCCACCTTCCCAATGCATTCAACAGCGTAATCTGCCCCACCGCCGGTTAGCTCGGCAACCTTCGCCTGGGGCTCCTCCTGTGAGACGTTGATGACATAATCGGCTCCCAACTCTTTGGCTTTTTGCAGTTTGTTATCCAGTGTATCGATGGCGATGATGGTGCCGGCGCCCGCCAGCTTGGCTCCCATAACCGCACTCAGCCCAACGCCACCACAGCCAAATATCGCTATGCTATCGCCAGGCCTTATCCCTGCGGTATTGATCGACATGCCGAGGCCGGTAGAGACGCCGCAGCCCAATGGGCATACAACATCTAGAGGGGCATCCTCTCGGATTTTAACCGCGGAGCGCTCGTGCACAACAACCTTCTCGGCAAAGCTGGCGAGGCCAAAAAGGTGATGTATGTTTTGATCTCCTTTACGTAATCGCGTTGCTCCACCTGGAAGTGTCGCCATCATCTGAATAGGCAGGTTCTCCACGCACAGAGAAGGCCTTCCCTCAGCACAGCGGGGACACTTCCCGCAGGAAAAAGCCACCATGAGTATTACGTGGTCGCCGGGCTGAAGTGTAGTTACACCAGGCCCAACTTTTTCAACGATGCCTGCCCCCTCGTGACCCGGTACAAAGGGTGTTGGTTGCGGCATATCGCCATTCATGAAGTGGAGATCGCTGTGGCACACCCCCGTGGCCACAATTTTTACCAGCACTTCGTTCCCTTGAGGCTCATCGAGGGTAACCTCCTCCACTTTTAACGGGGTGTTGATCTCATAGAGTACCGCTGCTTTCATCGCTTATATCCTCCTTTTAATTTTTTATCTATTGGACCTGATCTCCTAGGTTTTCTTACTTATTTAGTTTATATATTTTCAACCGAACATCCCGCCCCCGGCTCCTTTGGCACTTTCTGGATTGTGCAGGACGTCTTCATCTATAAGTCGCTTGATCTCCTCATCCGACATCTTCAAAAGTTCACGGCATATCTCCTCGGTATGCTGGCCCAGCAGTGGAGCCGTTGTGCTCTTGAGTGGAGGGGTGCCCGACATTCTGAACGGTACGCCCGGGTAAAGCCTCTTCCCCGATACCGGGTGGTCCAGCTCCACTATTGCACCATCCCATTTAAGCTGCGGATCAGCTAAGGTGTCGGGGGCACGCTGTACCTCACCGGCCGCTACGCCAGCAGCCTGCAGGGTTTCCATCACCACGTGAGCATCCAGCGTTGCCGTCCATTCTCCAACCTTTGTATCAAGCTCGTCAACATTTTTAAGTCTGCCCAGCAGGTGGGAAAACTTGGGGTCTTTGCTCCAGGAAGGATTGCCAATAGCATCGCAGAAGCATTGCCAATCCTCATCGGTGAATACAGCTATGGCACACCACTCATCTGTACCCTTGCAGGCATAACAGCCATGGGGGGCAGCGTAGGGGCATCGGTTCCCCATAGGCTTCGTGATCTGCCTGTTGTAGGTATAGTCCAGGTAGTACTCGCCCGCGAGGCTGGCCGCCACCTCGGTCTGAGCCATATCAATGAACTGCCCTTTGCCGGTGCGGCGCCTGTAGTCGAGTGCCGCCAGTGCTGCTATTACAACATGTTTGCTGGCCATGTGGTCTGGCCATGGCGAGTTGGAGCCAACGGGATAGGGGTCATCGGGATGTGCCCAGATCGATAGAATGCCGGAGGCCGCTGAGAGCATCGGGCCGTAGGCCTGGTATTCGCTGTAGGGACCTCCGCCACCAAAGCCCTGGCTGCTGATATAGATAATCTGTGGGTTAAGCTTGCTCGCATTTTTATAATCGAATCTCAGACTTTTCATCACGCCACCACGGAAGTTCTCGGCCAGTATATCGGCCATCTTGACGAGTTGACCGACGATCTCTTTGCCCTTTTCCGTCTTAAGGCTGACGCCAAAGCTGCGCTTGCTCCGATTCGCCTCGTTGAACTGGCCAATATTATTGATATCGGGGCCGATAGTCCTCATGAAATCCAGGTTATCCTTGGACTCTATCTTGATAACATCAGCCCCTAACTCCCCGAAGATCTTACCTGCATCGGGAACAACACCCCCGGTACCGAAGCTTAGTATCCTAACATTTTCTAGAGGAAGCACTTCATCCTCCTGCTATAGACCTCCGCTACCCCTCAGGGCGGTAAGGTCATCTTTTGAGAGGCCCAACTCCTGGCAATAGACCTCTTCGTTGTGTTGTCCGAGGCATGGAGCGGGGCGTCTGATAACCGCTGGTGTCTCTGTCCAATTATAGGGTGGCCCGGGGTAGTCAGCCTTGCCTGCCACCGGGTGTTCGACCTCGACGAAGAATTTTCTAGCTTTAGTGTGTGGACTGTTGTAGAAATCGGCTATACTTAGAATGGGAGCGATAGGCACTCCTTCGCGGCGTCCCGATTCGAAGAGCTCAAGCATGGTGTACTTTTCGGTGTGCTCCAGCATGAGGGCGTATAGATCATCGGCATTGCCGATTCGGTACATGAAATCCCGCCATTCGGGCGTTTGAAGTACTTCGGGGTTGCCCAGCACTCGTACCAGGGCATCCCATTGCCGTGGGGTCAGGGCGATTACACGAATGAGGCCGTCCTTACAGGGGTAGACCGGGTAGATGGATGCACCCATTCTAGTCTCAGATGTTGGCGGTGGCCCTCCTGGATTGAGGGCGTAGGAATAGTTTGGCACTATCCAGGGATAGAGCCCCATACGCGAGGTTTCGTGCACAGATGTATCAATGTACTGCCCCTGCCCGGTTACGCCGCGCATGTAGATGGCAGCCACTATGGATACGCCAGCATGGACCGAGGCTGCATCGTAAGCGGGCGATCCGGGTAGCAGGCATGGCTCTTTTCCAGGGTAGCCGCTGGTGATCATCACGCCGCTCATGGCGAAATCAACCAGGTTGGAGCCCTTGCGATCCTTATAGGGTCCTGAGTGACCGAACTCGGTTATGCTGGCCATGATAAGCCCGGGGTTTATCTCGCTGAGCACAGAATAGTCAAGGCCTAGCTCTGCCAAGTAGTCCGGAGGCGAGTTCTCCACCAGGACATCGGCTGTCTCGACCAGCTTCTTCAGGATGTTCCTGCCCTCGAGAGTATCTAGATTAAGGGTAATACCCCGCTTGTTGGCGTTGCGATGGAGAAAATATAAGCTCTTTTCAGGATGAGGTACATCATCTACGAAGGGGGGAATCGCACGTGCCGTGTCCCCTTCGGGCCGCTCGATCTTGATGACATCCGCTCCCAGATCTGCCAGCAGCTTGGTGCAGTAGGCACCCCTGCCATCGGTTAGATCAAGTACTCGGTATACGCCTAATGCACCTTCTCGTTCATTTGTCACTGTGGTACCTATTGATTGCACTAATATAAGGGTTTGAAGTATTTGATATCCATAATGCTGGCCACACGCTCGTCGCTGAATACCGCCTGAACCCTCATGCCGACCCTTAGTTGCTCGGGGTCAACCTCGCCCAGCATGTGAACCAAGCCGGTATCAGCACCATCCAGTTGAATGATGCCATATATGACAGGAGGCTCAACCGGCTGGATAGGCTTTGGCTCGTATTCGATTGAATAGGTGAGCACGGTCCCCTTGTTGCTCACCTCAACCCACTCATCGAGCTGGGCGAAGCAATCCTTACAGATAGACCTGGCCGGGACGTAAACGCGATTACATGCAGGGCACCTCGTGCCCATAATTCTCTTTTTATCTCTCAGCTCTATAAGAAAACGGCTCCCCACGGCACCGGCGGAATAGCTGTTCGGAATGTTTACCTGCCCGTGGTAGATCCAGACATCCATCCCTTCCAGCTTCTCAGTCACTTTTGCCATCTCTATAACCTCCTACCCCTCAATCGTCCTGAAGTACAGGATGTCCTGTACTCCCTGGCCACGATCCTCATAATCTTCTTTCCAAACGGCCTCAAGCCGCATTCCCGCCTTCAGCTTCTCCTTGTCTGTCTCTTCCAGCCAGTGCCTGTAATAAACTCCATTGTCCAGAAGGATGATAGCGGAAGGGTATGGGTTGGCCCATTTCTCGCCAAAGTGCGGGTCCCAAAGCGGATAGACGAGATAGGTGTACTGATATAAAGTGCCTGTCTGTGGTAGTTCGACCCAGTCCCAGCCCATATCCACCTTGCATTTGGGGCAGACCGGCGTCGGCGGCAACCATATCTCCCTGCACTGGGGGCAACGGTTGCCCACCAGCTTCTTTTTTTCCTTCGCCTCTGCATATACCTTACCCAGGTACTTGCCCGTGGACCAGTTGTAAGGCCGAGGCGCATTATAATTTATACGAATATACTCAGGTTTATCTACCTTTTTCTTCAGGGATTCCTTTGCCATTTCATTGTCTCCTACAACGACCTCTTGAGCAGGAACATCGCTGTCCAGTTGGGCCCACCGAGAGCGGTGGCAATGGCAGACTTGATGTCTCTGGTTACTTGGTGCTCACCGGCGTCCCCCCGGATCTGGAGAGCAGCCTCCGCTACACGGATGACCGGCGTAGCCCCGATGGGATTTGTAGCTATTACACCCCCGGAGGGATTTACCGGGAACTCTCCCTCTATCTCGGTTATTCCCTTTTCTATCAGCTTCCAACCGTCGCCCACATCACAAATGTGAAAATGCTCATAGAGATTCATCTCCTCCCAGTTGGAGGGTTCGTAGATCTCCGCCATATCGATTTGCTTTCGAACGTTGGTAATTCCATTCCTCTTATATAGCCTCTCGCAGGCCACATGCTGGGTGTAGGTCTCCTTTCCGGTTGGATCACCGAAGATACCGGCGCGGAAAGGTTCCTGGTGCACCACCTCGAGATCCGCTATCCAGACCGGCTTTTTGTGAATTTTCTTGGCCCTCTTCTCCGAGGCTAGTACAAGGGCACAGGCACCACAGGATTGAGGGCAGAAGTCCATCAGTCTGAGGGGCCATACCAGATATGGCGACTGCAGTACCTCGTCTATGCTCTTTAGCCCGAGCTTCAGGTGGGCATGCGGATTTCTGCATGCGCCCCGGTCCGCCTTAAGCCGCACCATAGCGGCATGCTCTTCCTTGCCCCCTGATGTCTCCATATAGGACAGTGCCTGTTTGGCAAATTCGCCAATGGCACCTGTCGCTGCGCCTTTAGCCCAGGTTGGGACGGCGGCAGCCGTAATGGCAGCGGTGGTATCGCCGCAGTCCTGCTTCTCAAAGCCAATGACCAGGGTAATGTCGTACAGGCCCGATGAAACCATATAGAAGCCCTCAGCGACGACTGAGCCACCGGTTGTACCACCTGTATTAACTTTAAAACCTGGCTTGCCGAAGGCTCCGACTTCAGCGGCCATCCCGTGATCGGGGAGAAAGATACCTTCGAAAGTCTCCATATTACCAGAGAAAACAGCCTCGATGTCATCAAGGCTCAGCTGGGCATCGGCCAGTGCGGCCCTCACCGCCTCAGCAACCATCTCCGGCTGGTTCACATCGTTGCGCCTGCCGGTGTGGTACGTTTGTCCGATTCCTGCTATAGCCACTTTGCTAGGCATATCTCATCTCTCCCTATATGTTGCCAAGGATCATCACAGCTTGATGCTGCCCGCAGATGCCGGTATAACCGTGGGTAAGGGCGACCTTAGCCCCCTTTACCTGCCTATCGCCAGCCTCGCCACGAAGCTGAAGCACCGACTCAGCCACGCGGGCCATTCCTGCCACACCATTGGGGTTGCCTGGAAGCACTCCTCCCGAAGGGTTCAGCGGTAGCTTGCCACCCATCCTTATCACTCTGGAATCAACCAGTTTTCCTCCCTCACCCCGGCCACAGAAACCGAGCCCTTCCATCCACAGGGGCTCCTGATAGGAGTATTCCGTCGATATCTCGGCAACGTCAATCTGCTTCAATGGGTTGTCGATTCCGGCCATGATATAGGCCTTCTTGGCAGCCTTCTCCAGGGCATCACAATCGGCCAGTTCCCTGTCTCCCAGGTAGTGCGTCTCGTAGCAGTTTGATGCTCCCAGTATCCACACTGGCTTCTTGGCGAGCTTCCTGGCCTTCGCCTCGGTCGCCATAATCATGGCACATGCACCATCCGATATCGGCTTGGCGTCCAGGAGCCTAATGGGAGATACCAGCATCTTCGAGCCGAGAACATCATCCACCGTTATATCCATGGGTTCCTGAGCGAATGGATTGTTCTTGGCATTAGCGCGGTTCCTGACAACAACCATGGCACACTGCTCTGCAGTTAAACCGTATCTGTACATGTAGCGCTTTGCCTGCAGGGCTGCGGCCGAGGTAAAGTCCAAGCCTAACTGCCTCATGAGAATGGCATCGAAGGCAGCGTTTTCGATCAGGCTCTTGTCACCTTGGGATTCCTTGGTATGTGCCTCAACTAGTACGATGTCCTGGTGCTCGGAGAGTATCTGTCCCATGGCTGCGTAAACGGCATTGATTCCATCCTCAGAAATATTGTCCTCATGTCCCAAATGCGCGCCCACAACGTGCTGGATGTTCATGCTGGATATAGTCCTGCCGTCCCAGAAGTCCTGAGAACAGGTTACCGCAGAGTCCATATCGGACAGGGTCAACCCTGTCTCCTCCAGCACTTGCTTTATCGCCTCATAGGCAAGTTCCTCCTCATTTACATCGGCTCTATTGGTGCTATATTTGGTCTGAGCGACTGATACGATTCCTACTCTTTCGGCCATAACGATTTCCCTGCTATCGCTCTTTTACCCAGCGTTGGGGGCCGAAATCGGCAGACTCCTGCTCTCTGAGTAGCATGGAAAAACTATCGTCGCAGTAACGCTGGGTTGATTTGCGGTCCATATCCTGTACCGAGCGACAGGTTGCCTTGGTCATGATGAGAGCCGAAGCGCGCATGCCGCCGATCTTCCTTGCCATCTCCTTGGCATTATCAAGGTACTGCTCCGGAGGCCAAAACTGGTTGGCGAGGCCAATGCGGTGGGCTTCCTTGCCATCGATGATATCACCGGTGCAGCATAGCTCGATGGCCTTGGAAACACCTACCCGCCACGCCATGTTTGCTGTGGCTCCGGCGCCGCCGATCCACCCTAGGTTCTTTACATGCATGTCGCTTATTTGTGCCGTTTCCGAGACGATGATGATATCACAGGCAAGTGCCAGTTCGATACCGCCGGCGGTGCATATGCCGTCGATGGCGGCTATGGAGATCTTGGGCGACCAGGTTATCTTCTCGAAGGTGGGAACCATTGCCGCCCCGGGCTGGCGGAGGGACCAGAGGGTCCTTGCTATGGAGGGTTGTGCTTTTGGGACCCGGGCTGATGCTGATGGGGCATTGGGAGCCTCTTGAACCGCTTGAGCGCTCTCGGTCTGGGCGAATTGGCCGCCCGACATGAAACCCGCCATCTCTTTAATATCAGCTCCAGAACAAAAGCAGGGCCTTCCATCAGGCCTTGGAGCACCGGTAAAAATGAATGCCTTTATCTTATCGTCGTTGTCGATAATGTCCAACACGTGGTCCAGCTCACCCCACATCTTCACGTTTAGTGCATTTAGCGCTTTGGGTCGGTTAAGCGTGACGAGACAGAACCCGTCTTCCTTTTCATACTTGATGGTCTCGTATGACATAGATAATAACCTCCTTTCCCTATATACTGGGACCATCATGCTCTATAATGAGCCTGCTGCCCAGAGTAAATGCTTGAATAAATTCCCTCACCAGGCTTCTAAAATCACATGATGGCTCCCCTATTTGGCTTAAGATAAGCTTCACCATAGGCTTAGTTCCCCGCTTCAGTGAGAGGGCCGTGTTTGGATAACAAGCTCTAATGCCGATCACTATCTAGCTAATACAAGTTTAATTTAGCCCACTGCGATACTAGCCGGTTAGGCTATTCCATATATGTCCTAGTGAAACGCTCCATCTCAGGGGTAGGTTTCCACCATTTCTTAACCCCCATGTCCTCGGCCACCCTGTTAGCGGCGAGGTAACCCGACCCGCCGAGTACAAGTCCTCCGGGGTAGGTGGAGACCCCACACCCATAGAGGCCCTCGATGGGCGTCCTGTGGTTGGAACATTCTATATTGGGGCGGAAGGTATTCAGCTGCGTTGGCCGGTAGTCGCCGTGCTTTATGGAGCCGCGGCGCATGTTAGGGAAGCGTATCTCTATGTCCACCGGGGTCTCGGCGTTGGTCTGTATGACGTTGTCCTTTGTGAAGTTTGGAGCCACCTTTTGCCATTTATC
>DAOUEU010000118.1:0-12141 GCA_034430255.1 Dehalococcoidia bacterium | reverse complement strand
CTCACCTCCTCCTAACACCCTTTTTCACACTAAATAGTGTAGAGCCAATATAATAGTGCTCTTGACGTCAGCCTGACGGGGCGGTATTATCCCTCTGGGATGATGGGCTTTCTGGAGAAGCTGCTTAAGGCTGCCCGCACCAACGAGAGCCTGCTCTGCGTTGGGCTCGACCCCGATCCAGAGCTGATGCCAGCCGGGATGGGCGTACTGGAATTCAATCGCGCAATCGTTGATGCCACCTCGGACCTGGTATGCGCCTACAAGCCCAACCTCGCCTTCTACGAGGCACTGGGTACTGAAGGGCTCAGGGCGCTGGAGAGGACCGTTACCCATATACCGGATGCAATCCCGGTTATCGGGGATGCCAAGCGGGGCGACATCGGCAGCACCGCGCGGGCCTATGCCCGGGCGCTCTTTGAGACCCTCGGCTTCGATGCCGCCACGGTGAACCCCTATCTGGGCTACGACTCCCTGGAGCCATTTATTGAGTACAGGGGAAAGGGGGTGTTCATCCTATGCCGCACCTCCAATGCAGGCTCGGTCGATTTCCAGGATCTGGTGCTTTCCGGTCAATCGGCGGGGGTGGAAGAGGGCGAGAGACCACTGTTCGAGGTGGTGGCACTCAGGGCCAGGGAGTGGAACGCCCTGGGCAATGTGGGGCTGGTGGTGGGCGCTACCTACCCCGAAGAACTGAGGAGGGTGCGCCAGCTCTGCCCCGAGATGCCGCTTCTCATTCCGGGCATCGGTGCTCAGGGTGGCGACCCGGCCAGTGCAGTTCGCTATGGGGTGGATGCCCGGGGGGAAAAGGCGATAATCAGCTCCTCGCGGCAGATTATCTATGCATACCCTGGGGAGGGTGGAAAGGGCGGAGATTTCGCTGCGGCCGCCCGTGGCGCAGCGCTCAAGCTGCGCGATGAGATTAACCATTACCGGGGGCATACCTGAAGATGGAGATAGTGGAGATAAACGTTGGCGATGTGGTGCGCCTGAAGAAGAAGCACCCCTGCGGCGGCGACCTGTGGCAGGTGGTCAGGGTGGGTGCTGATATCGGAATCAGGTGTCAGAAGTGCCACCGACGCGTGCTTCTGGCGCGGGGCGTTTTCGAGCGCCGGGTGAGGGAGGTGCTGTCAGAAGGCGGGGATGCGGCTGATCAAGATACATCGGGAGTTGCAAATGGCTCGACTTAAAATCGACTTGCCGGGGTTGTTTGATTTTGATACTGAGGTACAGGTGAGTATAAACGACATCAACGCCGGTGGCCATCTGGGGAACCACTCTTTGGTCGCAATGCTGAATGAGGCTCACCTGAGATTTTTAGAGGCCAAGGGTTTTCCCCGGCCGGTGATCGACGGCCTCGCTTTCATCAATTCCGACCTGGCCATAGTTTACCGGTCGCAGGCATTTCACAGGGATGTTCTGAGGATCGAGGTCGCCGTTGCCAATTTCCATGAGTATGGCTGCGATATAATATACCGGGTTACCAACAATCAGACCGGGAAGCAGGTAGCTTTGGCCAAGACGGGGATGTTGTTCTTCGATTACGAGAGGAGTAAGATCGCCAAGGTTCCCGAAAGATTCAAGTCGGTCTTTGATTCCAGTTAGCACGTCTCATTTTTTATGAAAAATGGCGAGAATGCACGTCAGCTTACTGGTGGGGTAATTCAGCTAAAGGAAGAGGGTTGATATGGAAGACACAGGATACAGTGTGCTGGACGCTATTGGGAATACGCCTCTGGTCAGGATAGGGAATGTATATGCCAAGCTGGAGAGCGTCAATCCAAGCGGCAGCATTAAGGACCGCGTCGCGCTGGAGATAATCGAGGCGGCCGAGAGGTCGGGGGAACTGAAGCGGGGCTACACCATCGTCGAGGCCTCAAGCGGCAACACCGGCATCTCGCTCTCTATGGTGGCCATGGCAAAGGGTTATCGCATGGTGGTGGTAATGCCGGAGAACATGAGCGAGGAGCGAAAGCAGATGATGCGGGCATTTGGCGCCGAGCTGGTGCTCACCTCCAGGAGCGGCAGCCTGAAGGAGGCTATCGAGCGGGCGGAGGAGATCGCCACGAAGCCGAGGCACTTCATAGCTCGGCAGTTCAGCAACCCCAACAATGTCAAAGCGCAGGAGAAGACCGGTGAGGAGATACTGCAGCAGATCGGGCCGGTGGACGCCATCGTAGCCGGAGTCGGCACCGGCGGGACGCTCATGGGCTTATCCAATGTCATCAAGAGAGAAAACCCGAATGTCAAGGTCATCGCCGTCGAGCCTGAGGAGGCGTCCGTCATGTTCGGCGGTAGCGATGTCCGTATCGAGGAGCACCAGATTCAGGGCATAGGCGATGGCTTCATCCCCAAGATCGTCGACATGAGCAGGGTGGATAGGGTTTACACCGTAGGCAGCAAGGAGGCGGTGGACATGGCACGCAGTTTGTGCCACAAGCACGGGCTCATGGTGGGCATAAGCTCCGGCGCCAACATGCTGGTGGCGCTAAGGGTAGCTAAGAAATACGACAGGGTGGTTACCGTCCTGCCGGACAGGGGCGAGCGCTACCTGAGCATGGACCTGTTCAAGTATTAGGCGGGGTGGAACCTGATTAAGAGTGAGGAGCGACATGTCCACCGTGGTAGCTAGGGGGGTAGTGCTGCTTTTCATTCTATCACGTAAATTTATCGACCTTGTATCGGGGCGTAACCTATAGTTCCAGCGGGTGATACATAATTTGTCGGTAAAAGCACGCTAGCCTATGGGGACTATATACGGCTTGGGCACAAAGGTTATGAGAGAGGGGCCACCTCTTCCCGGGTAGCCCCTTTTAATATGCCTAGAGGGCTAATGACCACGGTAGCCTTACAACCTTTTACCGTTACGTCGTTATACCCTCGGCAAGTTTGCCATTGTGTGTATCAGTTCTTCCTCTGTGTAGCCAGCGCCGGCTCCCTCCATTTCTTCCGCAGGCCGTTTCCTACGCGCAGTTGGAATATCCAGCTCTCTATGGTAGCCACATTGGATACATACCAAATACCAGCCGTATGAATCATGTTCAATAAAGACGTTACCTCCGCAGCGGATGCATCCTCTAAGTCTCCACGTTTGCATATCATACCTCCTAATACGGAGCGATTTTTAAGAAGCGGGTCAACAGCACATAACCTATATTATCTTTACTTATATACATTATAGTATATTTGTTTTAAGCGATTTTATATTATATTATAGTTTATACCATAAATTAGATTATTTGTCAATAGTATATAACTATTTAAGGAAATATTGATGGCAGTCAATCCATCACTACGGTAGGGAGGCAGTGGGTATGGTACGCATTTTATGCCGCAAGCACGGGCTGATAGGGGGGATAATTTACGGTGCCAATATGCTGGTTGCGCTACGTGTGGCGAAGAAGGAGAGTGGTAAAAGTCTTGCCAGGGAGGGGCTGGTGTTACCTGATAATGGATCAGTTTAAGTGCAGGCGGGTATGTTCAAGGCTTGACGATGGCTTAAGGAGAGGCTCTCACCTAAGAGAGATCTTTAGTATGTAGGCTGAAGGATGGGTATAAGGCGACGAAATGCCAAACTCACTCTTGCCCCCACCTCTCATGAAACACAATCTCTCCTAGCTCCTTGCGGCCGGGGCCTTCGGGCTGCTCGGCGGGGTGGCCCAGGGGGATGAGCTCCACGACCCTGACCCCATTGGGCACGCCAAGGATTGCCTCGGCCTTCTTGGCATCGAACAGGCCGACGTGGACGGTCGCCAGGCCCAGCTCCACCGCGGCGAGCATGAGGCTCTGGGCGGCGGAGGCAACGTCGAACATGTACCAGTAGTCTCCCTTGTCGGTCACCGCCTCGCCCCGCTTAAAGCCGGCCCTGCCCATCTCGGCGCAGGCGACGAGCACCACGGGGACAGTCCGCACCGCATCCCTGGAAGGGTTGGTTGGGGTTAGGGTATCGATAAGCCTCGATTTGGTATCGGTGTCCTTGACCACTATCCACCTGACGCACTGGGTGTTGGCCCACGAAGGCGCCCAGCGGGCGGCATCCAGCACGGTCTCTATGTCACTGTCACTGACGGTGTCTGCCGTATACTTGCGTACGCTGCGGCGTCTCTTTATTGCTTCCATAACTTCCATCGTTTCTATCACTCCTTAAGCTGTAACGATTTTATCCGTAGTAATTAGCTACACTGTAGTATATCTCTAATGGGTACGTGGTGACAATGTTCTCGTCCAGCACAAGGGTGATTCGTCGCCACCTACCTGCTTTTACCCGTCATTGCGAGGGAAAATGGAGCTACGTGCCATGTCATTCCGAACTTGTTTCGGAACCTCATGATCGAGATGCTGAAACGAGTTCAGCATGACAATGGGTAGGCTGATCGAGGCCGCGCGCATGGTATTGGGTCTCAGTGGTGTTCTGTCATGAGACGTGGGGATAGCCATACAATGGCATATTGACGGGGGACTTCCCATTATGGATCATGCTTATATCTATCTGAACGATATCATGCTGACAACACCTCGGCTCATAAGGCACAGATATGCTCTGCTTTGGATATACGAATAAATTGGTAGGGTTTGTTGAAACCCGTTAAGATTGAGTATGTTGACATATTCAAATATATTGAGCTAGAATGGTATCAGGTCGGAATTATGAGTGGAGGGTGTCCATGATCGAGATGACCATCGATAGCATTCGAATGAGCCTGATGAACTATCAGCGTGTGGTGATCCTCAAGGAAAAGGACGGGGAGCGTTACCTTCCTATCTGGATAGGTCCAGCGGAGGCGGACTCGATAGCGATAAAATTGCAGGACGTTAAGGTGCCCCGACCAATGACACATGATCTGTTGTGCTCCGCGCTCCAGGCTCTAGGGGCTACGGTCAACTCGATCGTTGTAAACGAGCTTCGTGACGATACCTTCTATGCCCGGATCTTCATCGTGATTGATGGAAGGGCTCTGGAGATCGATTCCCGCCCCAGCGATGCCATCGCCCTTGCGGTAAGGGTGGAGGTGCCGATTTATGCGGATGAGTCAGTGCTGGAGAAAGCGGGGATACTTCTCCCCGCTGACGGTAAACAGGGCGATCTCAGCGATGATGAGCTAAATAGGCTTTCCCCCTTCAGGGACTTCATAGATACCCTGAACCTGGATGATCTGGGGAAATCGTAGCGTGCATTTGGCGGTAGCAGTATGGATGAGAGACTTATTAAGCGCTTGATCACCAATATCAAGTGTAGCGTGTGCGGGGGCCGGTATGATGAGGAAAATGTGAGGGTTCTCGGACGCTACACTGACCTCTGGTTTCTTAGCGTCTATTGCCCGACGTGTAAAACTCAGGGTTTGGTGGCTGCGGTGCTCAATGAGGAGGAGACGCCAGAGCTGGTTACCGACCTCACTGAGGGGGAGTATGAGAAGTTCAGGGAAATGGCTGCGGTGGGGGCAGATGACGTGCTGGATCTTCATAACTTCCTGAAAGGGTTCGACGGGGATTTTTCACGACTTTTCTCGAACTAATGAAGCAGGGTTGAATAAGGGTAGTCCCCCCGACGTATCGGGGGGTTTTTCTTTGTGGGCAGGTTGTCCGGTGTCGTAGCCTGTGATATACTTCTTCGGGTGATGAGGGTAAATCGCTGGGAAGCGGCGTTCAGGTTTACCGGAGTTGGGTTTTATATCGGCGGGTGTATTGCTGGGGGGGTCTATCTTGGGGTGTGGCTTGATGGGAAGGTTGATATTAGCCCTCTATTTACCCTGCTCGGGCTTGGTCTGGGCTTGATTGTCGCTTTCTATGGGACATACCGCATGCTTTTACCCGCTCTGGGGAAAGAGAAGGATAAAAGAGACTAGTGGCTGGTATCGGTTTGTATTGGCGCCGAATGGGTAAATGGCGCCGGATAGGAATTATCGCTCTTATTTCCTTTGGTTTGATAGCAGTAGGAGCTGTCTTTTTCCCCATTTCTATGCCCCATTTTGAACTCGCTGCGGAAGTGCTCTGGTCACCCTTTGGCATCCCGATCACCAATACCATGATAGCCGCCTGGCTTACCATCCTGGTAATGGGGGGTATAGCCTATGCCGCTACGCGGAGGATGAGGCTTGTGCCACGTGGGCTGCAGAACGTCATGGAAGCTGCTGTAGAAATGCTCATTAATTTCGTGGAGAGCATAGCGGGTAAGGAGAATGGGCGTAAATTTTTCCCCGTGGTCGCTACCATCTTCATCTTTGTCATCGCCAATGCCTGGCTGGCGCTCTTCCCCGGTTTCATGAGCATAGGTTTATGGCATGGCCATGGTGAGGAACAGGTTCTGGTGCCTTTCCTCAGGGGGGCGAATACTGACGTCAATTTCCCCCTTGCACTGGCACTGGTTTCCTTCATATTTGTGGAGTATTGGGGCTTCAGGTCTCATGGCTTCATCCGGTACATGAGCAAGTTTGTCAATGTTCGCCAGTACTTTGGTGGCATGGGGCAGGTGTTGCGGGGCCGGGTCCGCAGTGGTATGGGTATGCTATTTAGTGGAATTATCGATATATTCGTGGGCTTTATCGAGATGGTAAGTGAGATGGTGCGCATAATGAGTTTCACCTTCCGTCTCTTTGGCAATATGACCGCCGGGGAGATCCTTGTTTTTTCGATGATGTTTCTGATTCCCTGGGTGGCGGCAATACCATTCTATGGGCTAGAGATTTTTATCGGTTTCGTTCAGGCTCTTATCTTCTGTGGTTTGACCCTGGTTTTCCTGGTTATGGCTGGTGCTCCTCACGAGGAGCACTGATATAGACAAAACTGAAAGGGGGATGAATTATGGACGCCGAAACCATGAAGTTGATCGCCGCAGCAGTTGCCATTGGCGCTGGTGCCCTGGGACCCGGCTTGGGGATCGGCATGTTAGGGTATGGCGCCATGCAGGCGTTGGGCAGAAACCCCGAGGCACGCGGTCCCATCCAGACTAATATGATCTTGGCTATCGCCTTCTGCGAGGCTATCGCAATCTACGCCCTCATTGTGGCCATTATGCTGATCTTCATCGCATGATTGCCGGACTCCAATCTAGAAGGACGAGTTGATATGGGCGCTATAGGTATTGACTGGCAGGTTTTGCTGGCTCAGCTCATAAATTTTGGGATCCTCTTTGGCCTCCTTTTTTTTCTGCTCTATAAGCCGATGCGCAGGACGTTCGATGAGCGCTCTAACAGAATCAGGGAGAGCATGGAGCAGGCTGAGCAGATCAAGGAGCAGATGGCTGGGACCGAGGAGCAGGTTAAAGAGCAACTGGCGGCTGCCCGCAGGGAGGGGCAGAATGTATTGGCTCAAGCGGCTCAGATGGGTGAGCGCCTCAAGGAGGAGGCGAGGGGAGAGGCCAGGCAGGAGGCGGAGGTTATCGTCGCCCGGGCGCGCACCGAGATCGAGCGTGAGCGTGATGAGGCTATCGATGAGGTCAAGCGCCAGTTTGTTGACCTGGCGATAACCGCTGCCGAGAAGGTGGTAAACGAGACCTTGGATCGGAAGAAGCATCGCCGCCTCATCGAGGAGGTGCTGGAGCAGGCATCGGGTGGTGAGCGGTGATGGTGGGGGTTGCCAAGGAGGAGGGCTGATGGCGCGGGCTGCGGCAAGAAGGCATGCCCAGGCAGCGTTTCAGATCGCGCTGGAACGGGAAGAATTGGATTTATGGCGCGGGGACCTGGAGCGGCTCTCCGAAGCGTTGAAGGATCCCCTTCTTTTTACCTTTTTGGAGAGCCCGCGGATTCACTTCGAAGAGAAAGCGAGGGTCTTGCGCCAGGGCCTCGAAGGGCTGAACCCACTGGTAATGAATTTGGCCCTGCTGCTGGTGTCCCGGGGGAGACTTCACTTGGTGGCTGATATGGTTCTTGAGTACGGGCGGCTGGTCGATGAATATCGGGGGATCGCTCATGCCGAGGTGACGACTGCCGTCCCGCTGGAGCCTGACGAAAAGGATAAGCTGATTCATCGTCTCGGTGACCTGGTGGGACGGGAGATCGTGCTCACCACTAGGGTCGCTCCTGCCATTATCGGGGGGCTTGTGGCCAGGGTGGGCGATAAGCTCATCGATGGCAGCACCAGGTCCAGGCTTCTCGCTCTCAGAGAGAGCCTGATGAAATAGATCGGGAGGTCGCTCTTGTGGATAGATTGACTGGATGGATCGGAGGTAGAAAAGATGGCTCGAGCCCATGACTTCGCCGCGATCATAAAACAACAGATAGAGCAGTTTGGCACCACGGTAGCCATGGTGGATGTGGGCACAGTGGTTGAGGTGGGCGATGGTATCGCCCGCATTCATGGGCTCGCCGGTGCCAGGTATAATGAGCTGCTCCAGTTCCCCAATGGGGTAATCGGTATCGCCCTCAACCTGGAGGAGGATAGCGTGGGCGCGGTTATCCTGGGCGAATGGACTGATATCAAGGAGGGTGATGAGGTTCACTCCACCGGCAGGATCGCCGAGGTGCCGGTGGGCGATGGCCTCATAGGTCGGGTAATCGATCCCCTAGGCTTGCCTCTGGATGGCAAGGGGTCGCTGAAGTATAAGAAAACCTCCCCGGTGGAGCGGGTGGCGCCCAATGTGGTGCTACGCAAGTCGGTGGATACCTCGGTACATACCGGGATCAAGGCTATAGATAGCATAATCCCCCTGGGGCGGGGGCAGCGAGAGCTCATTATTGGCGACCGCGCCACCGGTAAGAGCGCTATCGCCCTCGATGCAATCATCAGCCAGAAAGGTGGCGACCTCATCTGTATATATGTTGCCATTGGACAGAAATCATCCAAGGTAGCGCAGGCGGTGGCTATACTGGAGAACTATGGAGCTATGGAGCATACCATCGTGGTATCGGCTCATGCTTCCGACCCGGCGGCGCTGCAGTATCTCGCCCCTTACGCTGGCTGCGCCATAGGCGAGGAGTTCATGGAGCAGGGGCGGGATGCCCTGATTATCTACGATGACCTCTCCAAGCATGCCTGGGCCTATCGTGAGCTATCCTTGCTACTGCGTCGCCCACCGGGTCGCGAGGCTTACCCAGGCGACATTTTCTATCTACATAGCCGCCTGCTGGAGCGCGCCGCTAAGATGGCGCCGCAGTATGGTGGCGGCTCGCTTACCGCCCTGCCCATTATCGAAACCCAGGCCGGTGATATATCGGCCTATATCCCCACCAATGTCATCTCCATCACCGACGGTCAGATATATCTGGAGACCGATCTATTCAATGCAGGGGTGCGGCCGGCGCTAAATGTCGGGCTCAGCGTCTCCAGGGTAGGGGGCGCTGCTCAGAGCCGTGCGATGAAGCGGGTGGCGGGAAAGTTGAGGCTGGGCCTCGCTCAGTACCGGGAGTTGGCGACATTCTCCCAGTTTGGCGCTGCCGAGCTGGACAAGGCAACCAGGATGCAACTGGAGCGGGGGCAGCGCATCACCGAGGTGTTGAAGCAGCCCCAGTATGTTCCCATGCCCCTCAAGAAAGAAGTAACCATCCTCTACGCCGTGATCAACGGCTACCTCGACGATGTCCCCGTAGAGAAGGTAAAGGGCTTTGAGGAGGGCTTCCACCGCTTCATGGAGACGAGCCACACCGAGATTGGCCAGCGCATCGCTGAGGAGAAGGAGCTTACTGATGAGACCGAGGAGTTGCTGAAGCAGGCGATCGCTGAGTTCAAGGAGAAGGTGCCATACTAAATTTTTCAAACTATGTAATATCTTATCAATATCTTCCTTGGAAATAGCCATTCTTCTATAGCGCATTTATTCCACTAGCGGGCAAAGGGGTAGCAAAAGGCCGAAGAATGCCAACCATTCGTGAGATTCGCCGCCGTATTAGGAGTGTCCAGAGCACAGCCAAGGTCACCAGGGCAATGGAGATGGTTGCTGCCTCGAAGATGAGGCGTGCTCAGGAGCACACCATCGCCGCTCGCCCCTATGCCGATAAGATGCAGCAGGTTCTGGCCGACCTGGCGGCGCAGCGCCGCTCCGGTGAGGAGATTCACCCTCTCCTCCAAAAGCGGCCGGTTAACCGGATTGCCCTTATCCATATCACCCCCGACCGCGGCCTTTGCGGCGGGCTGGTTGCCAGTGTCAACCGCAGCGCAGCGGGCTTCATCCTGGAGCAGCGGGCTCAAGTGACCATCCTGGTTATCGGTCGAAAGGGGAGGGATTTTATGGTGCGCAGCGGGCAGGAGTTGCGTGCCGATCTCACCCGCCTTGGCGACCGTCCTTCGATAGTCGATATCCAGCCCATCGCTCGAATAGTCATCGATGATTACACCGATGGAGGCATAGATGAAGTGTACATATCGTACACCCAGTTTGTGACTACCATGAGCCAGCGGCCGGTGCTGTGGCGGCTGCTCCCCATTGAGCCGGCGGATATCGAGCCGGGGCGTAGTGCGGAGTATATCTATGAGCCTTCACCGGACCAGGTGCTGGACCAGCTTCTCCCCCGCTTCGTTGAGATGGGGCTCTACCATGTCATCCTCGAGTCCATTGCCAGCGAGCAGTCGGCGCGGATGGTAGCGATGCGTAGCGCAACCGACAATGCCAACGAGATCATAGATGATCTCACACTGACCTATAATAAGGCGAGGCAGGAGATGATAACGAAGGAGCTTCTGGATATCACTGGAGGGGCAGCGGCCTTGGGGTAGAGTGAAAAGGAAGCAGCGGCGCTGGTTTAGAATAAGGTAGGAGGTTATCATGGCCAAAGGAAAGGCCAAAGGAAAGGCCAAAGGAAAGGTGGTCCAGGTTATTGGCACAGTGGTGGATATAGAGTTCCCCCCGGATGAGCTGCCGTCGCTGAATAACGCTGTCGAGATCTCCCTCAAAGGGGATAAGATCCTCCTTGAGACGCAGCAGCACGTGGGGAACAACTGGGTTCGCTGTCTCGCTATGTCCCCCACCGATGGCCTGGAGCGTGGCGCCGAGGCCATCGACACCGGGGCGCCGCTCAGTGTCCCGGTGGGGCCAGCCACACTGGGGAGGCTGTTTAATGTGCTCGGCGAGCCACTGGACGATCTGGGGCCGGTTGAGGCTGAGGAACAATGGCCTATACACCGCCTCCCGCCCTCCTTTCGGGATCAGGAGACCTCCACCCAGATGCTGGAGACCGGGCTTAAGGTAATCGACCTGATCACCCCCTTCACCAAAGGGGGCAAGGTGGGAGCATTCGGCGGCGCCGGGGTGGGTAAGACCGTTATTATCCAGGAGCTTATTCGCAATATTGCCACCGAGCACGGCGGCTTCTCCGTATTCGCCGGGGTAGGGGAGCGCTCCCGTGAGGGAAACGACCTCTGGTATGAGATGAAGGCCTCGGGGGTCATCGATAAAACGGTGCTGGTTTTCGGGCAAATGAATGAGCCGCCCGGCGTACGGGTGCGAGTGGGCTTTACCGGTCTAACCATGGCAGAATACTTCCGCGATGTAGAGGGGCAGGACGTGCTGCTTTTCATTGATAATATCTATCGCTATATCATGGCCGGCATGGAGGTTTCGGCGCTTCTGGGGCGGATGCCATCGGCGGTGGGCTATCAGCCCACACTGGCTACCGAGATGGGCGACCTGGAGGAGAGGATAACCTCCACCAAAAAGGGCTCCATTACCTCCTTCCAGGCGATCTATGTACCTGCTGATGACTACACTGACCCCGGTGTGTCTACGGTGTTCGGTCACCTCGATGCCGTGGTTGCCCTGGAGCGTGCCATCGCCGAGCAGGGACTCTACCCTGCCGTCGACCCGCTGGCCTCCACTTCTCGAATCCTCGATCCGCTAGTTGTGGGCGAGGAGCATTACGGAGTGGCCCGCGGGGTGCAGCGGGTGCTACAGCGCTACCGGGACCTGCAGGACATAATCGCCATATTGGGCATTGAGGAGCTCTCCGAGGAGGACAAGCTCACTGTATCGCGTGCCCGCAAGATCCAGCGTTTCCTATCACAGCCTATGTACGTTGCCGAGACCTTCACCGGCATGGAAGGTCGCTACGTTCCGGTTAAGGAGACGGTGCGCGGCTTCAAGGAGATACTTGATGGAAACCACGATGCCCTCCCCGAGCAGGCCTTCTTCATGGCGGGCACTATCGACGACGTGGTGGAGAAGGCGAAGGAACTGGAGGCGGCATAAAAGGGAGTTGGAGGGGACTACCGAGAATGGAT
>DAOUEU010000117.1:0-5976 GCA_034430255.1 Dehalococcoidia bacterium | reverse complement strand
CCATATTGCAGTGCCCCTGTGGGACAGGTCTTGACACAAGCCGGTGTAAGATCATTTGTGACCCGGTCCTGGCAGAGTGTGCACTTGTTCATCGTGCGTATCCCGGTTATAGCCCCACTCCCGCTCCGCGGTACATCGAAGGGACAGGCTTCTACACAGTAGCCGCAACCACTGCACTTCTCCTTATCGTAGGCAACGAAGCCCAGCTCATGGTGATACAGAGCCTTGGTGGGACAGACCTCAACACAGGCGGCTTCGGTGCAGTGCATGCAGCTGCGCCTGGTGAATAGCCAGCGAAGATCCCCGTTATTCCCAACCTCACGAAACTCCATCTTTATCCAGGTATCCCAGGAAAGGTCAGGGGGGTTCTCATACGTTCCCCGGTTGGTAGTCTTAACACCGTGAAGGTCATTCCACTGCTTGCACGCTACCTGGCAGCCACGGCACGCAGTGCACTTGGTCGCATCGTATAGAATCGCTTTGTCTGCCATTTCCCTCCTTTCGCCTTACCTATACCTTCTCTATATTGCATAGGAAGGTCTTGTATTCAGGGATAGTTGTATTGGCATCTCCCACGTGAGGGGTAAGGATGTTGCCACTGCTGTGGGGAGCGCTGGCTTCCCCTATATAACCATAGTGCCAGGGTACACCCACCTGGTCAACACTCTTTCCTCCGATTGTCAACCTTTGTAACCGCTTGGTCACGATGGCTATAGCATCGACATAGCCCCTTGCTGTTGACACCCTCACCTCATCGCCGTTTTTGATTCCCTTGTCGGCTGCCAGCTCTTCTCCCAGCTCGGCAAACACCTCCGGCTGGAGCTCAATCAACCATGGGTGGTTGCGGGTCATCTGTCCCGCCTGCCACATCTCAGACACCCTGTAGGTCATGCCAACGTAGGGATATTTGCTAGGTGTTCCCCTCTTATTCATGCCGTCCATCTCGCCAATATAGCAGCAGGGATCGTTAAATCCCGGGGTAGCCTTGGCCTCTGTACCTTTGGCAACACCAGTCACCAGATTCTCATCTACCGGGCTTTCCCATGGCTCGTAGGCCACGGGCAGTGGCCCATCGACTCGACCGGGGCCCCAGATTTTCCCCACGCCCTCACTCTGCATTATGAAGGGGAGGAATTTCGAACCCTTGTCAGCCACGTTTATCGGGGGCCAGCCGCCGTCAGGCACATCGCCTTTCCAACCGCCGTTATAGGCAATAACTGGATGCTCGCTGTCCCACGGCTGGCCGTCGAAGTCAACAGAGGCCCTGTTATATATAATGCGCCGGTTTATAGGCCAGCACCACGACCAGCCAGAGTAGAGCCCTATCTGATTGAGGCTCTTGTCCTCCGGATCGCGGTCCTTGGCCCTGTTCCTGCCGTCACTACCAAACATGCCACAGTAGAGCCAGTTGCCCGAACACGTTGAGCCATCACTCTTCAGACTTCCAAAGCTGGTGAGGGCAGTCCCAGTGGCCCAATCGTACCCGTTGTACTCCTTAGCTGCCACATTGGGGTCTGCTTCATTGGCATAGTCTCCGGTGGTGCGGTAATTCCAGAATAGCTTGTTTATGGGATCCGCCTTCGGACCGGTCTCCCCCGCGTATTTCTCCTTAAGCTTGAGCACCAGCTCATCTACGATTGCCAGGTCAGACTTCGCCTGTCCTATGGGGTCCAATGCCTTGTATCGCCACTGTGCCCAACGGCCGCTGTTAGAGATACTACCCTGCTTCTCATATGAGCAGGCTGCCGGCAGGAGAAAGACCTCCGTATCTATGCTGCCGGGATCAGCCCCCGGCCTCTTCCAGAATGCCGCCGTCTCAGTCTCAAACAGGTCGGTGACCAATAACCAGTCAAGCTTCTCCAGTGCATTGCGCTCAGCCTCAGAATCGGGACCTCCAACAGCAGGGTTCTGCCCCCAGACCATCATGCCCTTGACGGTCCCGTTTGCCACCGCCTCAAATGCACCGATATGGGTGTAATCATGACCGACCGTCACCTTGGGCAGATAGCTAAAGCAGAAATCATTATCCGCGGTAGCGTTATCCCCCCACCATGCCTTGAGCAGGCTAACCATATATTTCATGTAATTGGGGTCATCCTCATTGTACCACCACCAGCTGGCGCTCTTATCTCCGGCTAGACCCTGAGGCGTAACGAAATCCTTGGCACTTTTAGCCCTATTCTTATAATCCTCAAGTGTCTGATCAGTATTTTGCACTACCGCGAGGTATCCAGGCAGGATGTGAGACAGCAGGCACATGTCAGTGGAACCCTGCACATTGGACGTTCCCCGGAGCGCGTTAATGCCGCCTCCGGCTACGCCGATATTGCCCAGCAGGAGCTGGAGTATGGCATAGCCCCTGATGTTCTGTGTGCCGTAGGTGTGCTGAGTAGTTCCCATGGCATACATAATGGTGCCAGCCTTTCCCGGCGCACCGGATGCCGCATATGTCTCGCAGACCTCCTTAAAGGTGTCCACGGGGCACCCTGTAACCTCTGATACTTTCTCTGGCCCATACGCCTGGTAATTCTCCCACAGCAGCCTGAGCACGCACTTGGGATCCAGGTCACTCCAAGAGGTCCAGGTATTATTGACTATAGCTGGATCCGAAGCAGGTGTGGTTGCATTCGCATACCCCCACTTCGATTTGTCATATGAGCCTACTTTGCTGGGTGCATCATCGGTATTCTCAGTGTAACCGATAAAGCGTCCCGGATGTGAAGCATCGAAGGCACCCTCAAACTCAGAATTAATTATCAACGCGGCATTGGTATATTCCGCCACGTAGGTCATATTGTACTTCTCGGCACGCAGTGACGGGCTAAGCTTCTGCATATCGTCCAGGACATACCTAATCATCCCGCCGATAAAGGTAATATCGCAACCCGATCTCATTGGCGCGTATATATCAGCCTTGGATGAGGTGCGAGTGAAACGGGGGTCAACACTGATGAGCTTTGCTCCGCGTTCCTTCGCCTTAGTGACCCACTTGAAGGATATGGGGTGGTTTTCTGCCGCATTGGAACCGATAATCATGATGCGGTCGGAGTTCCTGATATCGATCCAGTGGTTGGTCATTGCTCCCCTGCCGAACGACTCTGCCAGAGCCGCTACAGTAGCGGAGTGTCATATACGGGCGCAGTGTTCGATGTACACCAGTCCCAAGGCACGGGCCATCTTCACCAGGAGGTAGCACTCTTCATTGTCCAGCTCGCCACCACCGAACTCAGCGATCGCATCGGTTCGGTTCACACTATAGGTAGTACCACCGACATCTATCGTAGAGATCCAGTTATTATCCCTGGTAGTCTTTATCCTCTCAGCAACGGTATCTATGGCCCAATCCCAGCTTACCTCCTCCCAATCCGAAGCCGCGGAGGCACGGTAGAGAGGCTTGGTCAAGCGCCTGGGGTTGTCCTCGCCATTAACAGTATGGAACTGGGACAGCGCCTGCCCCTTGGAGCACAGAGTACCCTCATTAATGGGATGGTCCGGATCCCCCTCGATGTCCACCACCCTGCCCCCATCGGCAGCCGCAATGGCGCCGCAGCCAACCCCACAGTAACAGCAGATGGTGGTCGTCTCGCCGATCCTCTTGTGAAGCGGAATGGGTAAATAACCTAAAACCTTCTTCCAGCCCGCCCCCTTAAACAAAAGAAAGCCAGCAGTGCTGGCACCGGACAGCTTGATAAAACCCCTTCGAGTTAGCTCCATACCTTACCTCCTATTTTTTTGACCAAATTTCTATTTATTCGGTACAAAATATCAGGTAATTATGCTACTTTAATATGTTAATATCTACTCAATAATAACATATCGAACTAAATGCCGTCAATATTGCCATAAAAGACGTCAAGGGCAATTTCTTAGTTCTCGATTTCCCACCTATCTCTCCCAGACCAAGCCTCTGAGCTAACAAGATTACACCCTCTTTGGTGCAGAACTGCTTCTCATCGGGGTCGGTAAAAATCCCGCCGTGATCCATCTCGATGATTTTAAGATGAGCCCTAACAGTTCTTTGGTCCATACCGAGTTCGATTGCCAGCCTTGAGATGGAAAAGCAGCCGCTATCTCCCTCTGCAGACATCTCCATTAGTTTATTAACGATTTTCTCGTGCTTTATCGTATAATCCCGATAACCTTTACTACTCATGCCCTTCCTTCTAGCTAATTAGAATGTAAAAGTTTGTTAATTTTTACAAATTCTAGTATATCGGGAGAGATTTGTCAACCCCTTTTGCTAATTATTTAGTAACGTTTCCATAGTATGCTAAAAGCTATTTCACCGGAAAGAGCTTCTGGTAATACAGAACCAACACGACAATTTAAAACAGCACAGTTCAAAGTTACCCAAACACGGTAATACCCTATGCGAGGGTTAATAAACGACATAAGCAAAGTGGCTTGGGGAAACGATTCCATTAGAGTTACACACAAAGAGGCTCAAGAGTATAGAGAAGTAAGAAACCTAGGACTTATTATTTAGATGGTCTGATAGAGCGAACTGCAGAAGCATTATTACTCGGTTAGCATCCGCTGGTTCTAATGTTGAGGTACTTTAACGCCAGCGATTATTAAATGCTTGAGGACTAACTTTCCCAAGGCTTCAAGACAGGAACCAGCAATATTAAGAGACCGCTGAGAAAGAGGTGCAGGATAATTCTTACCGGGGGTCTGGGGGTGTCCCCCAGCTTTAAAAAGTCCCCCAAGATTGGGGGATTAGGAGGTTGATTGAGACTATTTCAGCAGTTACTTAAGTGTAAAATATGGCTATTGTCATCTGAGTCGAGGCGAGGGTTTATGACTAAAAATAACCAGCGACATATAATTCATGAAGGTGTCTAAAAATTAGCCTTAAGCCAACTACGAGATATAATCGAGATTTTATAAATTCTACCCCTTTTTTACCTTGTCATACCATTTCTTGTGGTGCGACTCGGCGTATCTGGCAGAGACCGTTCCCCTCCACATCGACCAGAAGATGCCACGCATCTTGGGATGAAAAGCCGATAGGTAAACATGAAGAAAGGCAAAGCTCAGCAAGGCGATGAATCCAACATCATGGAAAAAGGCACTCCATAAAAAGGCATCGGCGGAGATGATGTCTTTGAAAAACCACATCAACGCCCCGGTGACAATCATCAACCCACCTGCTCCAAGAACAGTCAACCACCACAGCTTCTGCCCTGTGTTCATGTGCTCCTGCGGCGGCATGCTTTTCTCATCACCAAAGAAATAGTAGGAAGGGGCTGCCTGCAGCCACTTGATATCATCAATACCCCATTTGAAAGCCTCACCTATACCCCGGAGCGCAGCTTTGGGACTGCCCAAGAAATAGATGACAACCCAGCCTACCATGATCACTGCGGCAATGCGATGCAACAGCCCGCTCACCCCTCCAGATGCAGCACCCCCAAACTGGGGCACAAAGAAGAATAGCCCCGTAATGAACAGCACTATCCACGTAATCGCGTTTACCCAGTGCAGTATGCGAACCGGCCTGGAATAACGCTCTAACACCTCATCCCCAGGCGCCGGCGGTGCCCCGAAGAAAGTGTGGCTTATGGGTGTCGATTTCGCTTTGCCTTTCGCCGTTGTCATATCACTTGCCCTCACTTTCGATCTTTATCTTCCTCTTGGCGATAACGTAGTTGAAACCCAGCCCCAGTGCAGCAAGTCCCGCCACGCCCCAACCTATAGGCTGAAGAACGTCCTGCCAGACTGTGGAGGTCGCTGGTACCTTAGGATCCAGCGGGAGACCATAAACATCCGGTGAGTCATCAAGAACATACAGTACATGCAGCCCCCCCAGCTCCTCCTCTCCATAAAGAGTGGCATTGCCACCAAGACTGGCTACCCTCGCCTTCCCCTCCAATAGCAGAGCTTCCCTGTCACCATATTGCAGTGCCCCTGTGGGACAGGTCTTGACACAAGCCGGTGTAAGATCATTTGTGACCCGGTCCTGGCAGAGTGTGC
>DAOUEU010000116.1:0-4481 GCA_034430255.1 Dehalococcoidia bacterium | reverse complement strand
ACCTTTTCCTCTAGCCTTTTTGGCAATGTCTCCTATTTGTTGGTGAGCCAACCACTGGACATACAGGTGATAGCGTCTGTTTTCTTCGTTGTAATCACCCGCTCTTAAGGCACCGCCTTGAGATGGCTGTGGCCATAACTGCCATGACCTACGCTGCTTCTCACAGGTAGCCTGAAACCGAGCGTAGTCTTCAACTACTGGATGTGCCTCTATGAAGCGGTGAAGAGCCTCAGGATAACTGGATGACTCGGCAAAGAAGCACCGGCACAGTTCTCCCAGTACACGGCGTTTTAATGCCATCTGCCGGTGGTAGTCTACTAGGGAGGAATGGTGCAGAGCTTTGATTTCTTTGCGGAATGATAATGATTCAAGGATAGCCTGCGCTGGCGGACATTTCTGTAGTTCAGGGACCCTGTTTATGTCCAGGTAGAATTCGTTCCACAGCAGGCGGCTGGTTGGAAGATAAGGGCTGGGTTCCGGGATACCGCCCAAAAAGGTAGCTAGTAAGGGTAAAGTAGCTATCACCCGTCCTTCAATTGTGGCGACCCAGGTCATAAGAGCCTCCAAGTCTGAGAAGTCGCCACTTCCCCAACTCCGTTCTGTTTGTAGGGCATACAAGGGAATAAAGACACCCCAAGTGCGATTTTCTGGTCCGTCTGGAGGTACGTAAGCCTTAAGGGGTGCCGAAATTATGAGAGCTTCTTCGTGTCTTCCCGACATCTCAAGGGTGAGCCGATGATATCCCCAAGGCAGCCTACTTGGCAGATGAAGCTGCTTGACCACATATTGTGTCTCTTCTATCTTCGCGGCTTTAACTACTGGCAGGTCAACCCCGCGCCATTCCCAGCTCTGCTGCTCACCGGTCTCCAAGTTCAGGTGACAGTTCAAAGTAGCTTCGGCAGCGATGGAGGGAAGCCGAACTTGTATTACTGGTGGTATGTCATCCCAAGCCACAATTACTGGTTCCACCAGCCGTTGCCACAGCACCTGCCGCCGTTCTCGCCACGCCGAGACAATATCTTGACGAGTTGCGATTGGGGCTCCCAATGACCGAAGTATTGCCAGTAAAGATTCAGTAGGAGCCTGTTGTCGATGGTGGCAAACATCGTAATAAGCCGTCTGTATACCATAGAGGCGAGCTAGATGGTGGAGAAAATGAATGCTGGAGGTAGGGCTCATTATTCAGCCTTCTTTTTAGCTTTTCCCCTAGCCTCTTCGGTAGTCTCCTCAGTCTTACGCCCTGGTTCAGTGGCAATCGTGGCTGACTTCTCTCCAGCCTCTTTCTTTACCGCTGGCGTGGTTGATTCATCCTTAGCACCTAGTATCTGAAGTATACCCCGAAGAGGCAATCCTACCCAGTCTGGCCGGTTGTTAAGTTCGTAGTTTACTTCGTAGATAGCTTTGTCGAGAAGGTAAGCATTCAGAATGACCTTCATTCCGTCTCGACTCTGAGGCAATATAGGGGCATCTACCATTAACTCCAAATAGGATTTCAAGAAGGTAGCAGAAACCCAAAGGTACCAAGCCCGTGTCCACTCCTCCAACACTAATATATCCTCTGGCCGGAGTACAGTCGAGGTCCGACCACGCAGGGTAGGATAGGCAGCGTAGTGAAACGAGCGTATCATGCCAGCAATGTCCCTCAGGGGTGAGCTTTTGATTCTGCGCTCGCCCAAGTGCCGAGCCGGTTCCCCTTCAAAATCAACGATGACAAAGTCATTGCCGGTATACAGGACCTGCCCCAGGTGATAGTCACCGTGGCAGCGGGTACGCATCCCTGTGATCTTCTGCTTAGAAATATCCTGGAAGCGGCCAGTGATGGTGTCCTCTAGACTAAGAACCTTTTGTGCGTCTGCCTTTACCTCGTCAGGGAGATACCTTAGACGCTGGCGCAACAGTTGCAAAACCCGTATGGTGAAACTCCTCATACCATGGTAAAGAGACCGCTGGTAGGTCACCGAGAACGGTTCGGGGACAAAGTTCTCGTCATCTATCGCCGAAGCTAGTGTTGAATGGAGTTCGGCGGTGCGCTGCCCTAAAAGTTGAGCCGAGACCAAATAAGGCCCAACGGTATCTGTAACTATGGAAGGTACAGCTTCGTCACTGATGTCCAGTAAAGAATCACTAGTGGGCATTGTTGCCTCTGCGCCTGGAAGCGCTAGTACCCCCTCAAAGTAACGACTCAGCGAATCTAATGTATATTGCCAGGCATCCCCTTCGTTATGCACATACCCGTGAAGAATACCCAAAGTTACCGGTTCCCGCCAACGTGTCCTGTATTCAATAACGCCAGCAACTGGAGGAGCATTGGGAAAAGGCTGCTTCTCGGTAAGAAACCTCCCAATCTCAAGTTCAGGGCTCACCCCCTCTTCCAGACGGCGGAAGAGCTTGAGCTTGAACCGTTCTCCATAGACCACTGAAGTGTTAGTCTGTTCCCCCTTGAGGAGAGCAGATTCGAGAGAATCTGCAACTGGCCCACGTATCCGGCGAAACACCTTCCGGGTGTAAGATGTGGCAATCTCCCCCTTTTGCCCCCTGAAACTATGGTGCCGAGCCATGGCCTTGAGCAGGGCATCGCGGAACTCCGGCTCAACTAAGGCATCATAAACAACCCCTTCCCCATCGGCGTGTTTGCCCTTCAGCTTCAGGTGAGCGATAACGGCTTGAGGTAGCTCATGGATAATCTGGTTTGCCCGTTCTCCCAAAGCAAAAGTGATAGGGAGCAGGTAAGTCTCGGGTTCTCCTTCGGAGTACTCCAATTTGAGCAGGACCATGTAAGCCGTGGAGGTATCATAGGGTATAGCGATAACGTCCTGTATATCTGATGACCGGATGTATCGTGCCTTACCACCAAACCAACGGCGCTGTCTGGTATAGCCTAACAGTACCGCTTCTAAAGCTGGCTTCTTGCCACGTTTGTATAGCTCTTTCCAGTCCCTAGTAAGAGTGAGCGTCGGTACTAAAACCTCCACCGGCGCGGTGCTCAAATCGATTCGTTCCGGTTTTTTGGATTCTACAGAAAACCAGTAAAAGCCATATGGACTGAGGGTGACAGAATAGGGTGCTTCCGCGATGATGGGAAACTCTGTCTGCCCAAAGATTTCAACAGGTACTTTTCCACTGAATTCAGTCAGATTAAGGCTGGTATGTTGTGCTAAACGCGAAAGGTTAGCTATCACCAAGATGGTCTCGTCTTCATAGTGGCGCAGGAAAGCCAATACCTTGCGATTTTCCGGGTTAAGGAACTCAAGGCTACCCCTGCCGAAGGCTTTGAAGCGTTTTCTCAGAGCGATGAGGCGCTTCATCCACCAGAGGAGAGAATCTGGGTTATTCTGATGAGCCTCCACATTGACCGCCTCGTAGTGATACTCAGGGTCAATATTGACCGGAAGGTAAAGCCGTTGAGGGTTGGTACGGGAGAAACCAGCATTCCGGTCGGTGTTCCACTGCATCGGGGTGCGGACGCCGTCACGGTCACCCAGGTAGAAGTTATCTCCCATGCCAATCTCATCCCCGTAGTACATCATTGGTGTTCCGGGTAAGGAGAAAAGAAGACCATTCATCAGTTCAATTTTCTTCCGGTCGTTGTTGAGAAGCGGTGCCAGGCGACGGCGGATGCCAAGGTTGAGCCGAGCCTGGGTATCGTGAGCGTATACCCGGTACATGTAGTCCCGCTCTTCGTCAGTAACCATCTCCAGGGTAAGTTCATCATGGTTACGGAGAAAAAGCGCCCATTGACAGCTCTCTGGAATGGGTGGTGTATGCTGAAGGATGTCAATGATGGGGAAACGGTCCTCCATGCGGATTGCCATAAACATGCGCGGCATAAGAGGAAAGTGATAGGCCATATGGCACTCATCTCCTTCGCCGAAGTAAGCGACAGCATCCTCAGACCACTGATTTGCCTCAGCCAGCAGCACGCGGCTCTGAAATTTTTCATCTACCTTGCGACGTAATTCCTTGAGGAAGGCGTGTGTCTCCGGCAGGTTCTCGCAGTTAGTGCCTTCTCGCTCATAAAGATAGGGTACAGCATCCAGACGAAGCCCAGAAACTCCCAAACCGAACCAGAAATCAATCACACGCATGATGGCCTGCTGCACCAGCGGGCTATCAAAATTGAGGTCAGGTTGGTGCGAATAGAAGCGGTGCCAGTAATAAGCTCCAGCCACAGGGTCCCAAGCCCAGTTTGATGACTCAAAATCCTTAAAAATGATCCGGGTTTCTCTATACTTATCCCGGTTATTATTCCAGACATAAAAATCACGTTCTTGACTTCCAAAATCTGCCCGACGCGCCCGCTGGAACCAGGAGTGCTGGTCTGAGGTGTGGTTAAGGATTAGCTCGTTAATTACACGTAGACCCCGATAATTGGACTCCCTGAGGAAGACCCTGAAGTCATTAATTGTACCGTAACTGGGATGGATGCCAGTGTAGTCCGAGACATCGTAGCCATCATCCTTGAATGGAGAAGGGTAGAATGG
>DAOUEU010000115.1:0-14033 GCA_034430255.1 Dehalococcoidia bacterium | reverse complement strand
GGGGCCCCTACCCTCTCCTGGACTATCAATACTCTCACCAACGGCAATAACGCTATCCTCTCTTTCCAGACTGAGGTCAACTGCTCCGGTTCCTATACCAATACAGCTCAGATAACTTCTGCAACGGAGACAGATCCCAACCCATCTAATAACTCAGATTCCGCCTCTACTTCACCCAATATCATCGCAGATGTCAGCCTCACCAAGGATGTCAACGACCCGACACCTTACATGAGCGATACCGTCACCTTCACCATAACAGTATCCAACGATGGCCCATGCGATGCCCATAACATCGTGGTCACCGACCTAGTGCCCAATGGCTACAGCTACGCCAGCGGCACCATCAGCGGTGGGGACAGTAATAACGACTCCGGCGCTCCCACCCTCACCTGGAACATCAACACCCTGGCTAACGGGAACAATGAGGTCCTATCATTCCAGGCTGAGGTTTTAACCAGTGGAGACTACTGCAATCCCGCCGAGGTTACCGCTGTAGATGAGGATGACCCCGACTCCACACCGAATGATGGCACAGGCGACGACCATGACACGGCTTGCACGATTCCTATCCCAAGAGTGGATCAGCTTGCAGTGCTCCTGGATGGGTCGGGCTCTATGGACGCAAGCGAGTGGAACACCGAGATAACGGGGCTCTACAACGCTATCATTGACCCCGATTGCATACCCGATTGGCAGGTGGAACTAACAGTGATCCAGTTCGCCGGCGACTTGCCCGGCGGAGCCAGAACGGAAATCCCCCCCACTGTCATCACCAACAGCAACCGTAATAGTGTTGCCGCTGACGTCTTGAATATCATCCACGTTGAAGGGATAACACCTATAGAAGCCGGTATAGACCTGGCTGTGGTGGAACTCATGAGCTCTCCGTACTTCTCCACTTCTCGGAGACAGATTATCAATCTCAGCACTGACGTTGGACATATTGTGGTTGATTACGACGCCACGGAGATAGCACGCGATAACGCTATATCAACTATAGAGCACGGAATTCATCAGCTTGAGATCAGCTCTGAGGGCGTCGGCAGTATACCACCTGTGGACATAAATTGGTTGCGGGACGAAATTGTATGGCCCCAACCTGGTACCATAGCCCCACCATTCACACCTGGGTGGGTGTATAAGGTTGGACTGGATGCTGGCATGTTCAAGGATGCCATCTGTGAGAAGATTGCATATACCCCAACACCTACGCCACCTACTACACCGACTCCTACGCCAACTCCAACGCCTACTCCGACAACAAGTCCAACTCCTTCGCCAACAGTTACACCTACTCCAGGTACCTCGGTAGCTATTGATTGCGCGAGTGCACCTGCGGGTGAGACCGCCGATGTCGACATTACCATAACTACCAGTGATCCAGATGGCATAGGTTCAGCTACCATAACGCTTACCGTTGATACGGCTGTTGTTACTGTAGGCAATATAGCTGCTGGGGACCTCGGCACTGTTTACTCTAATACGGTGGGCAGCACTACCACCATGTCAGCTGCCACAGGGTCTTCACCGGGTCCAACCGGCACTTTCACATTTGCTACTGTCACATTAAATGCGGTAGGCAGTTCTGGAGAATGCAGCGACCTGGATATCGAGGTAACATCGCTGTATGATGGGACATTAAGCGATCCTCAGCTCATATACCCAAGCCCAGTTAATGATTGCAACTTCTGTATTGGGACAGTGAGACTGGAGGGTGATGTCTACCCGCTAGGCAGTGGCAATGATGCTATTGATTCGGCAGACTTCCAGTTGGTAGCCCAGCACATAGTGCATACTATAACGCTTAGTGGCGACGATTTTCTCGCTGCCGATGTCAATGACAGCGGCACGGTTGACGCAGCAGACCTTCAGCTGGTGGCGCAATACCTTGTCGGGACGATTACAGCATTCCCTGGAGGGACGTATATTCCCTAAACAAGAATGGTTAGACCAGGATGTTTACACGTCCGAATTAACATAACCAATGGTGACCACCTCCTGGGGTGGGAACACAAACGTCCACCCTATTTTTGTCCAGTATTTTCACTGTCGATGCCATAGCTGGAATTTGTAACGCTTGTACCTACTTGCTCAATTATGTTCCTAATACAAGGATTACTTGTTATCATGACGGACGGCACTCTGTAGCTTCTGGACAAGGTCCAGCCATTTTTACCAATCGCGTGCTCGACCCTGCTTGAGCCTTTTCCATGTAGCAGGGCAATCCTTACAGGCTATTCAGACTATTTGATGAAAGGCTCGGTTAATGTCTTTCTCATTGCTTGTAGCAACTTAGATACCAGCTGCGTTTAAAATATTCCTTACATAACGAACATATCAGAATACGGGAAATTACCTCTGCATAGTCTTGAGTTCTACAAACTCGTATCTTTGTTGTTTTATTTAGCAGCAACGTTAAGATTGAAAAGTAATTTCGGGGCTCGCTAATCCATTCTCAGTACCGCAGCCCCCTGGATCTTCCCTTGCTTCAGTAAAACCAGGGCTTCGTTTGCCTCTTCCAGTCCGAACTCTCGAACCTCAGGGATGATGGGGATCTCAGCAGCCAGGGGAAGGAAATCTTGAGCATCCTTTCTGGTGACGTTAGCTACACTCTTTATCTCCTTTTCATCCCATAGCAACCGGGCATAGTCTAAAGGTGGAATGGGATTCCTCTTTCTAATCACCGCCATTACCAACCTCCCGCCTTTTTCTAGCACTCTCAAGGCATTAGGCACAGTCTCTCCTACTGGGGTGAAATCGATTGCGCAGGTAAGCCTCTGAGGGGGATCATCTCCCGCTCTACCGGTCCAGACTGCTCCCAGTTTTTCAGCCAGACTTCGATGCTTTTCACTCCTGGTGAAGACGAAAATATGGCAACCCCGGTATTTGGCTAGCTGAATCACAATGTGGGCTGAGGCCCCGAACCCGAAAAGGCCCAAGCTCTGCCCAGGTTTAATCCCGGAAAGCCTAAAATCGCGAAAACCGATCGCCCCGGCGCATAGAAGGGGTGCTGCTTGAGAATCAGTGAACCTGTCGGGGATGAAGTAGGCAAAATCTTCTGAGACCGTGGTGTATTCAGCATAGCCACCGTTAGCCTGACACCCGGTTCCTTGAAAACCAAAGCACAGGTTTTCATTGCCCTCTTTACAGAAATGGCATTTACCACAGGCAGAATATATCCAGGCAATACCCACCCTATCTCCAACCTTGAATCTGGTCACCCCCGAACCCAGGCTTCTAACCTTGCCAATTATTTCATGGCCGAGAACTATCGGGAGATTGGGCTGAAGCCTTCCCTCAATTTCGTCCAGCTCGGTGTGGCAAACCCCGCAGGCCGAAACCCTCACCAAGATCTCTTTTGACCTCGGTTGGGGAATTGGTATATCTACTAATTCCAGAGGCCGATCTTCAACTGGAGAGATCCCCTTTAGTATTTGAGCTTTCATTCTCACCTCCTGGTCGTTGCCTCGCTCAAGCAACCTTATCACTGGTGCCAGCGTTAAAGAAACGATCTCCCCTACCTGGCATATTGTGTACCGTCCTCCCTACTGCTCATTGCCCCTTTCGCATTTACTATACCCTATACCCCACCCTACGAAATTGCCTAAAAGTAGGTTAGCCCTGCCTGGTGAATTATGTTTCCACCGAATGCCAACGGGGTAGCATTTAACCTTCTCACCCTGCTACCGTAATAGTTCTTTATTTAGTGGCCCTTATCAACGCTGCCGCAATCACTCCAAATGCGATGTATCATTTAGCGTGGCGAGCTGATAACTACTATTGGCAACTCGTATCACACTGAGCGATGCATTACCGATCTCAAACCCGCGGTAGATGCTATTCGATACCCCGAGAACATGCGCCACTAATACCTTTACCACGACTTCATGGGTAACAATTAATGCGTGCTTGCCCCGGTTGCCTCCTACCACCCACTCAAATGCTCGAATTGCCCGATCGGTTACCTCCCTCAAACTCTCACCGTTAGGCATGGTTAGCTCTGTAGGGTCAGTCATCGACTGCTGCCAGAGCTCCTGCCACCTCCGTTCGATATCGTCTACATGCAACCCCTCCCAGTCGCCAAGCCTAATTTCGATAAGGTCGTCCAATAGCTCTGGCTCAAGCCGGTGAGGTTTAGCGAGAATTGATGCAGTAGAGAATGTCCTACGAAGTGGACTTGTATAGACCGCGGAGATGGGGAGGCTGGCAAGCCTCGAAGACAAGCGGCGTGCCTGGGTATAGCCAACGTCATTCAGGTCTTCGTTCGACCAGCCTGCGTAGAAACCAGTGACATTAGAATAGGTTTGCCCGTGTCGGGCAAGAAGGACGGTGGTGGTCATTTCCTAACCCATTTCCTAACCCATTGGGAATATCCGTATTCCCTCACTATAAAACGGATTACGGAACTACTAAAGAGCATCTGGAGACATATCTTCATAATTGTGCCATAACATTACCACCCATAAATGGGAGGTGTATTTCTGTAACAACCATGCCTGCTATATAATGTCGGGCTGCCCTCCAACGTAAGAACCTGTCATTTCTATTCACCGCTTTTAGTTTCCCGCCCTCGCATCATTGGGTAGGGTATGTCGTCCAGTAACCAAGCTGAGCTACATCCAATTACAAATCGACAGTGACTCTGCATATTGTATATATTGTAGAGCACGATAGCTACAATGCCCACCAAGACCGATATAACAGGAGCGCCAAGCAGTTTTGCAACGGTGGTGTTTTACCAAAACTCTGGAGCGGTCTCTCCTTTGAGGACAATCGGAGGGTACTTACTTTTTTAATTTCTCCTATTTCAACGTTTTAGACATCTGTGCACCAAACAGATATCATCCGACCCTCGTTTACTAGATAGCTCTTAAAAAACTCAGATCCATGTGAAGTATAAAAGATAAAGGAGATTCATCAACTATTCGCTCAAAACCAAATCAGCTCGTCCCTCTTGCTTCAGATGCATAGGATATCTTGTATACAAAGGTTTAATCGTCGGCATTAGCTTCAGTATTTTGGGAATAGGACCTCGTGCCACGATTGTCTTAGTGGTTAGAGCCTTGGCAAGGTTTACCTGGCCATGCCAGAACTTGTGTGCGACATCCGCAGTTAGGGTAAATGTGGCCGTTGGGACGATGGTATCATCGTTGATATGAACTGTGAAGGGATCTTTGGTGAAATCTAGGGTCATGGTTAGTTCTGGATCACGCCAGATGAATTTCACTATAAGGTTGATCTCGGCAAGCTTCTGTTGTATTTCGACAAGCTCCTGATCCCCTTTCGATACACCCTCGGACATCTTGCGAAAGAAGCCACCGAGGATCTCGTCACATTCTTCAGAATCCTTGAAATACGGCATGATATCCCCCTTTGTATACAGTACAATCTGTATTTTTATCTATTCTGCTTTAGAAACATCTCTTTGGCTATAATAGCAGCTCCTATAGCCCCTATAATTTGTGGATCGACGCCGTCGGGAAAGGTCCTTAGCTTAATGTGTAGATTCCGCTCTAGTGCATCGATCACGCCGGCATTCTTAGCTACGCCACCAGTAACCACCACATCCTCAACTGGACCTATCCTTTTTACTAAAGCGGCTACCCGATTCGCCACAGAATGATGCAAACCCTGCACAATGGAAGTAAGGGGGGCCTCATCGTTCACCAGATTAATGACCTCAGATTCAATGAATACACTGCACATGCTACTGAGCCTTACTGGATGATAATCGCTATTCGCATGCAGTTTAGCAAGGTCGTTGACATCGATCCCCAGGCTGCGTGCGATAAAGTCCAGAAAACGTCCCGTTCCCGCAGCACATTTGTCGTTCATGACATATTCTAACATTTGACCGTTAGAGTCCAGGAGAACGACCTTGGTGTCCTGTCCACCAATGTCGATAATCGTTCGCGCAGAGGGCAGGATATTCTTGGCTCCTCTGCCATGGGCCGAAAGTTCAGAAACATTATCATTCGCGAAGGAAACCTTTGCCCGTCCATAACCAGTGCCAACTATAAAGGCGACTTCATCAGTGCCTATTCCTGCTTCTTGAAGCACCTTGTCATAACACTCCCTGGCCGTCTCACGCGGGTTTGTCGTGCTAGGGCCTATTATATAGGGGCCCATATGATCTTTTTCCCAGAGGGCAGCCTTGCTTGTGGTAGAGCCAATATCTATGCCTGCGGTAATCAACCTATCTGTCATTGGGATTCTTTTCTTGGCTTCACAACATCCTCTATGAAATTAGCCATATCGTCTTGGATCGTCTCAGCAGGGGTAATCCTGGGATCAAACATGTCAAATTCGAAATACAGAAGAGGAATGCCTGCTTCTCTAGAAGCCTCACGAAACAGTCCTATTCCCCCAAGGGCATGCTTACAGGCTACGTGTCCAGCAAATATCCCAAAGTCAGCTTGATAGTCTTTACACATCCGCACGTAGTCATCGATAAAATAATCTATGGGGCCCTTGAACTGTCTCGACATAGGCAGCACCCTCAGGTCTTTACGCGCCAGGCCCTCCAGCATGGATTCTGGGGTCGAAGTATCGATAAGCGCCTCCGGGGCATAATAGCCGAAAAGGTCCATGGGAATGACCAACTTAAGCTCGCTTTCCATCCAGTCATAAAACTGCAGGTCAAACCACACCGGGTCTTGATACCAAATGGCACGGTAGAGTTCCCCTCCCTCAATAGTGCTCTCACCTCTCTCAATACGCTCCTTTGCTTCATCATGAAATGCCTTGGCTATGGCGGTGCCTTCGGGATCCCCGGAAAAGGCGACCAGCAGGGCCGTGTTGAGGGCCACGAGTTTGCTCACCTGCGGGCAGGGTTTATGACGCCGGAGCTCATTCCAGTCACGCAGATACTCTGCGGTGCGATTTGACTCCTCACACACCTGGCGAAATCTGTCCCAACTGAACTTTATGCCCGTGTGTTCCTCTAGGAAAGGAATAGCCTCCCGGAACTGCTTCGCCAGATACTGGACCTCACGATCGCCAGACAGATAAGGAACGTCCATAAGGCGCATAGGCTTTCTAGTAAGCTCGGTGAGGCACTTAATGGCAGCGATCTGAGAATCGCAGGGCGTGTTGTGGTACAGCATGCAGGCCGGGTCGGGGTAAAGATCATTGAGGACAGTACCTACGGCCGCCTTATCGATGGAACAGACCTCTGGAGCGATCCCATGGGCTTCCGCTTCATCGATCAAGGCCACCGTATAGTCCACTTCCCCCACCAGATTCTGTAACACCGTCAACACCTCAATAGGGCATGTCTGGACACCTTCGAGCCCCCTGATCAACTCAGGCGAACAACCACAGTTGTGCCAGACGATGGGCCTTCCTTCGTCTATAGCCTGAAATAGGTCTTCCATGAACCGACGGAAACCCCTGACTATACCGTTCATGCCCTTGGACTCAGGGTCCTCTTCGTATAGATCTATTAAACCGGTTGCCCCCTCGTAGATGACCTCCCAGTCCTCCTTCCGCTCCTTTCCCAGTATAGCCATATTCTCCCCCTTCCGATCATTTCTAGAATCCAGGTCACTTGCCCATCTGTTCTAGGAAGGCCTGGACACGGGTTTTAACCTGCCCGGAGGCTGGAACCTGATACTCCCTTTCTAGGCCTAAGAACGGGATGCCTTCTTTCTTCATCCTCCAGTAAAGGTTGTGCCCATCGCCTGCCCAGGGATCGCAAAACTTCATCCGCTGAAAAATGATACCGTCGGCACTGAACTCCCGTACCGTATCTTTCAGTACAGCGACCTGGTCATCGAAGCACTCCACCATTCGGGCGCAAGGCATCTGAAAGAACTTGTGTCGGGCTATTCGCTCCAGTGGATCATCCACCCCGGATTCAATTAATTCTCCGAAGGACCGCTGCCCAAAACAGACGACTTCCGCAACCGATAAGGACCCTTGCTGTTCTATGCCTGCAATGTATTCAGGGTTATCCAGCTCGCTGCCGATGATGAGGACTCGAGCCCTGTAGCCTCTGGCACCTTCCACGCTCATCAAATCAGCCAGCAAATCGTCCATTATGGTATTGAACTGATCCCGAGGCATGAGATGGGCTGCTATGGTGACGGTTAGCGCCTCTTCCCCGGTGATGGGCGGTGCATCCTTTTTACGCATCTCGTAAAGGCTACGGATACGCTCCCTGGTGGCATTGTGCAGGGCGATAGCGTCCTCCAACTTTCGGTCCGTAATGGCCAACCCGAACTGAACTTCTATCTCTGCCTTGAGCCGCTTCAGTTCACCGAGATACCAACTGAAGAGTCTTTCTTTGGGAGTTCTGGGGACGGAAAGCATGCTGTAAAAGGGCAATTTCACTTTTTTAACAAAGAGGTCACCGGCACGGCGAATATGGTCACAGTTCTGCAACAGCACTACACCGTCAAGAAAGTCGAACTCCCCTCGCAGTGCTAAACTGATGGTGTGACGGACAAAAGTGCATACTCGTGCGCTCATATAGGCATCGCCGTCAGAGCTGTCCTCACTCCCTGCTCCTCTAATGCGATAGGGCATAAAGCCTGCAGCGGTAAAGATTTCCTCTGGTATATAGGAGCAATAGTACCCCATAATTCTACCACCATCGTCTCGCAACTTATCAAGATAGACGTTCCTTGGACCTTGGATCACCTCTCGGAATGTTCTAAGAATATCGTCCTTACCCATAGATCGTTACACCTCTAGACATATTCTCCACAATAAATATAGGCCAGAGCGTTAGTTTGTAAGGGTATATCATATAGGCTCGGCAGATACCAAATCGGCCCAGTTGCGCCCCGTACTCCCACGACTAAATGATCTTGCAGCCTTGCCAATATTTATCGATACTGCATTCCCGTACATACCCGTAACCCCGAATAGAAGATATAGTTCAGATTTTGTATCGCTCACTGTACTATTATCTGCCATTGTCTCATCGTCACTATATAATAAGAGTTGTGATATGATATCCTTGCCTTTTTACCCAATTGAAATGATTAGCATAATCGAATTGGTAATTTTGAAAACTATAGACCACACTATTTTGCTATCACTTGAATATGAGCATTAGGCAATATTTGTGATACACCTTTAACAAACACAAGTTTGATTATACAGTCGCTGAACTGGGTTAGTCACTAGTTGTAATGGTTATTTTGTTCGCCATGAGGGCGTGGCGGCATATTGTGGAGTGCCGCGTACGGTAAGCTTTAAACTTGGTATATCCTTATTATCCCAGTTTTCTTGAAAGATCTGGTTGCAGACTATCGATTTTATCTTCCATTGGCCGTTTTCTTTAACATACTCATCTTGATAGACACCCGAAATGCGTTGTCCCCTATTATTAACCGTGTCAATCATATAGTTGAATAATTCCCACGTACCCCTTGCTGTTGTTTCACTTGTTATCTCAATCTCAGGGTGATGACCATGGTGCATTGCAAGCAGAACATCCGTTAGACCTATTTTAAAGAAATTTACAACTTCCTCTCGACCATCTACCTTAATCTCTCCGTTGAAGTAGCTCGTTTTCACATCTTCAGTAAAGCATTCGGCGATTTCATTCCATAGCTTTCCGTCTAAGCATCGGAAGTATTTATTTCTTAGCCTCCTAATAGACTCTATGTCTTCTAAAATCCTGACCCTTGCTTTTAGCTTCTCAAGCTCAGTCATGACAAGAACCTCCCTTATTGCAATGTGAGTGGAGTATAATGCAACGCTCTGTAGCTGTCAACAACTTGCTTTGCGAATGTTTCCACTGGATGTAGATTTAGTACCCTCATCTATTGAAACCTTTATCCCCCCCTCGCATACTACCAGCATTCCCTCTAACTGCTCCAGAGCATTGGCTTTGATCATCTTGCGGTTGGGTTTGGCCACTTTCCCCCTGATCATGGGGCTATCAGCGAGGAAGCCCTTCTCGCTAAACCCCGTTTAAGAAGGCGGTGCGGGCTCTGTAATAGGATCTGCCACTGGTTGAGAAGCCGGGCATCATCGGGCCACTTTTCCTGTTCCGCATACCAGAGGAAGCGGCGAAGGATGCCTTTATAGTAGGCTACCGTGTGGGGACTGCTGCCTTCCGACCGGTGTGTCAGAAGATACCCTTTTACCGGGGAACTGAGGGATGTCCCCGGCATGGTGTGAGGTTTTGTGTCCAGTGTCATGTCTCAATTGCGAAACCGCCTTGGGGAAGACCATGTACGCTCTTCCTCTATTTGTTCAGATTTGGGTCGCAGCAGGAACCATGTGCACTGCCCCTCAATATTTCTATCTATGGTCTATGGTCGGGGTGGGCGGGTTCGAACCGCCGACCTCATGGTCCCAAACCATGCGCGCTAGCCGCTGCGCCACACCCCGCGCGTGAAATATAGCAAAATGATAATGAAAGGTCAATGAAGTCAACTTCGCCCAACTGATTCAGACATAAACGAATTTACCGGTTTATTTAATCATTGCCGCGAAATTACAATTACGGGCAGTTCAAAATTACATTATGACCCAGGCGTTCGATTCGATATACAACCTTTGGATATAGTAACAGAGTGCATTATAATGAGGGCAGTTTATCATCTATCCTGCTGAACTGGAGCAGCAAGACTCTTAGGAAGCCTCACACCGCTTCTGAAGCCTGGCCCACTGCCGGTCAACCTCTGCCTGCAGTATATCGACCATGTGCTTGTTCTCCGGTTTGAGCATGTGCTGGAACCTGCCCTGGGACTTGAGCCAGTCGGTAACCGGCCTCTTGGGGTTAGGGGAATAGTTTAGCCGCCACTCGCCATCGACCACCTCGTACAGAGGCCAGACGCAGGTATCGACAGCGAGCCTAGAGAGAGCAATGGTCTCATCAGTGGGGAAGCGCCACCCCCTCTGGCAGGGGATAAGCACATCGATAAAGGATGGACCATCGGCTGCAATAGCCCTCTTGGCCTTGGACATCAGGTCCCGCCAGGCATGGGGCGCCGCCTGGGCTACAAAGGGGATATTATGAGCGGCGAATATCGCCACAATGTCCTTGCGGTTTTGCTTCTTGCCAGGGATCGCAGTCCCCACCGGTGAAGTGGTGGTCCACGCACCGAAAGGGGTGGCGCTGGAGCGCTGTATTCCGGTATTCATATAAGCCTCATTGTTGAGGCACACATACAGGAACCTGTGTCCCCGCTCAAACGCGCCACTGATGAACTGGAGGCCGATGTCATAGGTGGCACCATCCCCGGCAAAGACAACAAATTTGAGCCCCTTATCCTCGATCTTGCCCCGCTTCACCAGTGCACGGTACATCGTCTCCACGCCAGAAATGGTGGAAGAGGCGTTCTCGAAGGCACTGTGTATCCAGGGAACGCGCCACGAGGTATAGGGATAAGGCGACGTCGACACCTCCAGACAACCTGTAGAGGAGGCGACGATTACGGGCTCGCCTACAGCATGCAGGATCTGGCGGACTACGATTGTCTCAGCACAACCGGCGCACAGCCGGTGGCCGGGGGCTAGCAAATCTCGCTCCACACTAATAGGCTCTAAGTTAAGCACCATCACAGACTCCTAATCCCTCACCGCCAGATATCGTAAGATTGGTCCCGTAATCCCCTCACCATCGATCCTGATGAGCTCCTGATATATCTCGCAGATCTGGGCCGGAATCGTGTCCCGTCCCCCCAGACCGTAAGCATAATTGACTGCCTTCGGGGCGAAGCCATGGGTATAGAGAGAAGCAATTACCTCAAGGTAGAGAGGATTCACCTGAGCGCCAAAAGAAAGGGAGCGGTCGAGCACCGCTATCGCCTTTTTACCAGCCAGTGCCTGGGCAACCGCTTCTGCGGGGAATGGCCTGAAGCAGCGGATCTTGAGCAGGCCTGCCCTGACCCCCTGGTCCCGCATCAGGTCGACAGCTGTTTTGATGGTTCCCACGGTGGAGCCCAGCGCCACGGTAACGTAATCAGCATCCTCCAGGCGGTACCCCTCTACCAAACCGTGAGAACGTCCGGTAAGCTCTCCAAACTCCCTACTAACCTGAGCTACCACATCAAGCGCACGCACCATCGCCTCCGCCTGCTGGCGCTTGTGTTCGAAGAAATAGTCCTGGAGGTCCATAGGGCCATAGGTGACGGGATGATCCACATCCAGAAGGGGATGAACTGGAGTGTATGTGCCGATAAATTCCTGCACCGCCTCATCAGGCAGCAACTCCACTCTCTCAACACTGTGTCCCAAGATGAAGCCATCAAGCGCATGGATCGTGGGGAGCAGAACATCGGGGTGCTCGGCGATACGAACGACCTGAATGGCGTTATCATATGCCTCCTGCACATCTTCATCATAAAGCTGGACCCATCCTGCATCGCGCATGCCCATGGAATCGGAATGGTCGCAATGGATATTCAGGGGAGCCGACAGAGAGCGGTTAACCACGTGCATCACTATGGGTAGACGTGACCCGGAAGCCACCCAGAGCACCTCCCACATGAGGGCTATCCCCGCACCTGCACTTGCCGTCTGGACGCGCCCTCCGGCAGCACAGGCACCAATGCACGCGCTCATAGACGCATGCTCACTCTCAACGGGTATAAATTCTGTTTCCACCTCGCCGCTGGCTACAAAATCGCTGAAGCGCATAACGATCTCTGTCTGGGGGGTTATCGGGTAAGCGGCCACCACATCGGGGTTCATCTGCCGCATTGCCTCCGCCACAGCCCGATCACCCTCGAGCGCAACGGGGGTACCCTTCACCTTCTGCAATGTCATTGCCTTACCTTCTCCTCTGCCTTAGATTCCTCAACCATCTCTATCGCCCCCTGCGGGCATTCCTTCGCACATATACCACACCCCTTGCAATGGTTAAGATCGATGCCTGCGACTACCCCATCCCGTACGCGAATCGAGCCGTCAGGGCAATAAACCCAGCAGACCTTACAGTTATTACACTTACCCTCATCCCATATCGGGCGGAAAGAACGCCAGCCTCCGGTCTCATATTCCTGGGAGTTGCCAGCGTCGGCGATTACCCCACCGATGGGGATCTCTCTCCAGCCCTTGATTTTCGAAAGGCCGGAAATAGAGATTGTATTAGAAGAGTCACACCCCATTGCTATACCTCGGCTACCTCATTATAGGCTCGCTCGAAGGCCTCGACATTAGCCTTAGCCATTTCTTCGCTCCCCTTTGAAAGCATTCGTTTTTTAAGCTCCTTACAGGCACCCTCCTTGCTTACCACACCCATAGCCTTAATCAAGGCACCAATCATGGGGGTGTTGGGGATATTTCGCCCTATCGTATCCAGTGCAATACGAGTGGCATCAATGGTAAATATTTTACCCTGGTTAAACCTTAGCTGCTTTCTCAGTTCCGTTGGAGTAGCAACGGTATTTACCACTAGCACCCCATCCTCCTTAATGCCATCAGTGAAATCGACGACCCCGACTAACGTGGGATCAAGCACCACCACAGCATCAGGTTCGGTTACCTGGCAGTGCTGCCGGATGGGTGAAGCGCTAATCCGGGTATACGCCCTGATCGGTGCCCCCATGCGCTCAGGGCCATAATCAGGGAAGGCCTGAAAATACTTTCCCTCCTCAAGAGCAGCTCCGGCAAGTATTTCACTGGCGGTAACCGCACCCTGTCCCCCGCGACCGTGCCAGCGAATCTCAGTAATATCATCCATTTGATACTCTTCTATACAACATGATATATACCTCAAAACCCTGCAGTGCAACCGGTTATAGCAGTAACGTTAGTGTTGCTATCCCAAATTGTCGGGAAGTAAAAAGAGGAACTAAAACTATGATAAGGGCGCCGATTTGAAGGATTTAAAACCCCTCCGTTGCTTCCTCTCCCCCCTGACGACACGGTGGAATTCAAGCAACTACTACAAAGGCTTACGGTAACCTTGTTCGGCTGAGTGACCAATCGGCTGGTATCTGACTCCTTCTGAATGTATATGGAGCTGCCATTTACTAAATCATGACAAGGCCGGGAGCACCTTTTTTTTCATCCAGAATAACGTTGTAGCCGGCCACAACGCCAATAACATCATAAAATAATGG
>DAOUEU010000114.1:0-1874 GCA_034430255.1 Dehalococcoidia bacterium | reverse complement strand
GACCGCCAGCATTGACCAATTCGAAGTCCCCCTCCCCCGGGGCGGTCATTTCCCCGAAGCCGAGAACACCGATCTCGGCATGAAACAGCACCTCTCTGCCTGCGGGGACGAAGTTACACGCCAGCCCAGGTAGCCCGATCCCCAAATTGACCACATCGCCATCGTGAAACTCCTTAGCTACCCGGAGAGCTATGGTCTGCCTGTCCAGCCTTTCCTTTTCCCGCACGCTATCCCCCCCTAATTGCCCTTCCTCTCCAAAAACTTTTGATAAGACTCCCTGGCCTCGGCGCTGATTTCCACCTCCTCTTCCTCGATCACCTGGGGGCGCGCCACCACCCTATCCACATAAATACCCGGTGTGTGGATCGCATCGGCATCAAGCTCGCCCAGCTCCACGATCTCATCCACCTCTGCTATGGTGACTGTGGCCGCCCCGGCCATGACGGCATTGTAGGTCCTTGATGTTCTCCTGTAGACCAGGTTTCCCCACCGGTCACCTTTGTGGGCCTTTATCAGGGCGAAATCGGCATTGAGTGGGAGCTCCAGTATATACTTTTTACCATCAATGATCTTGGTCTCTTTCCCCTCCTCCACCACCGTTCCTACTCCCACTGATACGTACACGCCACCGAGCCCCGCCTTGGCCGCCCTGATCCGTTCCGCCAGGGTCCCCTGAGATACCGTCTCCAACTCCACCTTTCCCGCCCTCAGCAGCCTCTCGAAGTTGTTTTGATAAATGGTGCTCACTGGGGCAGTAGCGATGGCCTTCTTTATCTGACCGTTCCTCACCAGGATATCCGGATCCTCAGCGAACTTAAAGCCCAATTGCTTCCACACATCCTTGCCGAAACCGGTGACATTGGACACCATCGTCAGATCTTTCGAACCTTTGCGGGCCAGCGCCTCCAGAAGCAAGGATGGGGCGCCCGCTACTATGCCAAAGCCGCCAATCATGATAGTGGCGCCATCATCTATATCGGCAACCGCTTCATCGAAGCTGTCGACTATTTTGTTTATCGGCATGGGATACTCCCAACCTTGAAAACCTTTTCAGCCTCCCCTCAGTCTACTGATATTTCCTTAAGAAAGGCTCCTTACATCCTGGCGCTTTTATCGGCCGGTAAAGAATGATTAAGAAAAGCCCTGGGCCCCTCCCTAGCATATGAAAGGCAAAACATAGGCAAGCGCCCTTTTCCGCTCCACCTCTAGCAGCCCTAGCCCAGCCCCATCGCCCTGAAGAACGTGGAGAACTTGTCCTTGAGCTCATCCAGTGTGGTGTACCTGTCGTCAAACAGGTCCATCCCGACGTACAGGAACGGGACCCCCAGATCGCGGCACTTCTCCCGCATCAGGCCTGCACTGCCAGAGCCGTCCTTGTGCCCCATATAGCCCGGGTAGACAACGGCATCTATCTTGTAGTCTTTAACTATTCGCTCTATATCGCTAAGGAAAAGGTCCGCCACACCCCGCGCCTGTCTTATCATCGGTACTTCATGTAAAGCCCTTTTGGCCAGGCCCTTATACATGGAGTCTTCGCTTGAGATATCGATCTCCGTATAGGGCGAATAACCGAACATCTCCATGGCCACAACCGCTCCCCATTCCTGCTCCAGCCACGGGAAGAGCCCCAGGGTTAATCCGAGAGACAGAACATCGAACCAAAACACCCGGATCTTCTCCTTCTCCACCGCACCCCTCCCCTGTTTTACCAACACCTCAGCATCTGCAATGACGTCCTCGAGCCAGGCGGTTCCTGCGGGCATGCCACAATTAACAGTCGTCGTGTTTCCGAACACCTCCAGCCCCATTCCTCCACCGTGGGGACAGGGCACCACCCGCCTCAGTTCGTTCCATTCCTGCCACAGCCTAATTTG
>DAOUEU010000113.1:0-22631 GCA_034430255.1 Dehalococcoidia bacterium | reverse complement strand
CAGCTCCGGGAGGCATATCTGTCTCTGGGGAAGTGCTGGCCTCTGGAGTAGCACTAGGCCCAGAGGGCACATAGGCCTCGGTAGATGATGCCTCCACGGTAGCAAAAGATTCTTCGGCTTCTTTAGCTGGCAATAATTGCATATACCTCAGGCCCAGCAGAAAGATGGCCGCCAAGAAGGCAAACATCCCAATAGCCCAGCCTACCTCAACGGGTGTGAAGGTTAATTGACCTATTGCCCCGTATACACCTTCGATATTGCCCGGATAGTAGTGTTGAGGATATGCCGCACCCGGGATCACCAGATAGTATCTCTTCACCGCTATACCAATTACTACCAATATCGTTGCTAAAACGATACCAGCAGATGAGTTCTTGGTTTTACGATAATACAAGAGAAACAGAGGGATAATCATCCCTAGAAATATTTGAAATCCCCAGAAAAGCCAACTATATGGCCCGGAAAGCATATACATCATTGCATCGCGGCTTGGAGGATATAGATGAGTTAATTCGCCGATAACCATCAATATGATCAGGCCGATAAGGAAGAACTTCAGTAATCCTCCAAGAGAGCCTATCATCTCCCAGTCAATCTTACGGCCTGTCGTCTTATATATAATTAACAACACCAGTATCAATAATGCCATCGAGGATGCGAAAGCGGCAAAGATAAATTCAAACGGGGCGAGTGAGGAGAACCATGTTTCCCGGGCAGCAATGAAGCCGAATATTGCCCCAGTTCCACCATGAGTAAGCATCGCAAAGCCAAATGCTACCATACCCATTATAAAGCTTAATTTCTTCCTATCGGTAAGCAGGGCTATAAGATAGATGAATGCGCTCACAAAATATGATGAATAGAAAATCGCGTTCAGGGCAAACATAGAGGTCATATTATTCATATAAAACAACATGAAAAGACGCCAGAACTTCTCAGGTCTCCCTAAATCAACTGCAATGGCTATCATAGCTCCAAATATGAGCACCACCGCTAGAAATACTGCCACTTTAATAACTTGTTTATATTTTTCTTGTCCAATTATATAGATAAGGAAAGCAAGAATATGAAGACCGGCACTGAGTCCTATTAGGAAGATAGCCACTACGATAGGCAACCCCCAAGGTATCACATTGCTAGTGCCAAACAACTGGTGGCCCTGTACATAGGAGATGGCGAAGCAAATAAAACCGATAACTGATAGAGCAGCAAGAATTGCTAAGGTTATATAGTAGTTCCTTGATTTGCCTTCGATACTTACGAAACTAAGATCCACTCACTACACCTTACTTAGAGAGATAATGCACCTTTGGCTCCGTGCCCATTTCACTTCGCAGCGTAAAAGAATCCCTGGTCGCCAACCACCTTGATACCTGGCTATATGGATCATCCAGATCCCCAAAGATTCTAGCTTTCGTAGGACAAGCCTCAACGCAGGCGGGTACCACATCAACCCCAATCTCTTTTCCTTGTCGTAGGCCCTCATCGATGCGGTGGAAACAGAAAGTGCACTTTTCAACAACACCATGGGTTCTATGAGGAAATGGCCATGGTCCTACCACCGAGCTGTCAGGAGGGGGATCAGGGCGGTGATATTCCTTTTCTTCCTGGTCTTTGTAGTTAAAGTTCCTTACCCCGTAGGGGCAGGCAGCGATGCAATACTTGCATCCAATACACCTGCGAAAATTCTGCATAACGATTCCGTCATCTCGGCGATACGTCGCCTTAGCCGGACATACCATTACGCAAGGAGGATTATCACAGTGCATACAGGGCATTGGAACCATCTCGATGTTTAAGGATGGATATTCACCCTGACTGGCAGCGATCACCTTGTTCCAGTATGGTGCCGTTCTGCTCCGATTCTCCTCGGGTGTACCATGTGGAACGTTGTTCTCTTCCTTACAGGCAATCGTGCACGCCTGACAGCCGGTGCATTTGCCCAGGTCAATAACCATTCCCCATCTTGCCATTTATCGCCTCACGCCCGGTAAACTCTCACCCTGGTGTTAAAAAAGGATGATTGTCCGCTTATCTCGTCGTAATCCACCCCAATGATATCATTGGGGTTTACACCCATACCATCCGCCCATTTGCCACAGTAATAGTGCCCCTGCCCATTAGAGATAGCAACGACACCTGGATGGATACCTTCGAAAACTCGGGCTTGACCCTTGATCTTATCGAACTTTGACTCAACCCATACAATATCTTTATCCTTGATTCCAAGATTACTGGCCGTTTTGCTATTCATCTCGACCAAGTTTCTCCAGCCATAGCCGTGCATCACCATGTAGATCTCTTGAGCCCAGGGGTAGTTCTGGCTTCCGTTCTCCACATTGAGTAGTGGTTGGTAACTAACTAGCTTGAGTGGATAGTCCTCTTCATTCCCCATAAACTCCACTTCCCTATAATGAGGCAGGCAGTCTATTCTATTAATAGGCTTATTTCCTTCCCCCTTGAGCTTCGCCTCCAAATTGCCCGAGTAGAATTCAAATTTCTTGGAAGGTGTATCGAATATGCTATCGTATTTGTAATATTCGTAGTCTGGTCCTACCCAAACGCCTTTCTCTCGAAAATCATTCCAGGTTATAAAACTTTCAGTACGATATCTGACGAAACCTTTCGCGCTATCGCCAATATTGTCGAAGGATTGCGCCACAGTACCGCCCAAGAGCTGTGTCATTTCAAAGATTATATCTGCTATTGGTTTCGATTCGTTTAACGGCGTGACGACGGGCTGCTTTATCTTTACCTCGGTGAAGCCGGATCCCGGCGGGCATTGTTCGTATGCCCAATCCTCTAATAAAGTGCAGGCTGGCAGGACGATATCCGCATACCCCGCCATCTCAGTGATGGAGGATGAGATATGGACATAATAGGGAACCTTTGCCATAGCTTCGTCCCATCGACTTGTACCGGGGGCTGACATATTGAAGTTACTGTTGAATCCGATCACAACTTCAGTGGGATAGGGTTTATCCTCCAATATGGAGTCTGCTACCAGGTTAGTAACTACGCTCGCGGCCACGAACTGGTCTGTATCGCGACGGTCAACAGTCGGCTGCGAGTTACCTGCCTTGGCTATATGATCCTCTATTACCTCCGGCATCCCCCTGTATTGCGGATTTTCCTGATATATCACTCCACCAGGGATATCTATACTGCCCACAAGTGCATTGAGGCAGAATATAGCATAGCTGGTATATGAGCCATTAGGCCAGCAGGTAGCCCCTCTTCCCCTCCATGCAATCGCTGGTTTGGTCTGGGAAAACTCCCTCGCTATTTGGCGGATGACATCGGCATCTATGCCGGTGATCCCTGCGACTCTCTCAGGGGCATAGTCACTAAGCGCTAGAGCCTTATACTCAGAAAAACCGGTTGTCCAGTTCTCGATAAAATCTGCATCGTAAAGCTCTTCACTTATTATAACGCTGGCTATCCCCATAGCCAGTGCGGCATCGGTTCCTGGGTTTATGGGTATCCACTGGTCAGCTTTAGCAGCGGTAACGGAATAGCGAGGGTCGATTACGACTACTTTCGCTCGGCTCGCTCGCTCGCCGTGTATCTTACCCCACATTCGGAGATTCCGTGCGAGTGGCTTCTGAGATTCTACAATACTTGCACCGAATGATAGTATGTAGTTGGTATATTGGAGGTCATAGGCGCTATGAGTGTACTGCCCATCCGCCATCCATTCCCCGGCCTTTTCAGCTTCGTTGTCCAGGCCATCTTCTGAAATGGCATTAGGGGTCCCGTAAGCACTGGCAAAGCGAGATATTATTTCATCATTGCTGCTGCTATTCAATCCATGCAGTAATAGCAGTTTGTGTGGTTGTCCTTGTTCCCTGAGTGAACTGAGGCGGCTGCTAATCTCGCTTAAGGCCTGGTCCCAGGATATGGAAGCCCATCTCGGATCTATCCCTTTTCCCTTTTGCGGGTTTGTCCTCTTCAGTGGGCCTTCAGCGCGATTGGGGTCATATAAGACTTGTAAGCCGATGTGCGAACGGGGGCAGGTCTCGCCCTCAGACACCTTTGAGAGAGGATTGCTGGCTATCCTTACCGCTTTACCGTTAACCACCCTTACCACAGTAGCGCAACGGGTTGGGCAGTTCAGACAAGAGGTGGCAATCCACTCCTCAGTGACTTCCTCGTAGATATCCGCTGGAGCCGATATGGGGGAGATAAAACCGAATGCAGTGCGCTTTATCGCATAACCAACTGCAAGGACCGCAGCGGCTGCCGCTGAAACACCAAGAAAAGCCCTTCTGCTTATCCGTAAGCGGTTGGACTTTCCCTCTCTTAAATCCACTGTTGTGTTTTTATTCTGTAAAGCCTGATCCGAGTGCTCGCTGGTATGGCGTTCCTCTGCTTGCCTCTTCATAAGCTTTTAAAATAACCTTGCCTTAGCTATAGGTGACCTTCAAAAACCAGCTAAGACATTCCGGCATTAAGTCTATCATAAAATTACAGTTATTGGCAAGATGCCCTAGCCATCTAGATTGAGCAGATTAACCATAAATGGGCACCTCGAAAGAAGGACTATTCGAGGATAATGGGTCCGCTCTTGCCGCCGCTCTTTCTGATCAAGCGAATCCCCTCGATCCTGATACCACGCTCAACTGCCTTACACATATCATAGATGGTTAAAGCGGTCATTGATACCGCCGTAAGCGCCTCCATCTCTACACCGGTCTTTCCGGTGCACCTTATCCGTGCAGTGATCTCCACACCTTCTGCAACGAATGCGAATTCTACCTTTACCTCATCTAGCATTAACAGGTGACACATGGGGATAAGGTTAGAGGTTTGCTTCGCCGCCATGATCCCCGCTACCTGAGCTACCGCGAGCGTCTCCCCCTTTGGCAGTTTCCCCTCTTTTAGCAGCGAGAGGGTGGCAGGTTTCATTACCACCAGGCCCTTGGCTACCGCCTCCCGTGAGGTCAGCGGCTTTTCGCTCACATCCACCATCCTTGTGGGTTCCATCTAACCTCCCACCTGGCACATCGTTCGACCTGTGGGGAAAACCCCTTCTTGTAGATGATGGCGCTCCGGCTTAGCTGCCACCGCCTGCTGAATCAGCCCCTTGATTTCCTCAAGCGATGCCCCGCGGCGCAGGGGATCTTTGAGGTCTACCTCCTCATCGCTCATGAGGCAGGGTCTAAGCTTTCCATCTACCGTGAGGCGCAGTCGATTGCAAGCGAAGCAAAAGTGCTCACTGAGCGGGCTAATAAAGCCCACTGTACCCCTCGCTCCTGGGAATCGGAAGTATTTGGCAGGACCGTTGCCCTGGCTTGACTGATAAGGCTCCAGTGTCCCCAGGGCACTGAGGCTCTCCCCGATCTCTTTTGTGGGTACGAATTGGAGGTTTACCCCATTGGCAAAAGGCATAAGCTCTATAAAGCGGACATGCCACCCTTGCTCAATAGTGAGGCGGGCGAAATCCAGCACCTCATCATCGTTTATCCCCCGCATAACAACCATGTTCACCTTGACCGGCTTAAGACCTGCCTCTTTTGCCGCCGTTATACCATCGAGAACATCGCCCAGCCGATCGCGACGGGCATTTTGTTTGTATTTATCCCGCTTAAGCGTATCGAGGCTCACATTGACCCGCTTTAACCCAGCCTCCCTGAGGGAGTTGGCGTGTTTTCTTAGCAGCACCCCATTGGTGGTGAGCGCAATATCATCGATGCCATCGATATCGGAGAGCATATGCACCAGCCGGGTCAACTCTGCTCTTACCAGGGGCTCGCCGCCGGTAAGCCGCAGTTTATTTATGCCGAGTGAGGCCGCTGCCTGAGCCACCGCCTGTATCTCTTCATAGCGTAGCACCTCGCCTCGCGGCAGGTAGGTAATTCCACCAGAGGGCATACAATAGACACAGCGTAGGTTGCATCGGTCGGTGACTGATATTCTGAGGTAGTTTATGGGTCGCTGAAAAGAATCGGAAAGCCCAGTCATCCTTTTGTACTCTTCATGGCTTTGTTTTCTCTTGCTCCGCCTTTTCGAATTCTTGGGAGACTCCTCAGCATTCGCTATGTTTAATCAAGCGGTCACGGTTTTATTCCTGCTAATCGCCGCTCCAGTACACGGCGCGCCTTTCTGGCTGCCTGCCCCCGGTGGCTAACCTCGTTCTTTTTATCCATAGTTAGCTCCGCCATGGTCTTTTCCAGCTGGTGAAGATAGAAGATAGGGTCATAGCCAAAGCCATTTTCACCTTTCGGTTCAAATGCTATAATGCCCCGGCACTCTCCCTGGCAGAGCTCCACTTCTCCTTGCGGTGAGGCGATAGCTATCAGGCACCGGAAGCGAGCGGTTCTTTCTTCCCAGGGGATGCCGGTGAGTTTTGCCAGTAGATAGTCGATTCTCTCGCTATCCGATGCCCCTTCGCCGGCAAAGCGAGCAGATAGAGCACCGGGCTCTCCACCCAGCGCATCCACCTCCAGTCCCGAGTCATCGGCCAGTGCAAGCAGATTGCTCTGGCATGCATAGGACTTAGCCTTAAGTGTAGCATTCTCCTCCAGGGTTTTTCCGGTCTCGTCAACCACCTGATAAATACCCTCATCAGCAAGGGTTACAATCTCATATGGTACACCCTCAAGCAGCCGAGTGTACTCTCGCACCTTAGCAGGGTTTTTAGTCGCCAAGAGAAGCCTTGTCACCCTCAAAGGTCAACGAATCTCCCCTCCAACTTCTGCACTACCTGGGGCATGGTAGTATACTCCATCTCTTCCAGGGGTAGTCTGTGGGGCTCAAATGGCCCGTGGCTCCGCATATAATCGGCAACCTCGTTCGCAATCCGCCTCGCCTTATCGAAGCTGGGGTCGTCGAACATATCCCGCGGCCCGACAAGCTTGCCGGCAGAGAGCTGGAAGCCAGCACAGACGACCCGCGGTGGGCCATCGAAGCGGGTCGGGTTTGACTGCTCAATGGAAGTTGGCATAAAGGGACCGTGATGTGAGCCCCTCATCCATCCCTCCACCAGGAAGGGATTGGTAAAGGGCTCCAGCACCTCGCCTACCGCAGGGAACTCCCCCTGGGATCGGACGATGCACACCGGGTCATCCTTGCCCACATATCTACCGGCCATCATGCTCAGCTTATCTGTAGATGAAACCGCAGCGATATTATTAGATTCGCGGTGGTAGACTGCCTTTACCGCATAGCGGCCCGGCGCCCCCATGAAGAGGAGCATGTCGTAGATCTCATCCGGTGCATCGAGGGTTATCTTTTTGTGCTCCTTTACATCTTGAATCTCGAAGCGAAAGCCGCCGTGCATGTTCTCGGCAATAACCAGCCCGATGGTATTAAACGGATCGGCGAACATCTTGTAGAGGGGGAGGTTCCACGCCCCGGACGAAGTCTTGTCGGCCATGAAGATGAGAACCGGCTCCGACCCCCTCTCTTCAAACTCCATCTCGGCGACCCCAGGCCCCATCCCCTTGACATTGCCCGAGAAGGCATCGGACAGAAGGTCCTGCCCCGCCCCATGTAGCTTCAGTTCCTTGGCTACCTTGGTGCAATCCAGGAAGGTATCCCATGCGAGCTTGTGAATAGCCTCGTCCTCCACTCCACGCTGGTGGGTCATGATCAGTTGCAGATCGTCCCCACACCTGGTAACGTGAAAATCTACCAGCAGCTTGTCACGCTTTGCTTTCGCTATGCACTCATTTGCCTTCTCCATCACCAAGGGATGTGAGCTGGAGTGTCCCACATATCCGCCGATGTCAGCCTTGATCACACTCAGGGTAATCATCTCTTTTCTCCTTTCATCACTGGTTTCAATACTCTATCCCCTTTCTCGCTTTTATTCCCCTCTTATAGGGGTGCTTTACCTCCACCATCTCGGTAACCAGATCGGCCTTTTCGATAATCCTCTGATCGGCATAGCGACCGGTGAGGATAAGCTCAACATTATGCGGCTTTTCATGGACTAGCTCTAATAGCTCTTCAATATTAATGAGCTTCCAGGCAACAGCGACGTTTACCTCATCGAGCACTACGAGGTCAAACTTACCACTGGCTATCGATTCCCTAGCGGCCTGAAGCGCTTCACTTGCCTGCTCCCTTTCCTCCTTTTTAATATTATTTGGATCGACGAAGTTCTCATGCCCAAAACTCTGGAAGCTAACATTTTCTAATTTGGGCAACATATTCCGCTCGCCATATGGATAATTGCCCTTCATAAAGAAAATGACGTGCACTCTGAGCCCATGCCCCAGGGCACGTAGCACCGTCCCCAGTGCCGCAGAGGTCTTGCCCTTGCCGCTGCCGGTGAATACTTCCACCAGACCCGTGGCGAGTTGCCTATCGGTCATGGGAGCATAAGCCCGTTCACATTTATTGCCCTAGAAGTATCTATATCCGAATTCCTTAGAGCCATCTAATCATTCGCATCCGTTAATTCTATATTTATTTCAGTTAACCATATATTACTAAAGCATTGACAAATTTACAAGACTGTCATCTTGTTTCTACTCCTCATCAACCTATTGCCGGCTACAAATGATGTGCGTCTACTCTAATCGAATAAATCGCCTACAGATAATTAATAATAATATTATCTAATAAGCAGTAAAAGTCTTGACAAATATATTAATCTATGATATATTCTCATAGTAATGTAGTTTAGAGAATCATAGAAGTTCACCCCTGGCTATACGCTACTTAAGAGCAATTTGCAGGTAACCGCCTGCAAATTGCTCTTATTACAGGTTAAAGAAAATGCTGCTAAACTTATCAACTCACGTAGCTGATAAATAATAGGTACTGAGAATCAATAATTTAAATTAAACAACCAAATGGTTAGAGTTCTCTGTAGAAATTTGTACCTACCCATGATATAATGCCCGAGTGAACGTGGTCACTGAGATTATCTCCAAGATTCTATAGCCTCATATCAAACCAACAATTACTTAGATAGGGAAAGAGTGCATGTAGGGGAAAACAGGAGGACAATGGATGCTGGATGAATACAAGCAGAAGCGCGAGAAGGTAAAGCAAATGGGCGGCTCCAAAGCTGTTTCACAACAGCACAAAAGGGGAAGCTGGACTGCTAGGGAGAGGATAGAGTACTTCTTCGATCCCGGCACCTTTAGCGAGATAGGCCTATTCGTCAAGCATCGCACCACAGCCTTTGGTATGGATAAAAGGGAAATACCCGCCGAAGGGGTGATCACCGGATTCGGGAAGGTAAACGGCAGGTTGGTTATGGTCGCTGCCGAGGACTATACCACAATGGCAGGTACCTTTGGCGAATATCATGGTAAAAAGTTCTCGCAAGCCATCGACCTTGCTAAAGACATGGGGATACCATTTGTAGGCATGAACGACTCCGGGGGTGCAAGGCTTCAAGAGGGAATGGATACCTTGCAGTGCTATGCCTGGCTATTCACATCACAGATACTGGCCTCAGGCATTATACCCCAGATAGCACTGCTCATGGGTCCTTGTCTGGGAGGGCAGGCCTATCACCCGGTTATGCAGGATTTCGTGTTTCAATGCAGGGAGACTGGCCGCATGGGTATCGCCGGTCCCGCCTTCGTAAAAACGCAGACGGGTGAAGATATCGACATCGATACCCTTTGCGGCATAGAGGCTCACGCTGTCAAATCGGGGGAGACGCACCTTGTGGTTGAGGACGACAAGGATTGCCTGGATAAGGCCAAGGAACTTTTAAGCCTCTTACCCGCTAACAACAATAAGGACGAGAGGAGGTCAACCTATCGGGATACAGGTGATGACCCGGAGAGGATAGACTCTGCACTGGATAACCTGGTTCCTGAAGAGCCCTATATAGCCTATGACATGCACGAAGTAATCATGAGAATCATCGACAACGGCTACTTCTTTGAGATAATGAAGGACTTTGCCCAGAACGTGATTATCGGATTTGCGAGGTTCGGTGGGCGACCTACCGGGATCGTGGCCAGCCAGCCGATGTGCGCCGCAGGCGCCCTGGACTGTGATGCCGCTGACAAGGTCGCCCGGTTCGTCAGGTTCTGCGACCTTTTCAACATACCCCTGGTAACCCTCCATGATGTCCCCGGCTACTGGATAGGCTCAGCCGAAGAGTGGAAGGGCATTTTGCGACACGGTGCCAAGATGATTTACTCCTATATCGATGCTACAGTGCCCAAGATTACTGTAGTCATACGTAAATCCTTCGCTGGGGCCTACACTGGAATGTGCTGCAAGGATACCGGGGCTGATTTCATGTTCGCCTGGCCCATGGCCAGAATCTGTATCGTTGGCGCCGAGACTGCCGCTAGTATTATCTTCGCCAGGGAAATAAAGGAGGCAGAGGACCCCAAGGCGATGAAAGCCCAGAGGATAGCTGAATACAGGGATCTCTTTGAAAACCCCTATTGCGCAGCGGAAAGGGGATTTATAGATGATGTGATTATGCCCAGCGAGACTAGGAAATACATCAACCGGGCACTGGACATCACGGAGAATAAAACAGTTGTGAGGCCTTGGAGGAAATACTCAAACATCAATCTGTGAGGGTTAGAAATATGATTACTATAGTATCACCAATGCCAGGAAAAGTGACTGATATCAAGGTGAAAGTGGGTGAGGAGGTAACAGAAGGACAGGATCTATTAATTATTGAGGCCATGAAGATGCAGATGCCGGTGAAATCCCCGCATAACAGTAAGGTCAGCGATATCAAGGTGGAAATAGGGCAGGGTATAAAAAAAGGGGATGTCATGATAGAACTCGAGTAGCATCCCGCATGGCAAGATGAGGTAATTGTAAATGGAATTTCGTTTCACTGAAGAACAGGAGAAGCTTAGGCAGGACATCCGCCACTTCCTTGAAGAGGAGCTTAAGAACGGAAGCTTCGAGGTGCATTGCGATGCCTGGATGGGTGGTTATTCTCCAGAGTTCTCACGCAAGATAGGGCAGAGAGGATGGATCGGACTGTGTTGGCCCAGAGAGTGGTACGGTCAGGGGAAGAGTTACATGGACCGTATGGTGCTCACCGAGGAGATCGTCCGCTACGGAGCGCCAGCAGCCGCCCACTGGTTTGCCGACCGCCAGATGGGACCCTCGATAATACGTCATGGCAGCGATGAACAGAAGGAGTATTTCCTGCCTCGCATCGCAAGAGGTGAGCTTGTATTTGGCATTGGAATGAGTGAACCAGAGGCTGGATGCGATCTTGCCTCACTTCGCACTAAAGCCATCGAGGATGGCGACTCCTACATCCTGAATGGGCAGAAGGTATGGACCAGCGGGGCGCACCATATCGACTACCTCTACCTGGTGGCACGTACAGACCCCGATGCACCCAAGCACAGGGGTATAAGTGAGTTTATTGTGGACATGCACCTTCCGGGAATCGAGGTTCGCCCCCTGATCGATATGACCGGGGGACACCACTATAATGAGGTTTTTCTCGATAACGTACGGGTGCCCAAATCAAGCCTGGTTGGAGAAATTAACCGTGGCTGGTACCAGATCGCTGAGCAACTCGATTATGAAAGAAGCGGCGTGGAGCGGTTAATGACCAATTACCCGTTGTATCAAGATCTCATCGAATATGCCAAGCAAACCAATCACGGTGGCAAACCCCTTGCCGATCAACCAACAGTACGCAGTAAGCTGGCAGACCTTACCGTTAGGTACGAGGTGGGACGCCTGCTCACTTACCGAGTAGCCTGGGTGCTAGACCAGGGTCGTCTGCCCACCACTGAAGCGGCAATGGCTAAGGCCTTCTGTACATCATTCGAGCAGTACATGGCCCATGTGGCAACACAGCTACCGGGGCTCTATGGGCAATTGCGGCAGGGCTCAAAGTGGATTCCACCCGCATTTCGTGAGAGCGCTGCCGAGTCCTATCTGTTCTCCCCGGGCTACACCATCCAGGGCGGCACGTCTGAGATTCTAAGGAATATTACCGCCATCAGGGGTCTGCAACTACCCACGTAAAAGAATTCATAGCTCATCAACCTGTGTAATTGACACATCTGCAGACGGGTAATAGAAGGCGAGCATTACGATTGTATTGCCCGGCCTCAGAACATCCGGATAACCTTTCACTACCGAAGACTGAATGGACTCTATTTTAGATCAGGTAAAATTTTATTGATAACTCACTAATTATACAATTTACTACAGACTATAAAAGGCGATTGAAGAAAAAAGTGCCACTATTATCATCTAATGAATACGAACTGAGAGTAACAGATTGCCAGTAGCTTAATTTAAATAGAGGGGTGATAATGGAGATTATTCCTGCTATCGACCTTAAGGGTGGAAAGTGTGTTCGCCTGTATCAAGGAGACTACAGCCAGGAGACGGTCTTCTCTGAGGAGCCACTGCAGATTGCCCTGCACTGGCAATCGCTTGGGGCAAAGCGGCTTCATATAATTGACCTCGATGGTGCAGCCAGGGGCGAGATCTGCCACGCCTCCCTTATAACAGATATAGCACAAGCTATCCACATTCCCCTTCAGCTAGGAGGTGGCATTCGCCGAATCGAGTCGATAGCTCAGGCGCTGGAACTCGGGGCAGCACGCGCTATACTGGGCACAGCAGCGATAGAGGACCATACTTTGGTTCAAGAGGCCTGCCGCAGGTTCGTAGACCGTATAATTGTCAGCATCGATGCCCGTGATGGCTATGTGGCAATCCGTGGCTGGCAGGAGAGAACTAAGGTAACCGCTATCGAATTAGTGGATAAGATGCAATCCCTCGGGGTAAAGCGCTTAATATATACCGACATCGCCCGGGACGGCACGCTCACGGAACCTAATTTTGACGCCGTAACTGAACTGGTGAACAAAACCAGCCTGCCCATCATAATTGCCGGTGGCATTTCATCGCTGGGGCACCTGAAGAGGCTAACTGACATTGGCGTGGAAGGGGCAATAGTAGGCCGCGCCCTCTACACCGGCGATATTGACCCAAAGACGGCGTTGGGAAATATTAAGGTATAGAGGAGCATCTGGTGCATCCGGCGCTAATCGTCATTCTGGGTTTAATCGGCACGATCCTCTTCTTATGGCTCGTGGTAATCCGTATTGTTCGTAAATTCCGTCTTGCTCCCCCATCGCGTCGCTCGGTTACGCTGCTGGCGGTGATCTTAGAAAGCCCGCTGCGCAGGCATCTTTTCAACCCAGCGAAACTGCTGGACAAAGTAGGAATCGCGGCAGGGATGAGAATCCTTGAACTGGGGCCTGGCCCCGGCTTTTTCACCATAGAGGCGGCGCGGCGAGTGGGTTATTCGGAAAGCCCGGGAATGCTCTACTGCTTGGATATCGAGCCGGCGATGATTGCCAGAGCTAAGAACAAGGTCACAAGATATGATCTGGAAAACGTCGTATTAATGTTGGGGAATGGAGAATGTCTTCCGTTTAAGGATGACAGCTTTAACCTCGCCTACCTGGTCACTGTTCTGGGTGAGATACCCGATAAAATTAGGGCGTTGCAGGAGTTATATCGCGTGCTTCGCCCCGGTGGGGTGCTTTCCATCTCGGAGTACCTCCTCGACCCCGATTACCCACTGAGGAGGACCACTATTGCTTGGGCTCGCCAAGCAGGATTCGAGCCCTTTCAGGAATACGGTAATTTCTTTGCCTACGTGGTAAATTTTAGGAGGGGCTATGCTGAAGTTCGATGAAAAGGGACTAATACCAGCTATTATCCAGGACGCGGAAAATGGTGACGTACTGATGCTAGGCTATATGAACCAGGAGTCACTCACGAGAACGCTTGATACGGGTCAGGTATGGTTCTACAGCCGAAGTCGCCAGGAACTATGGCACAAGGGTGAAACATCAGGAAGCTACCTCAATGTTGGCTCTATCTTCAGGGACTGCGATGATGACGCCTTACTGATTCAGGTTGAGGCTACTGGACCAGTATGCCACACCGGGAACAGGAGTTGCTTCTTCCGACGGTTGAAGGAGAAAAAAGAGGAGGAGTAGTATAGTTTTACTCCATCTTGTATCGTCTCTTGAACTTCTCCACCCGCTTTGCAGTGTCTACGATGCGCCGCTCTCCGGTGAAGAAAGGGTGACACTTGCTGCAAAGCTCCACCTTGAGCACCGGCTTGGTCGAACCAATAGTGAAGCTGTTGCCGCAGGAGCAGGTGACCTGCGCTTCCATGTATTCAGGATGGATATTCTTCTTCATCAGCGGTAAACGCTCACCTTCTTTTTATACTTAGACGCTGGCCCGAACTTGACGTAGCCATCGATGAGCGCAAATATGGTATGATCGCGCCCCAGACCAACGTTATCCCCCAGGAGAATGCGCGTTCCCCTCTGGCGAACGATAATGGTGCCAGCGCGTACCTGCTCGCCACCGAATCGCTTGACCCCAAGCCGCTTTGGCTTGCTGTCACGCCCCAGCTTGGTACTGCCACCGCCCTTTTTATGCGCCATCTAGTAACTCTCCTTCTTCTTTGTCTATAAATGCCATTCAGGACCTAGGCTGGTTTCTCAATTACTAATAGCAGGGCCATAGGTATTAGGAATATAAGGATAACGGTATTATCAGCCATGCTGCGCTCATGGCTAACCCCAGCAGCACCAGGCATCCGATTACTGCCGCAGCCGTTGCCATCCCCTTTTTTACACCCTCTTCCTGAATATCGGCTCTTCTGATTATCCCACTATAGATGGAGAATATTGCAAAGCCTCCAGATACGCCCCAGAGCACATGTCCCGTAAACGCATCCGGCCACCAAAAATGGCACATGAAAGTGGATACAGCAATAGAACTAGCTACATATGCTGCAACATCCCAAATAAAACCCATGCAACCAGCCCTCATTTCCACTTCCCTCTATTCTATCTCCCCATGGTAGTGATTAGACAGTTATCACTCCACTAGATACTAGTATACAATCTCTTTTATAGCAAGCCTGGTATAAAGCTGCCGATGACCCTTCTTCCTGCGGTATCGCACCTTTGGTTTGTATTTGAAGACGATGACCTTCTTCCCTTTGCCCTCGTCAAGTACCTCAGCGAGAACTTTCGCCCCCTCAACGGTAGGTGTGCCCACTCTAACGCTCTCACCATCAGCGATCAGCAATACCTGATCCAGCTCTACTGTGCTCCCTTCCACTGCGGGAAGGTGCATCACATCAATGGTCTCTCCGGATGAGACCCTATATTGCTTTCCCCCCGTCTGAACGATGGCGTAAGCTTTCTCGCCCTCTTTTTTAGTAATCTCTTTCCTCTTTACACTTGAAACTGCCAACCGGTTCCTCCTCAACTACGCTCCTCCCACACCACGACTAAATTCCTTGCCACCCCCCAAGTTGCCTTCATTTATACAATGTGGAAGCAACTGCCTATAAATCCTATCATTTTCTTTCCAGGATGTCAAAGGGGAAGGGCTTTGATATAATAGTAGACACTATGACCAATCTGGATCACATACTTCCCAGGGTTACCAGACCAGCCCGCTATACAGGGGGCGAGTGGAATAGCATCACCAAAGACTGGGACGCCATCGATGTCAAGATGGCTCTGGCCTATCCCGACCTCTATGAGATCGGCATGTCTAATCTTGGTCTGGTTATCCTCTATGACCTAGTAAATAGAGAACCCAATATGCTTGTCGAGCGTGTCTATGCCCCCTGGGTCGATATGGAGGCGGAGATGAGGAAGTCCGCTATCCCTTTATTTAGCCTAGAATCGAGACGCCCCCTGAAGGACTTCGACATTATCGGCTTCTCCCTGGGCTATGAGCTCACCTACACCAATGTGCTCAACATGCTTGACCTGGCAGGGATACCTGTTCGCTCCGCGCAGCGCGATGAATCTTACCCCCTGATTATCGCTGGCGGCAGCTGCGCTCTCAACGCGGAGCCCATGGCTGAATTCATCGACCTTTTCGTACTCGGAGAAGGAGAAGAGGTTCTCTTAGAGCTACTGGAAACTTTTCGCCAGTGGAAGCTCGACGGTACCCGTAAGAAGCTGGAGTTACTTCGCCAAATGGCTGGTATTGACGGTATCTATGTGCCCAGTCTATATCATGTTGATTACCATCACGATGGCACCATCTCCAAGATAAGTCCTACATCCCCGGGGCTAAGCTCAAGCATCAAGCGGCGTATCCTCACGAAGCTGCCCCCTGCGGCGACCAGGCCAGTAATCCCTTATATAGCAACGATCCACGACCGGGCAGCCATCGAGATCCAGCGTGGTTGCACCAGGGGCTGTCGCTTCTGTCAGGCGGGTATTATCTATCGCCCGCTTCGGGAGCGACCCGAGGAGGAGATTCTATTAGCAGTGGAAGAGTTGCTCCGGAATTGTGGCTATAATGAGCTTTCCCTGCTTTCACTAAGCACCAGCGACTATTCAAATATTGAGAGCCTGGTCAGTACACTATCGTCACGCTATCAAGAGCACAACCTAAAGCTATCGCTGCCCAGCCTTCGCATCGATAGCTTCTCGTTGAGTTTGATGGATGCCATTACCTCCAGGAGAAAGACCGGCTTGACCTTTGCCCCTGAAGCAGGAAGTGATAGGCTGCGGCGGGTAATTAACAAGAGTATTTCCGATGATGCTGTGCTCCAAACCCTGGAGACCGCTGCAGAGCACTACTGGAGCAGCGTTAAGCTATATTTCATGCTCGGTTTACCCACGGAAACCCCCGATGACATAGATAGCATTGCTGAGCTTGTGCATAAGAGTGTAGCTAATCGGAGGAAACCAGGTGGCAGAGCGCCCCACCTTAAGGTGAGCGTCTCAGCTTTTGTGCCCAAGGCACACACCCCATTTCAGTGGGTGGCACAGCCAACCGAAGAGGAGTTAAACGCCAGGATAGACTCGCTCAGGCTTGGCCTGAAAAAGTCGGGGCTACGACTGTCATGGCAGGACCCCAGGATGAGCATGCTTGAAGGTGTGCTGGCGCGGGGCGACCGTCGCCTCTCTCAGGTAATATACAACGCCTGGCAATCGGGCGCAACCTTCGACTCCTGGAGCGAGCTTTTCAAGTATGAAAAATGGGGTCGAGCCTTCCATGAATATGGGCTCGACCCCGCTTTCTTCGCTAATCGCCAACGTCCTCTGGATGAAGTCCTCCCCTGGTCTCACATAGACGTTGGTGTAAACACCGCTTTTCTGAAAAGGGAATATCAGCGCTCCCTACAAGGAACCGATACCCTTGATTGCCGCTTCAGTCACTGCTCCGCCTGCGGGCTTGAGCACTGGCACCCCGCTTGCCAGAAAAGCTATCAAAACTCTTCTTCCTCCTCTTCTCCGTAGAGCTCCTCCTCCTCGAGAAGCTCCTCACCAGCCCCCCTCTTTGGCAGAACCACAAGCAGGACAATGGCGGCGATGATAATCACCACCCCCAGCCCGATCAACAGGTAATACCACCATTCCCAAACCAAGCCCTCCTCTGGCGTAGGTATCGCCGGGCCTGTTCCTGAGGTCTCATCGGGCTTACCATCCGCATCCGTCACCGCACTTGATGGATTAACCGTCTCCCCACCCTCAATAGTCTCGTCGGATCCCAGGGTTACCGTTAACCATTGGTCGCTTTGGCTCCAGCTGAGGGCAGAGGCATCGTAGGTGTGGCTAGGAGAGGTTGGCAGCGTCGTCTCGATGTTGGCTACGCTGATCGTTGTAGTATTAATAGCCTTGCTGAACTTGAAGATCAGATTATCGCCTTCGTCAATAACATTACTGTCATCGACATCAGTCCAAGTTATGCTGCTCAGGACTGGCCCAGGTGTAGGGGTAGGTGTTGGCGTCGGCGTAGGTGTAGGAGTAACTGTAACAGTGGGTGTTGGTGTTGGTGTTAGTGTGGGTGTTGGCGTAGGCGTAGGCGTAGGAGTCGTTGGGATCGCCGGCCCTGGAGCCGTAGTAACATCGGATAAACCCGCTGCGGACTTCACATCGCCGGATGGGTTAACTGTCTCCCCACCGACAATTGTCTCACCGGATCCCAGGGTTACCGTGAGTTCAGTTACTGCGGTATTCCAGCTGAGACTAGTATCATTCAATGTTCCATAGCTATGAGAAGGAATGGTAGGCAGCCTAGTACCAAAATTGGAATAGCTGATGGTGCTGTCATCCATCTCCTTGCTGAATACGAAGGTCAGTGTATCGCCCGCAGTGATATTGACCGAACCATCGACATCGCTCCAGGTTATGCTGCTCAAAACAGGCGGAGCCGGCGTCGGGGTTGGTGTCGGTGTCACTATAGGCGTAGGCTGAGGCGGCGGAGCTAGCCCAGTGAGATCCGCTATAAACACGAAGTTCGCAGTAGCTGAGGTCTCCAGATTGCCCGCCTCATCCATCCCCATAGCGGTGATGCTGTAATACACCATATGCTCCCACAGGGGAAGATTTGGCGCCGTAGCCCCCGTTATGCTCCATGAATTCGTGCCGGTAGCATCTATGAAATCATAAGATCCTGTCGGCACTTGCCAGGCGACTCCGTCCCACCAGAAGCCCGTGTCAATACGCAATATCTGCAACTTAACCGAATCCAAATCACCAGGATTGCTGCCGCCGGTCGTATCGACGGAGGAACCGGTAACACCCGATGCCGTCATTGGATCGAAGACAGTGGGACCCAGGTAAGTGCTCCCTGGAATGAAAGAGCCGTATATCTGAGTACCGATCGGCGCCGTGTCGTCTGCGATGAAGGTTTTCTGCGAAGCCGACTCCCATGGAGTAGCGCCGCCATCAGTGACTCTGGCCCAGATATAATATTCCACACCATCATCTAACAATGGTGCAGGGTAACTCCAGTCCACGCTAGGGGTACCGTAACCCGAGCCTACCTCGTCCCACGTTAGAGTGGTAACCCATGCAGCGCTCAAATCGGACCAGTAATAAAGGTCTTCCTGGCGCTGGATTTTCAACTCCACCTTTACCACATTGCCCTGCCCCGCATGCGCCGTACCCGTGATTTCTGGGAGAGCCATGGTCTGAATATAATCCGGGATAGTATCTATATAGCCAGCAAGCCCGGTAAGCACTTTCGCAAAGCTGAAGGCCTGAGCAGCTGGTGTTGCAGCTTCCGAGTTGCCAGCATTGTCAACCGCATAGACCTCAACATTGTAACCGGCACTATGCGTCCAATTAGGCAGGGGTGATGTGGTTGTGGTGGTTACGCTCCACGAGGTTGTGCCCGTAGCCATGATGTAAACCGGAACGGGCTGCCAGGTTACGCCATCCCAGTACATACCGTCGGTCAGGCGCTGTATTTGTACATATACACAGGCGATGCCCGAATTAGTATCTGCTGCAGTGCCGCTGATCTTGTCGACTGTCGATGCAGTCCAGCCAGGCGCGGCGGCGTCACCTATTGTCTGGATAACGCTTGAGCCCGGAAGCTCATCGTCCCACGTGAAGCTGCGCTCTGCCGGCGTGGTGTCCTGCTGCATGCCCGGCGAGTCCTCTGACCAGGCAGTGACGGTATACTCTGTGCCATCGGCTAAATCAACAGCTGTTGGCAAGCCTACCTGCCAATCATACTGAGGAGTCCAGGCCGATGGGGCTCCTAAAACAAATGGCGCGATGAGCGTGGTCTCTACCGTAGTCCAAGCAGCACCTGTCCAGTAATAGGTCTTACCCGAGGCTTCGTATGTGATCTGCACCTTTACCTGGTTGACCGTGCTGGGCGAGTCGGCTATGGCAGTGCCCGCTATAAACCCGGGATGCGTGTTAGGACCGAGATACTCAGGTATATTGTTGATGTAAGTATCCGGTGGCGCACCTGCCTGCGCCGGGACGCTAAGTGCTACCACCGGCGCCAGGGCGAACAACAGTAGCAGTGCTATGATAATACGCCATGCTGGGTTTATCCTCTTTTTCATTTCACTTCTCCTTTCACTTTCATTAAATAAATATAAAAAGGCTGGCCGCCAGAAAACACAGGTCTAGCTCCACCCAGCCTTGTCCCACCAATGCCAAGGAAACACCAATTTAGCGAATCAACCCCGGACCTGTTAAATCTACCAGATAGCATATCCATAAATTGGGAGAGTATACCATAGAATAAAATGAATGTCAATACCTTGGGCAACTATATCGCTAAATGCAACCATTTGTCAATAGTCTTTACTCCTACGGTACGTTACTTAGCCTGACTGTTAGCTCACGGCTTCGGCTGCTGATCACCACCAGCTTCCACTCAAAATCACAAATAAGCTGACTGGCATTCTCGCTAATTTTTGTAGATTATTCGTTTTTTTAATTCTGCAAATTATCTATAGAAGGGATCAGCGTAGTGCCGCGATAAAAATAACCTCATCCCCCTCATCCATCTTCATAAGGCTTGCCCCCCGCCTGATTCTCCCCTGAATAGGTATATTAGCCGCCTGCATTCGAAGGATGACCCCATTCGAAGAGAGCATCATCACCTCATCAGAGGTGTTTATAACGCGTGCCGCTGCCACCCTCCCTGCTTTTAAACTGAGGCTTCTTACCCCAGAGCCCCCACGAGCCTGTATGCGATAACTGGATATGGGAGTGCACTTGCCAAAACCATGCTTGGTTATTACCATCAAGTAAGCACCGGAGGATACAACATCCATCGCTACCAAACGATCATTGGGGTTTAGATGGATGGCACGCACCCCACCGCTGGTTCGTGAGGCAGTCCTTAGCCCACCCACAGCAAACCTGATTGCCTGCGCCTCTTCTGTCACCAGAATGACCTCATCGCCTTTGTCAGCCACCCTTGCCGCTACCAGCTCGTCACCCTTTCTCAGCCTCAAGGCAATGAGACCATTGGCGCGCACCGCGGCGAACTCCCTAAGAGCACTCCGCTTTATATCACCGTGTCGTGTCGCCATAATCATGGAGTCACCGGAAACAAAGCTTGACACCGGCAGAATCTCGGTAACCTGCTCTGTCTCATCTATAGATATCAATTTTACCAGTGGTATCCCTCTGGCAACTCGAGAGGTCTCCTGTGGTATCCGATAGCACTTAAGTGAGTATACCCTCCCCCGATTGGTGAAGAAGAGCAAGGTATCGAGGGTATCGCCGACCAGGAGCAGGCTCAAGCTCTCCGCCTCCCGGGTGGTAATACCCATCACCCCTCTACCCCCTCGCTGCTGCACCCGATAGCTCTCAATAGGCATTCGCTTAATATATCCCCGGTCGGTCAGTACGATCATCACCTTTTGATGGTGGATCAGGTCCTCCTCCCTAAACTCCTCCGGCTCCTCCTCAAGGATCTCCGTCCGCCGTTGGTCGCCATACTTCGTCTTTATCTCGCTGACATCCTCCTTGATCAGAAAAAGGATCTTGCGCGGGTTGGCTATCAGGTCTTCCAGATAAGCTATGGTCTTTAACACCTCGGTATACTCTTCGATAATCTTTTGGCGCTCCAGTGCAGCGAGGCGCCGTAGCTGCATGTCCAGGATTGCCTGGGCCTGTGCCTGGGTCAGATTAAATGATGATATCAGATTTTTCCGAGCCTCCTCAGCGCTCTGGGAACGGCGAATTAATTCGATAACCTCATCCATGTTGTCGAGGGCTATCTTTAGCCCCTCCAGGATATGAGCCCGCTCCCTGGCATGGCGAAGCTCAAACCGGGAGCGACGGACTATGACCTCCTGGCGAAAGCTGATATATTGCTGGAGCGCCGTTTTCAGGCTAATCACCCTAGGCTGCCCATCGATCAGGGCCAGCATGTTAACGAAGAAGGTTTGCTGCAACGGTGTATGTTTAAAGAGGTTGTTTAAGACCTGCTCCGCTTGGGCACCCTTCTTCAACTCGATAACAATGCGTATCCCCTGCCTGTCCGATTCATCGCGCAGTTCGGCAATCCCCTCCATCCTTCTTATCTTGACCAGATGGGCAATCCGCTCCACTAAAGCTGCCTTGTTTACCTGGTATGGAAGCTCAGTGACCACTATCTGACGGCGCCCCTTGACCAGCTCATCAATCGTATATCTGGCCCGGATTAACACCCTGCCCTTACCGGTGGCATAGGCATTCTTTATCCCCTCACGGCCAAGAATAATACCCGCAGTAGGGAAATCAGGGCCTTTAACGAAATCGGCGAGCTCGTCTACCGAGGCTTCAGGGTTATCAATAAGATAGCAGATGGCATCTGAGACCTCACCGAGATTGTGTGGGGGTATGTTGGTAGTCATACCCACCGCGATACCGGAGGCCCCATTTATGAGCAGGTTTGGGATTCTTGAGGGAAGCACAGTGGGTTCCCTGAGAGTGCCATCGAAATTGAGTACAAGATCCACGGTCTCCTTTTCGATGTCAAGGAGCATCTCCTGAGCTATTGAGGAAAGGCGAGCCTCGGTATAACGCATCGCCGCCGGCGGGTCGTTATCCACACTGCCAAAATTTCCCTGCCCGTCGATAAGCATATACCTAAGGGAAAAATCCTGCGCCATGCGCACCATGGCTTCATAGACCGGGGCATCGCCGTGCGGGTGGTATTTACCCAGCACCTCACCAACGATGCGAGCGCTCTTCTTGTGGGTACTTGTTTGGGTAAGACCCATATCTCCCGCGGCATAGAGAATCCTCCGTTGCACCGGCTTTAACCCATCACGTACATCGGGCAGGGCACGGGAGACGATCACGCTCATGGCATAGTCCATATAGGAGCTTTTCATCTCCTCTTCGATGTCAACTGGCTTAACTGCTCCGATATCCATCAAACCCCCTATC
>DAOUEU010000112.1:0-1591 GCA_034430255.1 Dehalococcoidia bacterium | reverse complement strand
CCGGTCAATGCGCTTTTGATAATATAGTCGCCTGCATCAATAGATAATAGACTACCGCCTTCACCACTTATTCCCACCGTGACCCAAAGAAGAGCTTCATCCTCGGAAAACACCATTACTGTGGGGTGTCCATCTACATCGATGGTATCATGTGCCACAAAGTTGGAATCCAAAACCAAGATGCTTCCAAGGTATGAGCTTGGAATGCGATTTGAGACCAGAAGATCACCATTTATGGGGTTTTCCACCACACCCATGGGATAATTCCCGGCCCGAAAGGAGTTGGTCAGGGTAAAATTGCTCAGGGAGACCTGTGAGATCCAGTTTGAGCTTCCTGAGGTCACATATGCATAGCTTCCGTCACCGGAAATCATGATGTAGGTAGGCTTATCTAAGCCGATTTGGTCAATGATGTTGTAATTCCTGGCATCTATAGCTAAAACGGCATCGGCCGATGGCAGAGAAACCAATATCTTGGAATCATCAGGAGTCAAGGCTATTGAGGCTGAGGTATTACTCAGGTTTATCGTGGCCGCCACCGTGTCGGAATTCAGGTTGATGACTGAAATAGATTTAGAGTCTGGGCCGGTGTTGGCCACATAGGCCAAGGCTCCATCGCTGGAGACGACGATCCCGCTAGGGCTTCCCTCTAACTTTATGGAGCCCACTGTTGTATCGCCATTAACTTTAACCTTATATACTTCCCCAGGTCAATTACAGGTCACATAAGCATAATTACAGTCAGGGGTTATGGCGACACCAATAGAAACCCCCTCCACAGGGATGTCCTTGATCTTCTTGGCCTTCTCCAGATCGAAGACTGCAACCCAACGATCGTTTCTGGTTACATAGGCCTTTGCAATCCTGGGAATATGGGTATCCTTCTTCACCGGATTCTTCTTACCGCAACCGATGAGAAGAAAGATTACAAGAAAGGAAGAAAATAGCCAGATTTTACTATTTGAGTTTGACATATCTACCACTTCAATTTAAGAAAGCTTTTCACCCAAAGCAAAAAACAAAAAACCCGGCAGCGGCCTACTCTCCCACTCGGTCCCCCGAGCAGTACCATCGGCGCTGGAGGGCTTAACTTCCGAGTTCGGAATGGGATCGGGTGTTTCCCCTCCGCTATGGCCACCGGGCAAGAAAAAAAGCCTGGCCGGGGCAAAGGTAGTGGGCAAGCCCCGCTTATTAGGTTATCTCTCCTAATGATCACCAGGCAATATTTAAAGCGACAACCGCACAGGGGGGACAGACACCAAGGTCAAGCCTCACGGCTTATTAGTATCGCTCGGCTAAACACATTGCTGCGCTTACACCTGCGACCTATCAATCCCGTAATCTTCGGGAAGCCTTCAGTCCCGATATAATCGGGAGGGATATCTCATCTTGAGGGAGGCTTCGCACTTAGATGCTTTCAGCGCTTATCCCTTCCGAATATAGCTACCCAGCGGTGCCCCTGGCGGGACAACTGGTACACCATTGATTCGTCCACCCCAATCCTCTCGTACTAGGGGCAGCTCCTCTCAAATATCCTGCGCCCGCGACAGATAAGGACCGAACTGTCTCACGACGTTCTAAACCCAGCTCG
>DAOUEU010000111.1:0-12951 GCA_034430255.1 Dehalococcoidia bacterium | reverse complement strand
TGTCCTTGAGGGGATAAGGTCCACCGGGGACAACCTGCAGACGGCCATCGGCGGCGAGCACTACGAGTTCACCGAGATGTATCCCGAATTTATTGAGCAGGCCGAGGCCGAAGGCGAGAGCAAAGCGAGAACCAGCTTCGACCTGGCGAACCGGGTCGAGAAGATCCACCACGGTTTATTCAAGGCCGCCCTCGACATGCTGGAGAAAAAGCAGGCCCCAGAGGATAAAACCTTCTACGTTTGCCAGGTGTGCGGCTACACTGTGGAGGGTGAGGCGCCAGATAAATGCCCCATCTGCGGCGCGCCCAAGGTAAAGTTCAAGCCCGTGGATTAGGTTTATAAAGTGCCGATAGTATAAATCCAAACACAAAGCGAAAAGGCACAGCTTCGAACTTGTGCCTTTTCGCTTTCTTGGTAGCGGGAGTTGGATTCCAACCAAGGGCCTCTGGTATGAGACAAAGGTTACATACAAGCGTCACCCCATGAATTAAGCTAATTATGTTGAAGTAGGGAGAGGCGTATTACCATACAGGAGGATTAGTGGCCATGCGAGAAAAGATAGAAGCAGCGATCGACCGCGTGAGACCTGCGCTACAGGCCGATGGTGGGGACGTGGAACTGGTCGAGGTAAAGGATGGGGTGGTCTCGGTCAGGCTAACCGGTGCCTGCGGCGGTTGCCCTATGGCGACGATGACCCTAAAGAACGGGATCGAGCGCATTATCAGGGAAGAAGTACCTGAGGTTAAGGAAGTAGTCGCGGTATAAGCGGGCAAACAAATGCCCAAATAATCACAGAAGCCTTGAAGCAAGGGGTTACATGTAATGAAAATTTTAGTAGCTATTGCAGTTATACTTCTATGTGGTGCTGTCGTGGGGACAGTGATGATTGTCAGAGATATTCCAAGAAAGGGAAACATCGATAACGCACAGTACCTTCAAGCTATAGAGATTAAAGAATATGAAGGTATAGACCTTTCATCAATAACCGATTTTTGGGAGAACTCAATAAAAGGTCCGCAGTACATAGACTTGGATAGTTACACGCTAAAAATTAGCGGCTTGGTGGAGAACCCCGTAGCTTATGTCTTCGATGAGGTTATCGATAATCACCAGAATTATAAAAAAGTAGTGACATTGCACTGCGTAGAAGGGTGGAGTGTTACTATCCTATGGGAGGGTGTGCTGGTCCGAGACCTGATAGAAGAGGCTGAAGCTTCTCCAAATGCAAGTGTGGTGATATTCCACGCATACGATGGATATACAACATCTCTCCCTATCGACTATATAATCGACCAGGATATAATCGTGGCATATAAAATGAACGGCGTCTTACTTCCCCCTGAAAGGGGTGCTCCCTTTCAGCTTGTCGCCGAAAGTCGATGGGGATACAAATGGATAAAATGGATAACCGAAATCGAAATTTCGGATGATACTGAATATGAAGGTTTCTGGGAGCGTCGGGGATACTCCAACGATGCAGATATAAATGATAGCTTTTTTTAAGAAATGCTGAAGCTTATAATTGAGACGAAACATGGTATATAAGTACCTATATTAGTATTTACTACGCTTGAACCAAAGGGGCGCGGCCTTGAGACCGCGCCCCTTTGACTGCTTGGTAACAGGAGTTGGATTCCAAGCAACGACCTCCGCGGCACCCCGGAGGCAGTTGACAAATGCCCCATCTGCGGTACACCCAAGGTAAAGTTCAAGGCCGTGTAGCCAAGCTCACTACAGATACAAAATCAGGTTTCCTGAAGGGGAGTTCCCCCTGAATATCGCTAAGTCAAGGGGTCGAAATCGCGTTTTCGGCGCAAGATAAATACAAAATAGCGACACATTAACTTCTGATTATGGTGTCATTGCCGTTATAGCTAGCTATATGCAGTTATTGATAGCATGATCCTTCGATACAATAAAAAGAGAACTGAAGTTCATGCAGACGAGTTCCTGATTAGACTCTGCTTTATTGTACTGTGCTTGATGTGCTGGGGTATTTCTGCAAAATCAGATCATAGGCTTTCAGTGCTGTCTGTGCGGAGCCATAAACCCCCATCACTTTGGCTGCATTTGTGCGTTCGCCAACCAGGTATAAGCCCTCTACCCCTTCAGCCTCGATATCAACAAGTTTTCTGCCAATATTCCCTGGTGTTTCAATCAAAGTAGATGGCCCGAATGAACGAATTTTCCATAATGCGTTTTCAACTACCTCCGGAAAAAGAATTTTTATATCAGCTTCCCAATCCTCAAAAAGTTTTTTTAAAGCGGCTTTATGCGAGGCTTTGTGCATTTCAAAGAAATTAGGTTTCTCCCACCAGCCTAGTTGTATCCAAAACGATACTTCGTAAAGGCCTTTCTCTTCGAAATATCGCAGTGAGCTGGCACACCATGGTTTGCCACTGACAGGGCCTTCCTGAACCCAACGTTGCCCACTATGATCCCAAAGCTCTTCTTTGTCTAAAGCATAAGTCACAGTGCCAAGATTTAAGGTTTTACGATGCAAATGCTTGAGGCGTTCTACATACCAGGGGGAAAGGTCATCTTCTGAGATGATGTTAAAAATATCCCATATAGCCACTGCACTGACAACCACAGGTGCTTCAATCAACCCGGTGTCGACAAACTGCATGGGCACAACACGATGACCCTCTTCAATTTCTATGCCTTGTACCTCACCCTCTTTGATAACAACACGTGATACGTTAGTGTTCGTGCGAATCTCACCGCCATTTTCCTCGATTGCTTCTATCAATCCAGCGGCGATTGCACCACTGCCACCCTTTGCCCAGTAGGATTGACTAGGCATATGACCATTCGCCTCGACCTGTTTTTTAATGCTGTAGAACAACGAACCCGCGGAGTAGTCCGTGGCAGCAGGCAAGGTGCCACCAAATAACCACCCCAGATAACGGAAGAAGTCGATAATATCCTGGTTATCCGTTGTGTCGGTCACAAATTTTTCGATTGAAATATCATCGAGATCTTCAATTTGTTCATAGGATAAATCAATGGCGTTTTGCTTATAAACTTTAAGAAACTCCTCGAACGATCCTTTAATCATTTCGTCTAATTTACGCCACTGACCGTTTGTATAAATCTCACCAGAGTTTGTCCATTCACACACATTCTCAGGCAATTGTTTTCCAATACGTTGATAGATCTCATCCTGCGTCCCTATCATGATGAGACCTTTAATGCCATTATCTATGGCTGCACCTCCCATTTTGCCACTGGCTGCCCGACCGCCCAAGCTTTCTTCTCCGCCACGTTCAAGAACAAGCACCTTTTTACCAGCATGTGTTAATAGTGCGGCGAGGTTCAAACCGCCCATACCACCACCAACGACTATAATGTCATAGGATTCATTTGGCATAATTAACCCTCCTCAATTATATTTGTCATTCTTGTCCAATCACCAGAAATCTTGTGTTAATCCAAAACACTGGTTTCTCAATGAAATGTGAAAAGCCATATATCTTAATCGTTTTGATTTCCATAGTTACTCTTATAGTTACCATGCCCTTGTCGCCAACCTGCTTAGGCTCGGATTATACACACTTACCCATGCCAAACACAACCCCGCCCATCTGTTAACTAACGATATTATTTTATACCTGTGACGAAGACGCATTTAAGGTTATTATCAAACATATCTGCACGGAAATCGATTCGCTAGAGCAGGAGAAAGGGCAAATACTAAAACGGCTTGAAAAGAGTCGTCAGTTTGAATTTGTACCGAAAGACATAGAAGCGACTTGCGATCCAATTAGTCAGAACGCCAAGATTCTGAGCTTTGATGAGAAACGCCAAGAATTAAAGGTAAGATGACAAGTTTTACGCCGTCGAGGGTAGGAAAGTTGATACCATAACTGCTGTGGTGTCACCACACGAGATACGCATGTTGGCTTGAAATTGCAGAGCTCATTAAACCAATAGTGGGTAAGATGCAAAGGCAATGCTGACCTGATATAGCAATCAGGTCATATCGAACTTGACAATCAGCTCAACATGATTTAAGCTTTTCGTACAGCGACAGGTGTTAGTGTGATGATATTTGGGCAACGATTAAAAGAACTGAGAATAGCTAGAGGTATAACCCAGAGAGAACTCGCAGAGAAGACGGGGATTAGCTTCGCATATGTGAGCAAACTTGAAACAGGCGCCATGCCTCCTCCGAGGGAAAATATCGTCTTGGCTTTATCTAGTGTACTTGGTGTAGACGATGCGGAAATGGATGAGCTATTTGGCCTTGCCAAGAAGATGCCGCCCGATTTACGAAGGCAAATAAGCACTGAAATGATTAGGGTATTGCGATCACTTACCGATGGAAACGAGATGCGTATGCACGAATTAGCTACGTTAGAGCAGCGGATTGCTGATTTACAGGCGTCGGAGATCCAGCGCACGAGGTTGGAAGAGGTCCTTGGCGAACGAGATGAACCCTTTCGAGCACTTCTCGAGAATTCTCTAGATGGCATCGTTATTCTTGATAGTGATTTAGGCGTTATATATGAGACTCCATCTGCTGCTCAGATCCTAGGTTACGAACCGGGAGAATTTATTGGCAAAGATACGCTGGCAATTATTCACCCAGATGACATGTCTAAAACAGCCCATGGGCTTACCAAATTGTTACGTACTCCAGGCGATACTGCATATGCACAGTTGCGTGTGAGACATAAAAATGGTACGTGGCATTTAATTGAAGCTGTCGCCAACAACCTTACCTCCCATCCAGCTGTAAATGGCGTAGTTATTGACTACCGCGACATTAGTGACCGTAGCATTGAGGAAGGAACATGGGTTGAACATAAAACTTTGGCAATGGCTAAAGAATACCTGCTCACAGAAAGAGAGCTTAAGGTCCTCACGTTAATGGTAGAGGGACAGAGCAACACCCGAATAGCCGAGCAGTTAATAGTAAGCCCTTCCACTGTGAGGTTCCACGTCAGTAGCATCTTCAGCAAGTTGGGTGTTAGTAATCGTGCCGAGGCTGTAGCCTTTGCACTGCGTCGCCACATAATCCTCTAACCAGGGTATAAAACCCCGCTATCCGTCTAGGTATTAATCTCTCCTTATGTCCAGTATAGAATTAGGGATTCTTTGTTACGATTAAAGTCATAAAAGTGATGTGAGACAGCCTTTTATCGCTGGCCATAGTTATGGGAGGTAAAAATGAGTGATGCAGAAAGGTACGACGTTGTCATCATAGGTGCCGGCCACAACGGCACTACAGCAGCAGCATACCTGGCCAAGTGCGGGCTGAGCGTCTGCGTGCTGGAGGAGCGCCCTGAGTGTGGCGGAGCGCAGGAGAACGCGGAGCCCATAGCCGGGGTACACGTTAGCCCACATGCAGTAGCCCTCTACGGGGGGGCGGCCCCAGGCTGGGAGCAGCTGGAGCTGTGGAGGCACGGCGCCCGCATGGACTGGGCAGCCCAGAATCTCAGTGGGCAGGATTTCACGACTGGAACGTTCATGGGGCTTCTGGTCACCGATGGGGTTGCCCCGGCCACCATGAAGGACCTAGAGGGGTGGCTGAAGCTGAGCGGCCTGATGAACGGGTTCATCCAGGAGTTGCTGCGCGCCACCTTCTGGTGCCCACCGCACCCAGACTACGTGGAGGTAAATGCCGAGACTATCCCATTCATGCAGGTCTATAAGGAGCGGCTACCAGAGGTGTGGACCCCTGAGATGCTGGAATGGACCCAGTTCGACCTCATGGACGAGTACATGGAGACCGAGCCCTTCAAGGTATTCCAGGCGTACATAGCCTGGATGTCAGGGGCCGCCGGCCACTTCGAGGGTATGGCCATCCCCGCCTTCGAGAGCGTGGTAGCCTCCGTGCTATATACTACAGGAGCCGTCCCTATGGGCGCTATACACGGCTATTTCCACGCCCTCTTCCGCTGCGCCGTGGCCCACGGGGCAGTGTTTCGCACCTGCTGTCCCGTGGATGAGATAATCATCAGACATGGGCGAGCCGTGGGGGTGCGACTGCGGGACAACGCCACCTGGGGCAATAAGGTGATATGGGCGGACAAGGCGGTGATCAGCGCCACCGACATCAAGCAAACCTTCAACAATCTCATCGGGCCACAGTTTGTGGACCCCGCACTACAGCAGCGAGTAGATGACCTCAACCTAAAGGGGGGAACACTCTACGTAAACCATTTCCACACCCGTGAGCAGGTCCGCTACCGTGACAAGTTCAAGGCAGCCGAGCAGACCGGAGTCTGCTACCCGATGGACTCGCGAGAGATATATTATGAGCATGTGGCAGACGTTAATGGGAAACAGGGTAACCCCACCATGCCCCCGGAGCGGTATCCGTGGCTCTGGGCCGGCAGCAACAAGATATTCACCCCTTCCTTCCACAGCCAGTGCACCCGCCCCGGCGAGCACATCGAGAGCTCTATCGTCTGCTATGTCCCACCACCGGAGTACCATGTGGAAGGGCCAGATGCCATAAACAGGGATAAAGATAAGATAAACGAATATATGCGCAAGGCCTTCGCAACGGTAGTCGAGGGCCTTGAGGAGCCCAACCTCATTCACCACTGGGGGATGACCCCTCAAGAGCAGGAGTTTCGCAACACTGGGATGGTCGGTGGCACATGGTACGGCATCCGCCAGTGCCGGGACCAGTGGTGGAACGAGCGCCCCCTGCCCGAGCTCGCTCGCTACCGTGTCCCGGGGATCGACGGGCTATACCTTTGCCACCAGTCATCTGCCCACCCCGGAGGGCTGTGCCTGATGGCCGTTGGCTATAACCTGATGCACATGCTCATAGAGGACGGTATCGCCGAGCCCGGCGACTGGTGGTACCCATCGCCGTGGTACATCCCTGAGAAGGGCAAGATATCGGCGGTACCCCATGAGGGCAAGATTAAAGCGTAGTGAATCGTAGGCGAAGGACAGAAGGAGGGCATGATGGAACTAACGAAGTATGAACAACCAATGCTGACCGGCGGTGTATTCGCTGAGTTCCCCCGCGACAGCGAGTGGGATGCCATTGTCATCGGCGCTGGCCCCAACGGGCTGATGACAGCAGCCTACCTGGCCAAGGCCGGCTTGAAGGTGGCGATAATAGAGCGCCGCTACGAGATCGGGGGAGGGCTAGTCACTGAGGAGATCCTCCACCCCTGTTACTACTCCAACGCACACGTCATATACCACCTGATGGTCGACTACATGCCTGTCCTCAGGGACTTCAATCTGGATAATCACGGTATGGCCTGGGTCAAGCCCAACCTGCAGACGGCCATGGTGTTCGAGGACGGCGGCTCTCTGCTGCTCACCCGCATGGTCGAGGACACCCGTGATTCCATTATGAGGTACTCGGTCAAGGACGCCATCGCCTTCGGCAAGCTGATGCGCACTTACCGGCACATTGTCGATGATATAATCGCGCCTCTTACCTACCTGCCGGCCATGTCGCCCACCGACCTGGGCATAGTACTGGATAAGACTGACGTCGGGCGGGAGCTGTGGGACATCGCCGAGCAGAGCCCGTACGAGATCATAACCAGCGTGTTCGAGAACGATCGGGTGCGCGCCCTTATGCTATATGTCACCTGCATGTGGGGGCTGGACCCCAAGGAGACTGGTGTAGGCCTGTTCGTGCCGCTACTTCTGATGCGGGGCATGAACAAGTGTTACTGCTATGGAGGCTCGCATAAGTTCGCCGGTGCCCTGGGACGAGAGGTTGTGGGGAATGGGGGAACGATCCTGGATACGTGCGAGGTGACCAAGATAATTATGGATAATGGTCACGCCGCCGGGGTGGAGACTTCAGAAGGCCGAATCCTGCGCAGCAAGGTAATTATCTCCAGCCTCGACCCGCACACTACCTTCCTCGACCTAGTAGGCAGCGACAACCTGCCGGGTAACCTGAAGGAGGCGGTTGAGGGGTGGGTCTACGATAAGTGGAGCTTCTACACCCTGCACGTCGCCTCCAAGGAGATGCCGCAGTACAAGGCAGAGGAGCCGTGGGCCAGCGAGTCGTTCATGACCATATTCGGCATTGAAGGTGTTGATCAGCTTCTAGCTCATTGGGACAACGTAGTGGCCGGCAAGATCGATATGAATAACTTCGGTGGGCATTCTACCTGCGAGAGCTTCTTCGACCCCCACCTGGTCCACTCACCACAGGGCGGCGAGGTCTCCTTCTTCCAGATGCATGCCCCCTACGAGATCGAGGGCGGTTGGGAGAAGTACTCTCACAAGTTGCAGGAGGCAGTGCTGGACAAATGGGAGAGGTTAGCCCCCAACTTCACACGGGACAAGGTCATCCTGACCAATGCCGAGACCCCAGTGGACATCGAGATCCGTCTTCCCAACATGCGCCGCGGTTCCATCAAGCACGGCGACTACCGGCCGACCCAACTTAACACCTTCCGCCCCAATATAGAGTGCTCCGGCCACGCCACACCCATCGAGGGCCTCTATGTGTGTGGCGCCTCCACCTATCCCGGAGGACTGGTGCTCGGTGGCCCAGCATACCTCGCCGCCAACAAGGTGGCCGAGGACATGGGTGTTAAGAAGTGGTGGAAACCTACCCCCGAGATGGAGCGGTTCACTAAGACATATATGTTGTAATCACCATGAATAGTAATTCCAGGGAGGATTAAGATAACTGGCCTTACTAGGCCTAAAGCGATGTTACCACTGGGCAGTCTTCCCTGATATAAGCGCCCGCTACAGATTAGTGTTGAAATGGCAGGTTACCCTGACCTGCTGGAGTTCCTCCGCCTTGTGCCTTGGAGTATTGCTATGGCTGCGCGGGGTGGCGGGGTGTAAGAGGTCTTAGAAAGGGTACAAGGGTAGACAAGGCACCAAAATGAACACGGAAGAAAGCTACGACATTATTATAATTGGCGCCGGCCACAACGGCACTACGACAGCGGCATACCTGGCTAAGTGCGGGCTGAGCGTCTGCGTCCTGGAGGAGCGGGCGGAGTGCGGGGGAGCACAGGAGAACGCGGATCCCATAGCCGGGGTGCATGTCAGTCCACATGCCGTAGCCCTGTATGGTGGGGCAGCCCCCGGCTGGGAGCAGCTAGAGCTGTGGAGGTACGGCCTCCGCATGGACTGGGCAGCTCAGAAGCTTGCTGGGGAAGGCTTTGCCGGAGGCGGGGGATTCGGACTTCTGTGCACCGATGGAGTTTCCATGGTCGGTGCCAAGGACTTGGAGGGCTGGCTGAAGCTGGCCGGCCTCACCGGCAATCCACCGTTTGTCCAGGAGCTGCTGCGCGCCACCTTCTGGAGCCCACCTCATCCACCCGAAGTGGAGATAAATGCCGATACCATCCCTTTCATGCAGGTTTACAAGGAGCGATTGCCAGAGGTATGGACCCCGGAAATGCTTGAATGGACCCAGTTTGATCTGATGGATGAATATATAGAGACCGAGCCCTTTAAGACATTCCTGGCGTTTCTCGGCTGGTGGGCCGGTGCTGCCGCTCACTTTGAGGGCATGGCTATACCCGCTTTCGAAGCCGCGGTAGCCGCCGTGCTATATACCTTAGGGACTGTCCCCATCGGTGGCCAACATGGATATTACCACGCCCTCTTTCGCTGTGCTGTAGCCCACGGTGCAATATTCCGCAGCTGCTGTCCCGTGGATGAGATTATTATCAGACACGGACGCGCCGTGGGCGTGCGACTGCGGGACAATGCCGTCTGGGGCAACAAGGTAATCTGGGCGGACAAGGCAGTGATCAGTGCCACCGACATTCAGCAAACCTTCAACGATCTCATCGGGCCGCAGTATATGGACGCTGGCTTACTGCAGCGCGTAAATGACCTCAGCATCAAGGGAGGGACATTGTACGTAAACCACTTCCTAACGCGTGAGCCCCTTCGCTATCGTCCCAAGTTCAAGGAGGGTGAGCAGTCAGGCGTATGTTACCCGATGGACTCGCGAGAGATCTACTATGAGCACGCTGCTGATGTGATGGGCAAGCAGGGTAACCCCACCATGTCGCCGGAGAGATATCCGTGGTGTTGGGCCGGGAGCTCAAAAATATTCAGTGCCGACTTCCACTCGCAATGCACCCGTCCCAACCTCTACGTCAATTGTTCTATCGTTGGTTATGTCCCGCCGCCAGAGTACCACATTGACGGACCAGATGCTATGAACAAGGTCAAAGATGATATAGATGCCTATATGCGAAAGGCCTTCAGATCAGTAGTAGAAAACCTTGAGGATGACCTCGTAGAACACTGGAGCCTCACCCCGTGGGAGCAGGAGTTTCGCAACACTGGGATGATTGGTGGCACCTGGTGCACCATCCGCCAGTGCCGGGACCAGTGGTGGAACAAGCGTCCCCTACCCGAACTTGCTCGCTACCGAGTCCCAGCAATAGATGGACTTTATCTTTCCCATCAGTCGTCAGCGCATCCCGGAGGGTTGTGTCTTATGGCTGTCGGCTACAACCTAATGCACATCCTCATCGAAGATGGCATCGCTGAACCAGGCGACTGGTGGTACCCGTCGCCGTGGTACATCCCGGAGCGGGGCAAGATATCAGCAGTACCCCGCCAGGGTAGGAAACCGGCATAGACCAATCGTGCGATTATAGTCAACCGTTGACAACTGCCCTTCGTTTGTCTAAGATGTGCGCACCATAAAGAAAACGGCACAAAATTTAACATTATCCAGAGGTGAAATGGCATGACAGAAATTACCGTGGATGAACAATCGGCAAAGCTGGAAGATTACGAAAAAGGGTTCCTGGCTGTCCACTTAGTGAATACGGGGGTTGTCCTTGGCTTATTCGATAAGCTCAGTGCCTCCGAGGGCGGCCTTGGCCCAGATATGTTAGCCAGTGAGCTCGGTCTGCATGAACCCTATGTGAGGCTTTGGTGCCAGTCCGCCTATTACTTCGAAATTCTCGATTGCGCCGAAGATGGCAGATTCAAACTTGCACCCCACATGGGTTCTCTGCTCACCGATCCCGAAAATCCCTACTATTTCGGGCACAGAGCGAGATTCATGGTTTCTCACTGGGCAAAGCTCCTCAAGAGTCACCCCGAATATTACAAGAGTGGAGACACCCATTTCTGGGATGCCCTTGGGTACGAGTTTTCGAAAGACGCCAAAGCCCTGACCAGTCATTTAGTGCCCCTGGCTTATAGGTTCATGATAATTCCCTCAATTCCCGGGTTGAAAGAGCGGCTGGATGCCGGGATGAAGGTTTTAGATGTAGGGTGTGGGGGGGGGGATCTCATGATTCAACTAGCCAAAGATTTCCCCAGATGCAACTTTATTGGTATTGAAATCGATCGTTTCGTCATCGAAGATGCCCGGAGACACCTGGAAGACAACGGGGTGGAGGATAGAACATCAGTCATGTTGGTAGATGCAGCCTCCATGGAATATGATGGAGAATTTGACCTCGTCAACATGGCGGTAGTGTTACACGAAATAAGACCAAATACAAGATATAGGTCAATAGCAAACTGCTACAAGGCTCTAAAGGACTGCGGTGAGATAGTGATTTTCGACTTCGCCTTTCCGGAAAGAGTAGAGGACTTTAGAAAGCCGGAATACGCACCCAGTATTAAGGATCAGTTCTATGAAATAACCTGGGGCACTGAGCATCTCCCCCAGTCAGAGAGACATCAACTTCTTACCGAACTTGGTTTCAAGGATGTTACCACTAATCCGATATTCGGCGGTGCAGTCGAAGTAACGTACGCCAAAAAATAGCTTATCTTGAGTTCCCAGCTTTTTACATTGCGCTAGCGGCGGCACCCGGGGCAGGTAAACATAAAGGCACGGCCTCGAATTCCGCGCCCTCGATTACTTGGCAGCGGGAGTTGGATTCCAACCAAGAACCTCCGGTATGAGACAAAGGTTGCATACAAGCGCCACCCCATGAATTAAGCTAATTATGTTGAAATAAGGAGAGGTGTATCTCCAGACAGGAGGATTTAGTGGCCATGCGAGAAAAGATAGAAGCAGCGATCGACCGCGTGAGACCTGCACTGCAGGCCGATGGTGGGGACGTGGAACTGGTCGAGGTAAAGGATGGGGTAGTCTCGGTCAGGCTGACCGGTGCCTGCGGCGGTTGCCCCATGGCGACCATGACACTAAAGAACGGGATCGAGCGCATTATCAGGGAAGAAGTGCCTGAGGTCAAAGAAGTAGTCGCGGTTTAGTCAGGAAACCTGAGACCGAAATACCCACAGGCATCTTCAGGTAGGCAGAAACCTGCAATGAGGGTCACAAGTAGCTATCACAGTTATTTTCCCTTATCTGCTGACACCAAACAAAGGACTCTAGCACATTTTCATTATGACAGATTAAGGCGGAAACATGCCGAATAAGATATTTAAAAGCGATGAAGAGTGGAGGCAGCTTCTTACACCGGAGCAATATGAGGTTGCCCGAAAAAAAGGAACTGAACCAGCCTTTACCGGCAAGTATTACAACTTTAAAGGAAAAGGCATATATCAATGTGCGTGTTGCGGCAATCACCTATTCAGCTCCGAGACCAAGTACGATTCGGGAACAGGTTGGCCAAGCTTCTGGGCACCGCTCTCAGAGCAAAACATTACGACAGCGATAGATACTAGTGCGGGCATGACAAGGACCGAAGTAATGTGCCAAAGGTGCGGTGCGCATCTGGGACACCTATTTAATGACGGCCCTCCTCCAACCGGGCTTCGATTCTGCCTCAATTCGATCTCGGTGAAGTTCGTTGCGGGTACGGGGAAATAGGGTCGGCAAAAAAAGAGGGCGATTACTTTTTGTGTTCAGATTCAATACTCAAGGTGGCTTGATGTTGGCGGGAATTATTCAAGATGGGAGAGGTTCGTATCCAGCCCGTGGAGCCAAGCTCAATCCAGATATAAAGTCAAGGTTCCTGAAGGGGAGTTCCCTCTGAGTATCGCCGAGTCAATGAGTCGAAATCGCGTTTTTGATGCTCTGTAGCTATAAAACTC